>CAYYKQ010000146.1:0-2546 GCA_964440965.1 uncultured Anaerolineae bacterium | reverse complement strand
GCCCTAGCATCCTCCCGTCCCACCGCCCGGGCCGCTCTAAAGATGGCGTTCACGATCCTCTCGCGATCGAAAGGGACGATCCGACCGTCCCGTTTACGAATCTGGGCTGCGACGCTCATCTTACCCTCCTCTGGGCTAACAGCTTATCTATCTCCTCCCTTATGCTCTCCAGGTCGGCCAAAGGGAGGTAGACGGAGGCGAACCGGATGTAGGCCACTCCGTCCAAATCCCTCAGCTTCTCCAGCACCATCTCCCCTATCACCTTGCTCTCCACCTCGGCCTTCCCCAGCCCCCTGACCCGGCTCTCCACCTGATCCACCAGCCCTTCGATGTCCTCGATGGCAATGGGGCGCTTGGCACAGGCCTTGCGCACCCCTGCCAGGATCTTATCCCTGTTGAACTCCTCCCTACGCCCGTCCCGCTTCACTACCAAGGGCGTCTCCAAAACCGCCCGCTCATAGGTGGTGAAACGCCTCCCGCAGTCGAGACACTCCCTCCTCCTGCGAATGGCTTCGCCAGCCCTGCGGGTGTCAACCACCTTGGTATTAAAGCTGGAGCAGTAAGGGCACCTCATTTCTCCTCCGTTGCCCAATATATTGTAGCCTTAAACTTTTTAACCACAAGATATTGTAGCACATAAGATGGAAAAGCGCAAGTCGAAAAGCGGGAAAATAGCTTAAAGAATCCTTAAAATCTGCCGGGCCAGGGTTGAACTATTTTCCAAGCAGTGGTATAATCGCAGTGCTATTCCACAGGAGGTGAACCATGGAACGACTTGAACTGAGAGCGGAGAAGAGATCCATCATCGGCAAGAAGGTGAAACGACTGCGGCGGGAGGGGTTGATCCCCGCCGTCTTGTATGGCCATAAGACGGCTTCCATCCCTTTGCAGGTCAAGGAGCGGGAGCTGCGCCGCGTTTTATCCCAGGCCGGTGGACATATGCTCATCTCTCTGAAGATCGAAGGGGAGGAGGAGCCCAGGACGGTCCTGGTCCACGAGATCCAGAAGGACGCCATCACCGGAGGTCTTCTGCATGCTGATTTCTACCAGGTGATCACCACAGAGAAGGTCACCGCCGAGGTCCCGCTGGTCTTCGTGGGGGAGGCTCCGGCCCTTCTCGGCGGGGAGGCCGTCCTGGTTCACGGCCTCGAAACGGTGGAAGTGGAATGCCTGCCCGACAATCTGATCGAATCCATCGAGGTCGATGTCAGTGGATTGAAGGAGATCGGTCAGGCCATCTATGTTAGGGACCTCAAAGTGCCCCCGGACATCAAAATCCTGACCGACGGCGAGGAGAGGGTGGTTGAGATCGTGAGGACTGCCCCTGAGGAGGAAGTGGAGGAAGAAGCTGAGGAGGGATGAGCTTCACGGGATCGTCCATCGAGCCCATTGGAGAGGATTGACCTTTACCCCTCCCACTTGCACCTCCCAGTGGAGGTGAGGAGCTGTGGATAAGCCCGTATTCCCTACCTTGCCGATGAGCTCGCCCTTCTCTACTTCCTGCCCTACCTCCACGTCTATCTCCGAGAGGTGCCAGTAACCGCTCATAACCCCCAGGCCATGGTCGATGACCACTGCCTTGCCCCGCACCTTGAGCTCCTCCGCTAAGACTATCCGCCCAGCCTCCGCCGCATGGACCGGCGTCCCCTCCGGTGCCCCATAGTCCACACCCCCATGGTAACTTGCCACCGGTCCTCCCTCGTAGGAGCGTCGTGCGCCAAAAGGGGAGGTGAGCCGCCCCTCAACAGGCACGACGAATGGCCCCTTCCAATGCTTCTCAGGGCTGAAAGCGGCGAAGACCTCGGCCAGCCGCTCCCTCTCGGCCTGGATCAAGGCCGGATCGAGCAGTCTCCTCACCTCCGGCGAGAAGTAGAGGTACTCCACAGGGAATTCGCCGGCCACCACCTGCACGGCGCGGGTCGTCTTCACACCATCGGCCTCTATCTCCAGGAGGTGCACCCCAGGATGGGCCAGGGCATGGATCCCCGCCAGAGCCCAGTGGTATCCCTCCTCTGCGACGAAACGGAGGGGGCGGCCGTCGAAGGAACCCTTTAAGGCCGCCTCCTTTCCCATCCGCACCTTGATGACCAGCGTCTGGCCTTGGATGGCGGGCGAGGGTGTGACCTCCACAGCGATGAGGGGGTAGGGGAGGGAGGTGGGGATGAGGAGCTGCTGGGATTCGTAGATGAGATCGGGGTCGGCAATGCCATTGGCCTGGGCGATGGCCTCCACGCTCGTCCCATAGCGGAGGGCGATCCCAGAGAGGGTTTCGCCCCGTTGGACGACGTGGATCTTCCCCCCGCTGGGTGGGATGACCAATCGCTGACCAACGAAGATGAAGTCGGGGTCAGCGATGCCATTGGCCTGGGCGATGGCCTCTACACTCGTCCCATAGCGGAGGGCGATCTCATACAGGGTATCGCCATGCTGGACGGTGTAGGCTGTGGGCCCTTGTCCCCAGGCGGTGCCTATCTCCAACTGGCTTAACACCAAGATCAAAACGAGCAGCTTAGCCAGGGTTTTCATCTTTATCCCTTCAGCGAGCC
>CAYYKQ010000145.1:0-2792 GCA_964440965.1 uncultured Anaerolineae bacterium | reverse complement strand
CCCTCTCCCTCTCGCCATCGGGGTCGGGGACATATCTCAGGTAGGCCACCACCGCTTTCGGCGGATGAACCAACCCTTTGACGGCGAAGAGCAGGCCCTCGGTGGATTCCAGGTAGTAACCTTCGATCATGGGCTTCATAGTCATTCCATCTGCGTCCAAGCGTCTTAGCGTCTCAGCCTCTCTCGCTTAGACGCTTCGGCGCTGTGACGCTTAGACGCTGAACATCGCGTAGAGGCCGCCCTCCAACAGGGCCACGAAGATCGAGGACGCCGTGAGGTCGGCGGTGGTGCCAGGGTTCAAGTGGTGCTCCCTCAAGTAGAGGTCGAAGTACCTCAGGGCCTCCCTCCCCGCCTCCGAGAAGATGCCTCCCCGTTCCAGAACCTCTTTTGCCCTCCGCGAGACCTCCTCAGCCGCGGCAGGGCCATTCTTCCTTCCGATGAGGGAATCGGGGACCTGGGCCAGGATGATGAGGGATGCCTGGACGATGGAATCCATCAGATTCTGAGACTGCTCCCAGCATCTCCTCAGCGAGGGGCATCCGAGTTCAAAGGTTATCTCATAATCGGTGACGTATTCCCTGGCGATGGAGTCCCTGTCCCTGGCCAGCCACATGGCCTCCCTGAGGGTGATGTCCACCTCCTCTTGGGCGACATCGTATCTCTCCACCCTTCCCATCCCGCCTGGCTTAGCGAGCCTTATCGCCTCGTAAGCTTTGCGGGCATCCTCCACCGTGAGCGAGGCGAGCACTTCACTCAGCCTTTCCCTCAGATCGCCGGGGCCGTATGCCTTCACCAAGGGGACGAAAAGGAGGATAATGCCCAAATTCGTATTGCAGGCGACGAACCTCTGGGTGTCTCTTATCGCCCTCAGGATGCTTTCGCCGACGGAAGATCCCTTTGCAGCCCTAAGGGCGGGTCCTATGGCCACTGCGCTGATGAGGAAGTCCTCGAATTTGAGATCAGCGAAATCTCTGTGCCGAGTTACATTCCCTGGCTTGTCAGCACTTGCCTCCAAGATGCAGGCGATCTGGGCAGCCCATACCACCTCATCTGGATTAAGGGGATCACATCCTGCCTGTTCAAAAGCGGCTTTAAGGCTCCAGGCCGATCTATTCATCGAAATCCGGGTTTACGATCTTCCCAAAGAGTTGCTTCTTATAATTTTTTATGACTACCCCTTCGACTAGGGGAGCTCCGAACGCGGAGGGCTCTCTCAAAAACTTGAGCGCATCCTCCGGCGACTCTAATCTCCCCCTGAACAGCAGAGGGACAAGAACCATGCCCAGGGATTCCAGCACCTCGATCTTCCGTTCGTAATCCAGAAATGATCCAGTTCTAAAGTCGTAGACGTCGAAGGCGATGACTTCGGATGGGAGGGATTCGTATCTGATCTTTCTCACCTCCGACATATCCTCGTAGTAGATCCTCAGGTTGCCGATGTCGAACCAGCGCTGCTGCCCATCCAGCTTCTCCTCGACCACAACCTCATCGGATAGGAGGGTCTTAACTTCCTCCTCAGGGATATACGCCTTCCCGGGAAGCTTAGGCAGCGATGTCGGAATCCTCGGAACTTTATATTCCAATGGGCTTCGCCCTGGATTCATGCTTCCTCAGCCTGTATGAGCTCCACCACGTGCTCGACGATCCGGCCGGCGATGTCCACGTCGGTTGTGCTCTGCAAGCCTTTCCACCCTGGGATGCCGTTCACTTCAGTCACGTAATATCCGCCGCCCTCCGCTCTCAGGATATCTACTCCCGCATAATCAGCACCAAGAACGCGAGAAGCCCTTAGGCTGAGCTCTATCAACTCCTCGCTCAGCTCTAAGGGCTCCGCGCTTGCTCCCCTGGCCACGTTGGTCTTCCAGGATTCGGCCCTGCGCATCATGGCCGCTACCACCTCCTCCCCCACCACAAAGGCCCTAATATCCCTGTTCCCATGGGGGATGAATTCCTGGAGGTAATAGACGTAGCGGCCAATCTCTAAAGCCCTGAAGACCCGATGGGCGAGGTCCTCGTTCCACACCCTCACCATCCCCATCCCTTGGGAGCCGAAGAGGGGCTTCACCACTACATCTCCCCCCAGCTCGTGGAAGGCTTCCATCGCCTCGCCGAAGCGCTCGGTGACAATGGTTCGAGGGGTAGGGATGTCTGCGTCCTCAAGGAGGGCCGAGGTGTAGTATTTGTCAACCGTCCTCTCTATGGCCTCAGCGGAGTTGACGATCCTGACTCCCAGGTCCTCCAAGCGATGGAGGACATCGACCCTAAAGATGATCTGCTCCAGGGAGGCGATAGGGATGCTCCTCACGATAATGGCATCGTAATCCTCCAGCACATGCCCTTCTATGCGAACGCGCGGTTGGTGGGCGATCCCAGCTACCAGGTGGGTGATAGAGAAGCTGGCCGAGGGAATCCCCCTTTCATCGAGGGCCTTCCGAAGGGCCTGCACATGCCAGCCCATTTTAGGTCCCAGGATCCCGATCCTCACCCGAATATCCCCTGCAACACCTCTACATTAAACCCACCAGCGTGGTAGGTCCTCCCGCTGGAGAGATTATTGATGAAGACCTCCGCTGGGCTGAAGAGAAGGGGGTCAATCTGGTAGAAATCGCCACCATAAGCCTGAAAGAGTTCGTAGAAGGGTTTCCCGTAATCCCTCGATGCTGAGGAAGGGATCTGCTTGATGATCCGCTCTATCTCGGCGTCATCGGCCCGCATGGTGTAGAAGGCCCGTCCGCCATAGAGGACGCAGTCGTTGGTGCGGCCGATGGCCCTCAGGTCGTCCTCGGCCACGG
>CAYYKQ010000144.1:0-3216 GCA_964440965.1 uncultured Anaerolineae bacterium | reverse complement strand
TCGCGGTAAGTTCGCGAAATTCTTTCACCCCAGTCAGCAGCGAGCTCATCACCCCCGGCCACCAGCGAGCGAGCTCATCATCTGATGAGCTCGCTCGCCCTGTGGAATAGAGTTTATTCCACAGGGCTCGCGGCAGGTTGGCAAAACCCCTTCATCCCCGGCCACCAGCGAGCGAGCTCATCATCTCGGCGATCCTTGCTGCCAGCTTGATGGCCTCGATTAGGCTCCGAGGGCTGGCCATCCCCTTCCAGGCGATGTCGAAGGCCGTGCCATGGTCAACCGAGGTGCGCACAATGGGCAACCCCAGCGTCACCGTAGCGCTTCCCTCGAAGTCATAGACCTTCACCGGGATGTGTCCCTGGTCATGATACATCGCTACCACGGCGTCGAACTCGCCTTTGAGGGCGCGGAGGAAGATGGAGTCGGCCGGGTATGGCCCTCGGGCGTCGATGCCCATCCTCTGAGCCTCCTCTACCGCTGGGGCGATCTCCTCTATCTCCTCTCGGCCAATCAGCCCTCCCTCCCCTCCGTGAGGGTTCAAGGCCGCTACCCCTAAGCGGGGATGCTCGATCCCCAGTTGGCGCAGGCCGTCGGCGGTGACCAAGATAGCCTCCAGCACCCTTTCCCTGGTGATGAGATCGGCCACCTTCCGCAAAGGGACATGCCCGGTGACGTGGGTCACTCTGAGGGGGCCAGCGACGAGCATGGTGGTGCAGCGGGGTGTTTCGGTCAATTCAGCTAAGAGCTCCGTGTGGCCTGGGATATTCGCTCCCGGGTGAGCGAGCGCGCCGATGTGCTCCCAGCCTGCCAGCTTTACAGCCTCCTTGTTGATGGGGGCGGTGACGATGGCATCGATTTCCCCTGCCAGGGCCAGTTCCACAGCCTTGACTACGTATTCCACCGCCGCCCTCCCGGCCATTGCCGAGACCTTCCCCACCTCCAGCCTGGCCAGATCGACGTTGGCCAGATCCAGGACGTCGATGGTGCCGAACTCGAAGCGGGCGTCGGCAACTTCAGCGATGGGGTGCAGAGCAAAGGGGATGTTAAGTATCTCCCCCACCCGTGCCAATACCTTAGCATCCCCGATCACCAAAGGGCAACAGAAGCGGTAGGGATGCAGCGGCATTGTGCCCTGGGCCAGGGCCTTGATCACGATCTCCGGCCCGACCCCTGCTGCATCGCCCATGGTGATGGCGACGATGGGCTTTCCCCGTTTCATCTCCCTTCCCTTAGGATTCACTTTCCTGCTGGCTGAGGAGGGGCCAGCTCATAAACCTCGAGATCGTGGGCGATCCGCAGCTCTCCCTTGTAAAACTCCCGCACCTCCTCCACGAGGCGTTCGGAGTTCGTGGCCAGCAGGGGGTGGAGGTGAACCAGCACCAGCTTCCTTACGCCGCACCATTGGGCCAGCTTCGCCACCTGCTGTGGGGTGCTATGGCCGCGCGTGGGCTTTGTGGCGGAGCATTCGTGGAAGAGGATGTCAGCCTCTTTGGCCAAGGCCAGCAACTCCGGACAGGGAGCGGTGTCAGCGGAGTAGACGACGGAGACACCGCCGAGCTTAGCGGTGATCTTCACCGCCAGAGTGGGCCCGATGTGGCGCACAGGGCTGGTGTGGACGGCATACTCCTCGTTGTCGAAGACGACAAAGCCCTCCTCCATCGGTATCTCGCTGAAGGCGACGAATCCCCGTTTGAGGCCGAGGATGCCCAGGATGTCCTTAGCTATTCGTAAGGTACGAGAGTTGGCATAGATGGTGAAAGGTTCCTCACGCTTGATCATCATGAAGTGGTGAACGAGGGAGGGCAGGCCGTAGATGTGGTCGGGGTGGGCATGGGTGATGATAGCACCCTCCAAGCGTTGGGGGTCCAGTCCGGCTTTGAGGAGCTTCTGGTAAGGGCTTCCAGCGCAATCGATGAGGAGTAAAGCGCGAGGGCTATCGAAGGCGAAGAAGGTATTGTCGCGGTCAGCTGTGGAAAGGGCAGCTGCGCTTCCCAGAACGATGATGCGCTGCATGGTCATCGGACCTTTATCATGCTCAACTTGGCCTTCAACTCCCTTACCACCTTCTCGGCATAGCGACGGGTCCGCTCCTTTGCCCTGGGGGTGATGTAAGGCCCTCCGTGGTCACGCAGCGTGCCGGGGCCATACTTCTCTGCATAGCCAGGAGGCAATTCATCGGGGAAATCCTGCCCGGACATCACCCCATAGGCCAGGGTCCAGGCCCTGGGCACAACATCGAGGTTGTATCCTCCGCCTCCAAAGGCCAACCACTTGGGCGCAAGTCCCTTCATTATCTCGACGGCGGCTATGTAACCGTTGGTCGTGAGGCAGAGATGGGTCAGCGGGTCGAGGTAGTGGGTGTCAATGCCCAGCTGGCTGACCAAGATGTCGGGTTGGAATCCCTTCACCAACGGAGGAACGACCTCCCGGAAGGCCCAGAGGTAGACCTCGTCATCGGTGTAGGGTGCCAAGGGGACGTTGATGGAGTAGCCCCTTCCCATGCCCATGCCCAGCTCGTCGACGAAGCCCGTTCCCGGGAAGAGGTACTCACCCGATTCGTGGAGGGAGATAGTGAGCACCCTATCTGTGTCATAGAAGGCGTTCTGCACCCCGTCGCCGTGGTGGGCATCGATGTCCACGTAAGCGATACGTTTGCCCTTCCGCATGAGGTAATGGATGGCAATGGCGACGTCGTTGAAGACGCAGAAACCGGAAGCTCTGGACGGCCCAGCGTGGTGGAGCCCCCCGGCGAAGCTGAAGGCGGTATCCACTTCGCCTGAGAGCAGCAGCTCCGCCGCCACCAAAGCTGCTCCCGCCTTAAGGGCCTCGGTCTCGTACATCCCTTCGAAGACAGGGTTGTCGCCCGGCCCGAAATTGTAACGGGTCGGATTGTACTTCCTCTCTCCTCTGCTCAGGCTCTTGACGGCGGCAATGTACTCCTCGGTATGGAAGAGGGCCAGCTCCTCTGGCGTAGCTTCTCTGGCTGGGATCAGAATAGAATCGCCGTTAAAGGCGCCGTAGGCGCAGAGCAACTCGTAGGTACGCCTCAACCGCTCCGGCTTCAGGGGATGAAATGGCCCATGACCGCGTGCCCATAGCTCCTTCGAGCAGATAAAGGCAGTCTTACCCTGCTGTGTCCTCTCATGTTGATGTGAGAACTTCCCAAGCGGAGTAATTCGATCCATCTCTCTACTCCCGATCAAAGCTAAGAGCCTG
>CAYYKQ010000143.1:0-3300 GCA_964440965.1 uncultured Anaerolineae bacterium | reverse complement strand
GCAATAATTCCACTGGGACTTGACTGTTTAGAACAAACGTGCTATAATTTACCCAAAAGGCAAATCGGAAGAGGGTATCATGGCAATGAAAGGTATCAAAGAGATCAGAATAAGCGAAGAGATGGAGAGCGCATACTTGGATTACGCTATGAGCGTGATCATATCCAGGGCTCTCCCCGATGCAAGAGACGGATTAAAGCCTGTCCACCGCCGCATCCTCTACACCATGCACACGATGGGACTGGGCAAGGGCGCACCCTACAGGAAGAGCGCCCGCATTGTGGGGGAATGCTTAGGCAAATACCATCCCCATGGCGATGTGGCTGTTTACGAGGCCATGGCCAGAATGGCCCAGGACTTCTCCATGCGCTACCCCTTAGTGGACGGCCAGGGCAACTTCGGCAGCGTGGACGGCGATCCCCCGGCCGCAATGAGGTATACAGAAGCGAGATTGACCCCCTTGGCCATGGAGATGCTGGCTGACATCGGTAAGGACACTGTGGATTTCGTGGATAACTTCGATGGGAGTTTGAAGGAGCCCACTGTGCTCCCCTCCCGAATCCCTAACCTCTTGGTGAACGGTGCCTCGGGGATAGCGGTAGGGATGTCCACTAACATCCCTCCCCATAATCTGAGAGAAGTCTGCGATGCACTCCTGTACCTCATCGACCACTACGATGAGGTACAGAAAGTGACAATCGATGAACTGATGCGGTACATTAAGGGGCCGGATTTCCCTACAGGAGGGATCGTTTACCGCAGACACGGGGATAAAAAAACGGATGCCATCCGCCGCGCTTATGCCACAGGCAAGGGCCATATCGTCGTCCAAGCCAAGACGCACATAGAAGAGATGACCCGTGGCCGTAACCGGATTGTGATCACCGAGCTCCCTTACCAGGTCAATAAGAGAAGGCTTATCGAACGCATAGCCTACTTGGCTCGGAAGGGAGAGGTCGAGGGAATCACCGACCTTAGGGACGAATCGGGAAGGGAAGGCATGAGGGTGGTCATCGAACTGGCTCGCACCGCCGAGCCTAAGAGGGTGCTGGCCGAGCTCTTCAAGCTTACCCAGATGCGTGTAACCTTTAACGTCATCACTTTGGCTCTGGTAAACGGCGAACCGCGCCTCCTCCCCCTGAAGCGCGCCCTTCTATGTTATCTCGACCATCGGTTTGAGGTCCTGACCAGACGCACACGGTATGAGCTGAAAAGGGCGAACGAACGGGCCCATATATTGGAGGGGCTCCTGGTAGCCCTTAGCAAGCTGGACGAGGTTATCGCTATCATCCGACACTCGCGCTCATCGAGAACAGCGGCCAAGAATCTGAAGCGCAAATTCAAGCTCACCGATGTCCAAGCTGAGGCCATCCTAGCCATGCCTTTGGGAAGGCTCTCCTCCACCGATCGCGCTAAGGTGGAGAAAGAATACAAAGAGGTGAGCAGACGGATCAAAATCCTCTCGGACCTCTTAGCCCACCCCCGTAAGATCTTAGGATTAATGAAGAAGGACTTAGAGGCCATCAAGGAGCGTTACGGCGACGAGCGCCGCACTATGATCTTGGAGGAGGAGAAAGAACTCGTCGAGGAAGCCACCATCCCTGAGGAGAACCTCATGGTCGTTCTCACCATGGAGCATGTTTGGAGGGAAAAAGCCGCTTCCTTCTCCTTCTATCAACGATATGGCCTTACGACTCGAGCCGTTGATGCTCATCTCGTCCATCTGCTCGCCCACCCTTTGGATGACCTGCTCTTTGTCACTAACCTCGGACGAGGCTTCAAATACAAGGCCTTTCGGCTCCCTCCTCGAAAGGAATCGACCAAGACCTTCCTGGGTTTGGAGGAGGGGGAGAGGGTGATCTCCATTGTGAACATCTCGGAAGAGGGGAAGCCATTGGTGTTGGTTTCCTCCGGCGGATATGTTAAGCGGATCACCCCCTCAGCTTTAAACCTAAGGGAGGGAGCTGGGACGACCATCTTCGGCCTCAAAGAAGGGGATAAACTGGTCTTCGCCGGATCTAGCCTGGGAGGTGAGATAATGCTAGCCACCCGCTTGGGACAGGCTATCCGCTTCCCCGAAGGAGACGTGCGCCTCCAGCTCTCCCGTTACGCTCAGGGGGTGGCGGGGATCAAGCTGGGGGAAGGAGATATAGTGGTGGGAGCGAGCCTTATCCCCCCTACCCCCGATCTGAAGGGGGATTTCCTCACTGTCAGTGAGAAGGGCTTCCTCAAGCGCACCCTCTTAACCGAGTATCCCGTCCAAAGCCGCTATAGCAAAGGGGTTCGCGCTGCCCATCTCACCGAGAAGACGGGAAAACTGGCAGCTTGTGCTCTTGTGGAGGATGGAGACAATGTAAGCGTCATTTCAGAGGGGGGACGCAGAGCCTTTATATCTGTCTTAGAGGTCCCTCGTCAGAGTCGAAGGACCCAGGGCGAACTTCTGGCGGACTTCGGCGCTGACGAGAGGGTGGCGCTGGCTGTAGCCTTTTAGCACTCAGGGTCGCGGGTTTCCCAATTCCTATGATGAATGTGAACTCGACGCAGCAGGCGAGGGGAGAGATCATCCAGGCCCGCTGCTTTACCCCTCTCCTTGACGATAAGCCAAGCCCCCTGCCTGGTTAATCTGCTACCTCCTATCCCTACCCCTACGCTCAAGAACAATGCTCTCTCTTCCTCTCTGGCCACCAATCGGGGCCTGCCCTCCTCCAAATACCTATGTATGGCCTCCTTCAGCTTAGGGGAAAGCTCCATCGTGTTCACGTCCTCCACATTCAAGGAGACCACTTCGCTGGGGCGGAGGCCTGCCTCCACTAAGAGGCCCAGGAGGGCTCTATCTCGCAGGCCTTTAGGGCTTTGGTCCTTCTCCACCGTGGCCAGCAGCCTATCCACCTCCTCCATCGAAGGGGCCTCGCCGGGAGATGAACGCTGCACCAAAGGCATGGAAAGGCCAGCTGCTGGATTATCTTTTAGAAGACCCCTGCTCACTAGGAAGGCAAAAAAGGAGCGAGCACTCGCTACTTTACGGGCTACCGTCGAAAGGGCATATTCTCGTTCCCTCAGGAAAAGGACATAATTGATAAGCTCCTTTTCCCTCACCTCATCCCAACTATTCAGGCCTACGCCTCGCAAGTACCCCGATAGCTGGCTCAAATCCCCACGATAGGCCATCACGGTGTTCTCAGCATAACCCGTTGCTATCAGATGATCGATGAATTCCTCTATCCTCCGCTCCATCCCTCTCACCCTTTCTTTGGGCTCGATTTTGCCCTATTATAATTGCTTATCGAAATTATGGCAAGT
>CAYYKQ010000142.1:0-3357 GCA_964440965.1 uncultured Anaerolineae bacterium | reverse complement strand
GCGTTAGAGAACGCGCACCCTCAATTGGAGAGGAAAGATGGAACCCTATGTCCTATCCCTTGATTGGATCGGGGCCGAAGACGCACATCTGGTGGGGAGAAAGGCCCTGCGTCTGGGCGAGCTGCTTCGGGCTGGGCTACGGGTCCCAGCCGGCTTCTGCATAACCACGGCCGCCTACCGCTCCTTTCTCGAGCACAACGGGCTGGAATCCACCCTGAGGGAGGCCCTCTCGCAGCTGGACTATGAATCAGCGGATTTGGAAGGGCAGGTTAGGCCCCTGCGCGCCGCCATCGAATCCTGTCCCCTGCCCGACGACGTACGCAGAGCTATCGAAGAGGCCTATCAAGGTCTGGGAGGGCCGGTGGCGGTGCGGTCATCGGCCACATGTGAGGATCTGCCGGAGGCCTCATTCGCCGGCCAGTACGACACCTATCTTAACCTTCTGACTCTGGAGGAGGTTCTCGATCGGGTGAGGGCCTGTTGGGCCTCCCTGTGGAGCGCCAGAGCGCTCTCTTACCACCATCGCCAGGGGATTTCCCCTCTGGACATGGCTATGGCCGTGGTGGTGCAGAGGCAGATCCCGGCCGAGGCCTCGGGCGTTTTGTTCACTCTGAACCCCTCCACTGGCATGGAGGAGGAGATGCTGGTCGAAGCCAATTGGGGGTTAGGGGAAGCGGTCGTATCCGGCAGAGTCACCCCTGATCGGTTCATCTTAGATGCCTGGAACGAGCGCGTCCGCCTCAGGGATGTGAGCGAGAAACGGGTGATGATGGTGCCCGACCATCCATCGGGCGTGAAAGAGGTGGAGGTCCCTGAGGGGAAGGGCGCCGAGCCCTGCCTGACGGATGGGCAACTGCTGCAGCTCATGCAACTGGGCTATCGGATCCAGGAGATTTACGGCTATCCCCAGGACATCGAATGGGCCTTGCATGAGGGGGAGTTTTACATATTGCAGACTCGCCCCTTGACCTCCTACACCTTCGCACCGGGGATCGGCCAGTGGACATCAGCCAACTTCCGAGAGGTGATGCCCGGCTTCATTACCCCCCTCTCCTTTTCCATCAGCATCGGATACGAGTGGGGAAAGGCTTTGGAGGAGATATTCCAGCGATTGAAGATGATGCGGAAAGGGGAGAGGAAGGTGGAATGGGGACGCCTCTTCTTCGGTCGCGCCTACTGGAACGCCGGCGAGGTCAAGCGCCTGAATTCGATCATCCCTGGCTTCAAGGAGCGCGCATTCGACGAATCTGTGGGCTTAGAGCCCACTTACGAGGGCGATGGATTGGTGACACCGTGGACGCCACGCACCATCATTCGGGCTCTCCCCTGCCTCTTCGCCCTCCAGAACCTTTACAAGACCCTCTGGAAAGAGGCGGAGGCGTACAAGCGGGAATTCCTGGAGGAGGAGGTCGAGTATGCCAGGATAGACCCGGCCAAGCTCAGCGATGAGGAGCTGGCGGAGCAGGTCCGCTATGCCATTGAGCGCCACCACCGCACTAACAGGATAGCGTTGCTCATCAGCTTCTTAAACACGCAAGCCCACGATGATTTCGCCCCCATGGTGGAGAACCTGAACAAGCGAAATCCGGATGCTGAGCCCATCTCCACAGCTCGCCTCCTCACCGGTTTGATGGACGTGAGCACAGGGCGTCCCCTTGCGGAGCTATGGAGGCTCGGCCAGGAGGCTCTCAAGCATGATCGCGTCGCCCAGGCCATCCTGGAGTCGGAGCCCTCGGAGCTTCCAGAGAGGCTGCAGTCCTTCTCTGAAGGGCGTGAATTCTGGGGCCGCCTCCAGAACTACATCCAGGAGTTCCACTACATGGCGGAAAACGACGAGGACATGTCCTTGCCCCGGTGGGAGGAGGACCCCACCTTCGTTTTCACCACTTTGAAGTCCTTCGTGCAGGCGGGAGGGGGCGTAGATCCCGACGAACTCGTCGCCTATCAGAGGGAGGTCAGGCTGGAGGAGGAGCGACGGGCAGCGGAGCTCCTCTCCAGGGGGTGGCTGGACAGGTTGTTTAGGAAGCGGCAGTTCTTCTCTCAGTTGGAGATCCTGAAGCGGTATTGTTGGTGGCGCGAGGAGATGCGCCCCCTGCTCTCCCTGGTCCACTACCACTGTCATCGGTTCTTCGCGGAGCAGGGGAGGCGTTGGGCGGAGCAAGGGTACCTTGAGCGCCCTGAGGATATCTTCATCCTGACCTTGGATCAGGTTTTGGCCGCTTTGGATGGGAGGCTCTCCAGCGAGGAGGCCCGCGATTGGGTCAGGAAGTACAAGCGTATGAAGAGGTGTTATCGGAACTTCGAGCCTCCTTTGACGATCGGGCAGGGGCTCCGATCGGGATTGCCCGAGGTTCCCTCCAAAGTGGCAGTGCGGCGGACCTTTAAGGGTGTGGCCTGCAGCGCGGGCAAGGTCACGGCCAAGGCTAAGGTGGTGAGGGGCCTCAGCGAAGCCCACAAGCTCAAGAAGGGGGAGATCCTGGTCGCTCCTTATTCAAACCCCGGTTGGGTTCCCCTGTTCAGCCTGGCTGGGGGCATCGTGATGGAGGAAGGGGGGCTGATCTCCCACGGCGCCATTGTGGCACGGGAATATGGCATCCCAGCGGTGTTGCAGATCCGGGAGGCGACAAAGGTCTTCCGGGATGGGCAGATCCTGCATGTGGATGGCGATAGGGGGGTGGTGGAGCTTGTGACTTAAAGTCTAAGGGTTCCCCGACCGGCGGATCCTCTCGGCCTCTGCTTCGTGCCGATCGCGAGCTGCCCCTATGGTGTCGAAGACGTCGTAGATCATGTTCGCCCCCCCACCCACCAGTACGCCGGTTATGATCATCCCTGCGGGATACATGACCGGCTGGCCGATCTTCTCAGCTAAGGGGGTGATCAGGTCCAGCCTGGTCACCCAGCTGATGAGGAGGCCTGTCACCAAGGAGACATACAATTGGTACCTCTTATTCCAGCCTTGGGCCTCAAAGAGCGGGGTGACGAAGTATTCTACTATCTTAGCATTTAGGACGGCCAGGAACGTCGCTAACCCTATTGCGCTGGTTATCATTGTGTTACCTCCTTTGTTTGACTTAGATCTTTAACCGGCGGCCTCTGCCTTTAGGGCGGTTGGATCTCGTGGCCACCTTGATCCGTCCAAATATCTCCCTTCGATACTTGATCAGCATGAGCAGGCCGCACACGCCACTGGCGAAGTAGGCGATATCGAACGTAGCCCCCAGCATGGAGAAGGTGCCCCCGCCGATGATCCCCCTATGGAGAGCGCGATGTAGATCACCTTGTTCATCCAGGGGATGGAGCCGATCAGCAGGCCGATGGCGAAGATCATGCTTGGGCATTCCGCGCCGAAGAAGACCC
>CAYYKQ010000141.1:0-3421 GCA_964440965.1 uncultured Anaerolineae bacterium | reverse complement strand
CATGTATCACCCTGTTTGGCTCCAAAGCGCGTGGCGACTTCGATGAGGAGTCGGATTTGGATCTGCTCATGGTCGTAGAGCGCCCAAACGGCCAACTATGGGATGATGTGGTGGCCATCGAAATGGATCTAATGCTCAAATACGATGTCGTCATTTCATCGTTAATTATGAGCTATGAGAATTACGAGTGGCATCGGCAGCATCGTGCCCCGCTATATCGAAACGTGGAGAAAGAAGGGGTCGAGCTATGGACGAGCACACCAAGGTCATCATAAATATCCGGCTAAAGAAGGCAAAGGAGGACATTGCTACTGCGCATGACCTGATAGCCCTGGGACGAGTTCGAGGGGCGGTCAACCGGGCGTACTATGCTATCTATCACCTGGCAACTGCGGTGCTGCTGACTCAGGACATAGAACGCAGCAAGCACTCTGGTGTGCAATCGGCTTTTGGCCAGTATCTTATCAAGCCAGGCCTGATCGAGCCGGAGTATGGACGCATCTTGACCAGTGCTCGCAAGGCTAGAGAGGCCAGCGATTACGCGGACCGGCTCGAGTTGGACGAGGAGGCGGCACGGCGCGTCGTCGCCGACGCAGACCGATTCGTGGCCAGGATGGAGGAGTACCTCACGAACGCGGGGGTATTGTGAACTGGAGCCAAAGCAGGGGGTGAAGAGATGGCGAACGTGATAAGGGCGGCAGATGTGGAACCAGTGGAGATGCTCTCGGGCGTCCAGCGGCGCACCCTCTCCTGTGGCGAGCGGGTGATGCTGGTCCAGTTCACCTTTGAGAAAGGGGCGGTGGTGCCCCTTCACCGACATCCTCAGGAGCAGGCAGGATATGTTGTGCGAGGGAAGTTGGAGATGAGGATCGGGGACGAGACCCATCTCCTCAAGGCAGGGGATAGCTACTTGGCCCCGGCTAACATGGAACATGGGGCTAAAGTGATGGAGGAGGCTGTGGTCATCGACGCCTTTGCCCCTCCTAGGGAGGATTACAAATGAGCTTATGGCCTAAGTTTATCGCCTTCCGCTGATATCAGGTAAGGAGACGAAGGGAGATGGTGAGGATAAGGTTGCGTCGGGTAGGGAAAAAGAAACAGCCAAGTTACAGAGTGGTGGTGGCCGATTCCCGTTCGCCCCGTGATGGGAAGTTCATCGAGACCATCGGCTTCTATAACCCCCTTACCGATCCTCCGACGGTGAGGATCAAGGAGGAGCGGGCCCTCTATTGGCTCTCGCAGGGCGCTCAGCCCACCGAGGCGGTGGCCAGGCTGATGAAGAAGACGGGCACCTTAGACAGGTTCGCCCGCTTGAAGAAGGGGGAGAGCCTGGAGGCCTTGCTGGCTGAAGCGGAGGAGGGCCTCGCTAAAGTTGAGGAGAAAGCCTTCTCCCTAGCGGAGTTGAACCTCTCCCAGCGCGTCCGGAACCTCCTCGAGGAAGCTGGATTGACGAAGGTCGAGGAGATATTGGCCAAGCTGGAGGAGGGGGAGGAAGGGTTGCTCTCTATCGAGGGTTTCGATTCAGAAGCGGTAGCAGAAGTGCAGGAGCAATTGAAGGCGCTCGGGTTGATGGAGACTTAAAGTGGCTGGGAAGGAACTCATCGAGTACATAGCCAAATCCATCGTTGATGATCCCTCACAGGTGAGAGTGGATGAATTCGAAGACCTTAACTCCGTGGTCTTTGAACTCCATGTGGCACCGGAGGATAAAGGACGGGTCATCGGCAAAGAAGGGCGGGTGGCAAACGCCATGCGCACTCTGTTGAGGGTATGGGCCACTAAGGAGGGCAAGCACGCTGTCCTGAAGATCGTCTGATAGGCATGGATCGCTCTTCGCCTCGGTACCTGATTATCGGTCGAGTGATAAAGCCCCACGGGCTGAGGGGCGAGGTAGCGGTGGAAATCATGACCGACTTCCCAGACCGCTTCGCCCTGCTGGATACGGTCTACCTGGGGGAGGAGAAGACACCCTTTGCCCTGAAGCGCTTCCGGCTGTACAAGGGGCGTGCGCTGCTTAAATTGGCCGGCTGTGATACCCGAGAAGCGGCCGAGGATTTACGCGGCCAGTTGGTCCAGATACCCATCGAGCAGGCTATGCCTCTGGGCGAGGATGAGTATTACATCCATCAGGTCATCGGCCTGGAAGCTTGGACCACTAAAGGGGAATTCCTGGGCCGAGTGAGCGAGGTCCTTTCCACACCTGCCAACGATGTCTTTGTGGTACAAGACGAGAAATCCTCCAGGGAGATACTCATCCCAGCCATTGAAGATGTGGTGGTGAAGGTGGATCTGAAGGAGAGGAAGCTGGTGATAGAGCCAATGGAGGGTTTGATTTAGCCCAAGGAGATGCCCAAGTGTCCGAGGCTAAGTATTGGGTAGGCTTTAATATCGTTCAAGGCATAGGCCCTATTCGCCTCCGGGCTTTGTTAGACTACTTTGGGGATTTAGAAGCCGCATGGAACGCTTCCCCTCATGAGCTCCGGAAGGCTGGGCTCGATCGCCGCTCCCTGGCGAATCTGCTCCAGACGAGGGAGGAGATCTCCCTGGACGAGGAGATGGAGAAGATCGAGCGGGAGGGGATCAAACTGCTCACCTGGGAGGATGAGGCCTATCCTTCCCGTCTGCTCAACATCTATGACCCCCCGCCGGTACTCTACCTTAAGGGAGAGCTACTGCCCCAGGATGAGTGGGCGGTGGCGGTGGTAGGCACACGCGGGGCCACCGTCTATGGCAAGGAAGTGACGAGGGAGATAGCCGGGGGATTAGCCCGAAGCGGGATCACTGTGGTCAGCGGACTGGCGAGGGGGATAGACAGCGAGGCCCATCGGGCGGCCTTAGAGGCCGGAGGGAGGACCATCGCCGTCTTCGGGTCGGGCCTCGACATAATTTATCCCCCTTGCAATCGCAGATTGGCTGAGAGGATCGTTGAACAAGGCGCCATCCTCACCGAGTACCCACTGGGTACCCCGCCCGAGGGGAGCAACTTCCCACCCCGCAACCGCATCATCAGCGGGCTTTCCCTGGGGGTGGTGATCGTAGAAGCGGGAGAGAGGAGCGGCGCCCTGATCACTGCCGATTATGCCCTCTCCCAAGGAAGGGATGTCTTCGCTGTGCCGGGCAACATCTTCCGTAAGAAGAGCGTGGGAACCAACAAGCTCATTCAGGAGGGGGCCAAGCTCGTCCTCTCCGTCCAGGACATCTTGGAGGAGCTGAACCTGACTATGGTCAGCCAGCAGGCGGAGGCCAAGGAGATCCTTCCCACCAACGAGAAGGAGGCGCTCCTGCTCCAGCATCTCTCGGCTGAGCCCATCCACATTGACGAGCTCGGACGGAGGAGCGGCCTCCCCATCTCTCAGGTGTCCAGCACTTTGGCTATGATGGAGCTCAAGGGGATGGTGAGGCAGGTGGGAGGGATGCACTA
>CAYYKQ010000140.1:0-3466 GCA_964440965.1 uncultured Anaerolineae bacterium | reverse complement strand
ACTCCTTCGCGCTTTTCTTCAGCCGAAGATAAAGCCTGATATCACCGGGGCCAACCTAATCCCAATGTACACGAACACCGTTATGATGGCCAGTTCCACCCCTGTCCTGGGGTCTATGGCTCCAAGCAGGGCAGCGGCAGCAAAATCGCCTATAGCGGCGAAGATTATCGCCCACCCGATGCCGAACTTGATCAATATGCGCGACAGGATCACAAATAGCGGTATGGAAATCAAAGCTCCCAGGACTATGATGGAGTAAAGGTTCAGGCCCTTCATCTTCGCCTGCTGGACCATCATCGCGCTCATCCTGGGGCAGATGACGTACAGCCCAAATGCTGAGGATGCTATCAACAAAGTCTTCCATTCCATGTTGCACCTCCTCGGTTGATGCCCCTATGGCCCCATCTCCAAGACTAGCCCCACGCCGACTTTGATGAAATCGTCTCCATACTCAGCGGCGAACATCTGCTTAGCGCGGTTCCCTGTGCAATGGCAGGGGGCTACCTTTTGTACCCCTAACCGCCGAAACTCAGCGATAATGGACTCGATCTCCCTCTTGCTCGCCCCGCCCAGGTGGAAACCACCCATCACCAGGTAAACCTCACCTCCAGCGACCTCCTTGGCGCGGCGGACCATCCTCACGATGCCGGGATGGGCACAGCCGGTGATGACCGCCAGCCCTTGGCCTGTCTTTACCACCAACGCCTGCTCTCCGATGCCCGAGTCCACCTCGCCGGTGGTGTAAATGCCCTCGGTTAGCTCCATCGGCTCGTGTACCTCCACCACGCGGACGCGGGTTCGTACTTGGGCCTTGAAGCTGGCGGGGAAGGAGCGCAGGAGGTAGACAGTAAGGTTCCTGTTGGTGGCCAGGATAGCTCCCAGCCCGCCGGTATGATCGCCATGAGCGTGCGAAAGCACAACGGACTTGATCCTCCCGACGTCAAGCCCCATCCGCTCCATGTTGGAGAGCAGCCTGGGGCCGTCGCCGCCGGTGTCAAAGAGGACATCGCCACTCCAATGGGCTTGCTCGCCTGCCATTGGAGGGGCAGGTGGAGTTGTCACCACTAAGCAGGCAAACCCCCAAGCGGGAAGCAGTTCGCGCTGGAGCGATTCGTTATCATAAACCACCGCTATCTTCATCGCCAATCCTCCGCCAAGCGATCGGGCTTGGCCGCTATGCTAAGCACTCCAGGAGGAGCCTCTTCAATCGGTCCAGAGAGATCTTCTGGAATTCCACTTCGACCCCCGTCCAATCGAAGAGCTCAAGGATCTCTTCGGGGTGCTCGTTGATGTATTTCTCGGAGATCCCTATGCCGTCTAAGACGACTATCTTCTTGTAGTATCCTGGGAAATTCGCATTTGCATCGGCCTCGTCCCAACCGAAATACTTCTGGTAGACGATCTTCCAATTTCTAAGCCACCCGGGCGTAAACCAGAGGACTTTATCTGCCTCGCCTCCGCTTATTCTCTCCCTCTCCTCGATCCCCGCAAGCATATCATAGCCATAATCGCCCTGCACTCTCGATATCCCTTCCCCTTGTTCCTTGATTATCATATCTATGTTTCTAAAGGGGTTATCGGCATTGAGATAGCATCTCCTGCCATAGACTACGATGATTTTCTGAGGAGGGCAGTACTCCATGGCCTTCTTCAATTTCCTCACCAGCTGCCTTTCCAGCTCATCGGGTATGGCATGCAATCCCGGGGGAGTGAACAGGATTTTGTAAGGGTCCAAAAAGCCGATCTTCATCAGGTGACTTAGCTCCGGGTGCAGCATGCCACAGGACACAATGCAATGGTCTTTAAACGAGCTGCGCTTCGCCATGCCTCTACCCTCTTCTGAGGCCTCTGGGAGCCCATCTAGTCCCGGCGGCTTGGGCTATCCACCTGCCTTTATTTCCTTGTAAGGCAATAGGATGGGCCCGGAGAAGGCCAGACAAGGCCCCCAACCCATGCTTATCCCCGCAGCCAGCGGTTTGAGCATCTCCCCGCCCCACTTTCGATTCATCCTACTTTTTCAGAGGATAGCTCTTCTCACCAGCGCGTATCGGCACCCTAAGCCAATTCTCCCGGGGCACGAAGGGGCATGTGTAATCCTCGCTATATACGCACCAGGGATTATACGCTCGGTTGAAGTCGAGGATCCATTTGCCATCGGGGGTGCGATCCCTGGTGGAATCGAGGTCGAGGTAACGCCCTGCTCCATATGTCTCCGTGCCAGAAGTCGCATCCCTGAAAGGGACAAACAGCCGCTCCTCTTCGGGATCGCTTTTGTAGGCCTGGAGCACGCATTCCTCGCCGTCGATCTTGAAGCGGAATTCGCCCCATCGGATGAAGTCCTGCTCATTGCCCTTGGTGTAAGCCATCCTCACCGTCTTCTTCTCCTCATGCTCATGGAGCTCGAGCTCAAATCTGTATTTTGGATCAGGAGGATAGTAGCTGAGTCCCTTAAATCTGGCCCGATCCTCAGGAGGTATTGGGGATTGCCAGTGCTGGGCGAAAAACCAATCCTTCTCCGCGCGTTCCCTTTCGATTTGCGCTTTCCATTCATCGACCTCCATAATCTTGCCTCCCGGCGATGGTCGGCTTAACAGCTGGCGCAGGTTGAGCATCAGCACATATTGCTATCCCCGCAGCATCTGGATCGCTGATCAATCGGTGACACGGGCCAGGATATCGGAACTCTCCAGCAGCAGGTAAGTCGTGCCCTCCATCTTGATCTCAGTGCCTGAATATTTGGCAAAGAGCACCTTGTCTCCCACTTTCACAGGTATCTCCGCCTCCTCGTCCTGGCTGACGGCCACCACCACCCCCCGTTGTGGTTTTTCCTTGGCCGTCTCCGGCAGGATGATCCCACTGGGGGTCTGGGATTCCTCTTCCAGGACCTTGACCAGCACACGGTCGCCCAAGGGTTCGATCTTCATTTTAGCTTGCCTCCTTTTCCAATCGTTATCCTTTGGAAAGCTCGGGGCAGATGATGCCCGGCCCATTGAGCTGCTGCCCTTCCGAGGAGATCTTTCAGTGATTCATCGCTGCATCGGGGCTACTTAAGCCCCAACAGCTTGTCGATCTTGGGTCGATCGAAGCCGACCACGAACTTGTGGCCGATGTAAATCACCGGCACCCCCCGCTGACCGGTACGACGCACTATATCGCGGGCGGCAGCTGCATCACGGGAAACGTCCACCTCCTTGAAGCGGATGTGTCGCTGTCGAAGGTATTGCTTGACCGCGTGGCAGAAGCCACATGTAGGTGCTGTAAAGACGATGACACGTGGCTGTTTGCGTTTATCCCTCCTTGGCATTCAGTGGCTCCTCCCCGCCTTTGATCTACCCTCTCCAGTTTTGTTGCTCAAGCGTGAAAAACCGCCGGCGTCACCAGCTGCCTCTCAAGCTCGTCGGGTATGGCATGCAGTCCCGGAGGGGTGAACAGGATCTTGTAAGGGTCCAAAAAGCCGATTTTCATC
>CAYYKQ010000139.1:0-3529 GCA_964440965.1 uncultured Anaerolineae bacterium | reverse complement strand
GGTTCCCCTCCTGCGAATGGTAACTCGACTATAGTTTACCACAGGAGGAGAACTTATCAAAATCAGTCTGATGAGGTACTAGCACTGCTTCGGCCTGGGCCAGGTCTATGCGGCCATTCAGAAATGCACGCAGGGTGAACTCGCCGGGAGAGGCCAGCCGTGCCCCCTCCCGCAGGCAGAGCTCCAGAATGCGGCGCAAGGGGACGATACCACCATGGCAATTGATCTCCACCACGTCTTCACAGGTATAGGAGTAAGGGGCTTTCATGTAAGAGGCCAAGACCTCATCCACAACCTCACCCGTCTCGGGGTCGAATACATGACCGTAATGGAGGCGGTAAGAGGTTATCTCGCCTCTTTTGACCCGCTTGAATATGCGGCGTAGGATGGGCAGGGCCTCTGGCCCACTCATCCTGACTATCCCTATCCCTCCCTCGCCTATGGGCGTGGAGATGGCGGCAATGGTATCGTCAAGGCTGTATCTCATCGTCTTCACAGGGCATAAATTACGGGTTAGGTTCACTCCCTCCATAGAAGTGAGCAGTTAGTCAGGATCATCAGCCGCTCGCCTTATTGCGGGGGCTTTTGAGCACCTTGTCTATGATGCCGTATTCAACGGCCTCCTGGGGATTCATGTAGTAATCGCGTTCGAAATCCCTAGCGATGCGCTCGATGGGCTGCCCCGTATGGTGGGACAGAATCTCATGCAAGATGCCTTGCATGCGCAGGAGTTCCTTGGCTTGGATCTCCACATCTGGAGCATATCCTCCCATCTGCCCCCCCGCTGGATGCATGTGTATGGTAGCGTGAGGGAGGGCATAGCGCCTGCCTTTAGTACCTGCCGCCAGGAGAACGGTGCCTAAACTGGCCGTCCACCCCACGGCGATAGTGGACACGGGGGCTCTAATCTGCTGCATGGTGTCATAGATGGCCAGGCCGGGGTAAATTCCCCCGCCGGGGCAATTGATGTAAAGGGATATCTCCTTCTCTGGATCCTCCCTGTCCAGGTAGAGCATCTGGGCCACGATCAAATTGGCTACCTGATCGTTGATAGGCGAGCCTAAGAAGATAATGCGCTCTTTAAGGAGCAAGGAGTAGATGTCATAAGCTCGCTCCCCTCGCCCCGTGCTCTCGATGACCATGGGAATTAACGTCATATGTTTACCACTCCTTTCCCAAAAGTCGTAGCGTCGCTATGCTTCTTCTACTTCGCCCTTAGCGATAGCCACCAGGCGTCGGAGTGCCTTTCGCGCCAGGAGCGCCTCCTCCGGAAGAGGGACTCCCTGCGATTCCATCTCCTCGGGGCTAACTTTGAGCCCTTCCAATTCGACGACCTTGCTTAGGAGCAAAGCACGCCTCAGGCGATTCTCAGCCAAGGGGCGGATCTCCTCCCTATACTCCTCCTCGCTCTGCCCCCTCATAGCCAGATAATCGCTCAAACTTAAATCTTCGCGCTGAAGGCGCCCCTCCCTTTCTTTAATAATCTCATCGATCTCGCTCTCTAAGAGCCTAGGAGGGAACTCTATCCTGGCCTTCTGAAGCACAGCGTCCAGCACCTTGGAGGCAAAGGTCTCCTCCGCCTCCTTCTCTGCTTGAGCCTCAAGGTCTTTACGTAGCTCCTCTTTTAATTCCTCGATGGTCTCGTAGTTGCCCACGGTTCTGGCCAAATCGTCATCCACATCTGGCAAGACTCGCTCCTTCAGATCGCGGAGATGGACTTTAAAGTGGACCTCTTTGCCAGCTAAATCAGGGTTAGGGAAATCATTGGGAAGGGTTAAAGTGAACTCTCGCTCCCCTCCGATCTCCAAACCCACCAGCTTCTCGTTAAAGCCTGGGAAGGGGTAAGGCGAATTGGCCAGGAGGAAGAGGGACTTCTCCGTGCAGCTCATAATCACCTTGCCGTCCGAAGTCCCCTGGATGTCCAGGATGGCCAGGTCTCCGAGTTGAGCATTGCGGCTCACCGGCCGCATCTGAGCGTTCTCTCTCCTGATACGCTCTAAAGCCTCTTCGACATCGGCCTCGTCGATTTCTACCGCCGGGAAATCGAGTCTTATCTGGCGGTAATCGCCTAAGTCCACCACAGGGGCTACAGGCACCACCACTTTGATCGTCAGGGGCTCCATCTGAATGTCTTGGAGGCTGGCCTCGGCGATGGGCTGGATGTCCGCTTCCTCTAAGGCTTCTTTGTAGACATCTTGTACCAATTCGTCCAGGATGGCTCCCAGGAGGGTCTCCCTGCCAAACTTCTCTACCAGCACATGGTAAGGGATTTTCCCCCGCCGGAAGCCAGGGATATGGATTTGGCGGGAGAGGCGTCGCGCCGATTCCCGCAAGGCTTGCTCTATCCGCTCCTCTCCGACTTGGATGGTCAGAGCCACCTGGCAGTTTCCCAGTTTTTCCTTGGTAACTTTCAAGCTTGTCTCTCGCATCGATTCGAAAAGCCCGCTAACGGAGCTCATTCAGATTATGGTAGAGAAAGGTGTAGAATCTAACCGCCTCATAGATGGTAAGAATGGGATTTGACGGCAACTCCGTATCCACATGATAAAACATCCTGGTGAGAAGGAGATGGTTCCCCAGCCTCCCATGGATAGCATCGGCCAGCTTCAGGGATTCCACATAGGGGATATCGGGATCATCTATGTCGTGGATAATGAGCACATCGGCGCAAAGTTGAGCGATATGGGAGCTGGGGGAAAGACTTTCCAGTGCCGAGAGGACACCTGGATCAAGCTTAGATGCAAGTTCCCCCACTTTTGAGGGATCTCTGTTGGTTAGCAGCTCATACATCGCTTTTCCTGAGGGCGATAGCTCACGGAGGTTAACAGCTGAACTCTCCTCCCCAGCCCCGAACATCTGCTTTAGGATGATTTGGTCTTGCTCATCGGGAAGGCAATCGATGAGAGAGCCGGCAAGGGTATTCACATCCTCCTCTAATGGGCTCCAGAGCACCGTCTCGTTTTTATAGGTGTATGAATCGGTGGTCATGGCCTGGATCATGTCCAAGATATCGTAGTAGCCATCCATGACCGTTATGAAACGCACTTTCTCGTTAATGCGTGGGTCTTCAGCTGCCAGCGTTACCAGGGCTCCTCCCACGCAGAAGCCCATCATTCCCACTCGGCTCTTATCCACGAATTCCCTGCTCCAGAGATACTGGAAGGAGGCCACCGTGGCATCCACATCCTTAGGAGAGACGCGATATCGCATTAGGTTCTTAAAATCGGGGATCAGCACCACGTAACCAGCGCGGGCGAAGGCGTCCCCGAGGTTTACAATTCGCGGGTCCTTCCTCCCCGCTGGGGTCACTCCGACCACAGCGACCAGAGCCCCGTGCCTCCCCCCATCCTCAGGGCGGTGCAGGGATGCTTCGATGATCTCTCCGCCGCCGGGATACTCCACTTCAACTACGATTGGACTTCCCGTCAGATGGGTTAAAATGTTCACAGGTGAGCCGTGTAAAATCTGGGCCATGATGAATGCGCTGCTGCGAGCAAGGTAGAGGGGTTTAATCGGGGCAACGATGAAC
>CAYYKQ010000138.1:0-3600 GCA_964440965.1 uncultured Anaerolineae bacterium | reverse complement strand
ACTACGCCCGCCTCATCGAGGTGCTCTACGCTGCCGAGAGGGCCAGGGAGCTTCTAGAGGACCCGGACATCCTCTCCACCGACATCCGCGCCGAGCCCGGCGAATTCAAGGGCCAGGGAATAGGCGTGCTCGAGGCCCCACGAGGCACTCTCTTCCATCACTACTGGACCGACGAGGAGGGCAAGATAACCAAAGTGAACCTCATCGTGGCCACGGGCAACAACAACTGGGCCATGTGCAAGTCGGTGGAGGAGGTGGCCAAGCTTTACGTGGATGGGAAGAAGCTCACCGAGGGGATGCTCAACCGGGTGGAGGCCGCCATCCGCTGCTACGACCCCTGCCTTTCCTGCTCCACCCATGCTCTGGGGCAGATGCCATTGATAGTGAGATTGGTCTCCGCCGAGGGTGAAGTTCTTGACGAGTTGAGGAGGGGATAACCCTTATCCCCTAACCCCTCAGAGAGAGGAATTGGCGGAGAATGAAGCGCTCTCTCGTCATTGGTTACGGGAACCCCAGCCGCCGCGACGACGGTGTGGGCCACTATGTGGTCGAGAGGCTTGAGCGACTGGTAGGCGACAAAGTTGACACCCTCGCCCTCCACCAACTGGGGCCTGAGCTGGCCGAGACCATCAAAGATTACGATTTGGTCATCTTCGTTGATGCTCACGCCGGCGAGTACGCTGAGGAGCTGAAAATGGCTCCTGTTGAGGCTGCCTATCGTCCCTCGGCTTTCACCCATTTCATGAACCCTGGTTCGCTCCTGGCCCTGGTGAAGGGCCTTTACCGGGAAGAACCCCAGGCTTTCGTTGTCTCTATCCGGGGCTATGACTTCGATTTTGGCACAGAGCTCTCCGAAGAGACGAGGAAGTATGCGGACGACGCCATTGATCGGATCATGGAGATGGTAACTCGTATATAGATCCCAAGATAGCTATCTTTCCTTTACCCCCTCGCACAGGCGAGGGGGTTGGGTGTCTGGTCTGATTGGTCGAGGAAGGAGGTTACTTCAAGATAGAGGCAGCTCGGAAAGTGATACTTCGCAGCAAGCTGCAGAAGGGCTCACTAAAATACATAACTGACAAAGGAGGACAAAAATGGCGTTCAAATCACCCAAGGCCATTGTCGAGGCGGCTTGCGGCATCGGCAAGGCGAAGACAGAGCTGAGCATCCCCAAGATGCTGGTGTTGGGCTTCCTGGCCGGGGCCTACATCGCTTTCGGCGCGTTGTTGGCCATCGTGGTCGGCAAGGGAGTGAACACCGAGACGTTGGGGCCAGGTATCGGCAAGTTCCTATTCGGCGGCGTCTTCCCGGTGGGCCTGATGCTGGTGGTCATGGCCGGGTCTGAGCTGTTCACCGGCAACTGCGGGCTCGTCCCTCCGGCCTGCCTGACGGGCAAGGCAAAGTGGAGCGGCCTGTTGAAGAACTGGGTCCTTGTCTACATCGGCAACCTCGCCGGCAGCCTCTTCGTAGCCTACTTCCTGGCCTACCTGACCGGCATTACCACCAGCGAACCCTGGCTGAGTGCCAGCCGGGCCATCGCCGTGGGCAAGGTGTCCAAGAGCTTCGGTGCCCTCTTCTGGCGCGGGGTGGGCTGCAACTGGCTGGTCTGCCTGGCCGTCTGGCTGGCCGTGGCCTCCGATGACATCATCGGCAAGGTCTGGGGCATCTGGTTCCCCATCATGGCCTTCGTCACCTTGGGCTTCGAGCACAGCGTTGCCAACATGTTCTTCATCCCGCTGGGCATCTTCCTGGGCGCGGACGTGACCTGGGGGCAGTTCTTCATCACTAACTTGATCCCCGTGACCCTGGGTAACATCGTGGGTGGGGCCTTCTTCGTGGGCTGCATCTACTGGTATCTTTACCTCAAGGAGGCATAAGCCATCGGCCGTCCAGCCCTAAGCGAGTGCGTGGCCCATACTGCGCACTCGCTTTTTTCCCTCTTTTCGTGCTGAACTTTGAGGTGCTATGGATAAGCTGGCGATGGTGGGGAAGATAACTGCCATTGTCCTCGCCGGCGGGAGGAGCCGGCGATTGGGCCTCGACAAGGCCCTCCTCCGTCTGGGCGAGAAGACGCTGTTGAGGGCAACGATCGACAAAGTGGCCACCCTGAGCGACGAAGTGATCGTCGCGGGTGGCCCTTTTCCCTTTCACTTGGATGCTCGGGTGGTACCTGACGTTTACCCCGGCTGTGGCCCCTTGGGCGGCATCCACGCCGGGTTAACGGTGGCATCCAACTTCTATAGTCTGGTAGTGGCCTGCGACATGCCCTTCTTGAACCTGGAACTGCTTCGGTACATGGTGGAGCTGGCACCAGGCTGCGACGTGGTCATCCCCCGTTGGGATGACAAACTGGAGCCGCTGCACGCGATCTATTCCAAGAACTGCCTCGAGCCCATCGAACGGCTCATCCGAGGGAGAGATCTCAGAATCGTCCATTTTCTCCCTGAAGTGCGGGTGCGCTATGTTGGAGAGGAAGAGATCGAACGCTTCGATCCAAAGCACCTCTCTTTTTTTAACATCAACACCCCGGAGGATTTAGAGCAGGCCAGAAGGATGAGCGTTTAAGCGTCCATTGACAAGCCCCTCTTTCTGTGCTAAAATCCAAATCGCCATGCATGAGCTGGCGATCACGCGGGAGATCCTGAACATCGCCTTGGATGAAGCGAGGAAGCACGGCGCTAAACGCATCACGGCCATTCACTTGAAGGTGGGGGCGCTGACTCAGGTGGTGCCCGAATGCGTGGAATTCTACCTCGAGATTCTGGCCAAGGGCACCATCGCCGAGGGTGCAAAGTTGGAGACAACCATCGTGCCCCTCACCGCCCATTGCGAGAAATGTGACCTCACCTTCCCAGTGGAGGACTACTGCTTCCTCTGCCCCCGATGCGGTGGTGTGGCATCAGTAGCCTCGGGCAGGGAGCTCTACATCGAGAGCCTGGAGGTGGAGTGAGAGGTGGTTAGGGCGAACATCGTGGTTAAGGGCGTGGTTCAGGGCGTCGGCTTCCGCCCTTTTATCTATCGCTTAGCCAAAGAGCATCGGCTGAACGGCTGGGTGCTCAACTCCACCGAAGGGGTGGTCATCGAGGTCGAGGGAGACAAGGAGAGCGTGGAGGCCTTCATCGCCGACATCGCCCCCAAAGCGCCCCCTCTGGCGGTGATCGAGAAGGTGGATACAACTTTTCTCCCTCCAGTGGGCTATTCTTCCTTCGTCATCCAGCCCAGCCAGGAGGACGAGGAAGGACTGGTCCTGGTCTCGCCGGACATCGCCACCTGCCCCGATTGCCTGCGGGAGCTCTTCGACCCCCACGATCGTCGCTATCGCTATCCCTTTATCAACTGCACCAACTGCGGCCCCCGTTTCACCATCATCGAGGATATCCCTTACGACCGCCCTAAGACGACGATGAAGGCTTTCACCATGTGTGAGTCCTGCAAGGCGGAGTACCACAACCCAGCCGACCGTCGCTTCCACGCCCAGCCGAACGCGTGTCCAGCCTGTGGGCCGAGGGTGTGGTTGGAAAAAAGCAAGGGGATAGGAGATAAGGGTTATGGGTTAAGGGTTAACCCCTATCCCTTAACCCCTAACCCCCTGCCCCCTAA
>CAYYKQ010000137.1:0-3725 GCA_964440965.1 uncultured Anaerolineae bacterium | reverse complement strand
GCAGGGCATAGCATGCTACACTAGAGTTGTTGCACAATAGCGGAGGGATCTAAGACTATTCCGAAAACGACCCGTTTTAGGCACTTTTGGCCCGCACGAGGTGGTTTTCGGAGGCCAGAGCACTCCATTATGCGCAAATTTTGGCCCCCAATAGGAGAAAATCGTACTATCAAGGCCGGTCAGCCAATTGTGCAACAACTCTACTCTACTCCCGTGGCCAGTTGGGCAGCACCCAGTTTATCCTGTCCTTAGGCGGAGGAGGCCACAGGAGGTATACATCCACCCACTGGTGCCAAAGCTTTAGATTGTCCTCGTCGTAGCCCAGGTCGATGCGCCGTCCTCTGATCCTTCCTCCGGTGTCACCGGCCACACCGAAGCCGTAGCCGGGCACATACACCTTGCTGCCTAGGTTAATCACCTTAGGGTCGACGGCCACGATGCCTTTTCCCATCTTCAAACCTAGGCGGGTTATGCCATAGAAGGGGTGCTCCCGGGGTTTTCCACAGGTAGCCGCCGTGTAGGAGGTGGCCCGCATCCTCACCTTCCGCCAATATTTGATGGTTCCCTCGGGCGTGGTCAACTCTCGGGGCACGATCTTGGTCCCATAGGCGATGATCTTGGTTGTGGGCTCACGGTCCACCCATTCATCTTCCATCGCCCGCTTCACTTCCCTTCCATTTTCGTAGACGATCCGCGAGCGACGCTTAATGAGCCCATCCTCCCCCCTCTGTTCCAAGCGCTGATGGTCGATCTCCAGCTCCTCGTCAGGGAGCCAGACGGTCTTAAAGGGGATAGCCTCCTGCTCGATCTCGATCTCCTCCCTTACCCTCACTACGCGGATGTCCATGCCGTCACGGATAGGGGCATCCCCTTGGGGCTCCGTGTAGTCCTTATCCATGAGGACGATCCCCTCCTGAGCCAAGGCATCGCTCACTGTTCCTTCGAGGGTGCGCGTCTTGATCAGGCGGCCGTCGACCGAGATATCCACTGCCTTCGAGCGCAGGATATAAACGTGTAGGTCAGCCAAGACAGGGGTGCTCAAACTTGGGCTGACCTTGTCTCCCAGAAAGAGGGTGATCCCCTGTGCTCGCAGGGCCTCCCCCACCGTGGCTGCGGTGGTATAGATCGTAATGGGAACCCCGCCGTCCTCCACGTGGATAGGCACCGCCCGTTGCACAGCTATCCTCAGAGGCGGATCGTCGTTTTGCGAGCCCTTGGGATCGTCCAACCTCGCCGTCGGGTTGACCTCCTTCCCCTCGATGAGCACCTTGTCATAGGGGCCGAGCTCAATCCCTGCCCCTTTCAGCAGCTCGGCTATGGTTTGAGCATGGGTGCGAAGTTCAATGACTTGGCCGTCCACTTCGATGGACACCGGCACCGCCTGGCGCACGATGATGACCCCGCTTTCCTCGACGGAAGCTCCCAGGCCGGGGAAGACGATATCCTCCGGGTAGATATTTAACCCTGCTTCCCTCAGGACAGCCTCCACACAGGTATGATGGGTGCGGAGGCGTCGGGGATGGCCATCGACGATTATGGTCACCTTGATCTGGGTCCTGAGATAGCCGATGGCCATGAGGCTGACCATCGTAAGGGCCAAGGCCAATTTGAGTCCCCAGGAGAGGATCGTCCCCTTGGGATCCCCGGGTTGATTGTTAGATCGCCTCTGAGCTAACAAAGCCGATCTCCGAAAGAAAGAGGTGGTCGTGCACCCTCTGTCGAACCGAGCCCTCCGACTTGCCGAGGTCAGCCAGCTCCGACCAGGCAACCCTGCGGCGCCCGAGAGTGACTGCTTACCGCTGCTTCCTTCCGGACCTGACGGGGTTCACAGGCTCTCGCCGCGCAGGACCCGATCCTCAACGCCGCTTGGCCTCGGTAGTTTCGGGGACCCAAGCCCTCGAGAGGGAATTCGACCTCGCTATAGCGGATTGCGAGTACAGGGCACCGCTAGCTCCCCGTCTAGCACGACCACCTGATACGGAGAGGGCGGGATTTGAACCCGCGAGGCTTTTACGCCTACACGATTTCCAATCGTGCGCCCTAGGCCAGACTAGGCGACCTCTCCCCGAATTGCGGAAACCATTATACCATCGAAGTCGAGAAAATTCAAGTCGCTTGACGGAAGGTCAGGTGCAGAATGCGCTCCGTGCCCTCCGTGATCTTCACCCTCTCGTCGAGGCGCCAGCCCGCCACCCAGACGATATGGCAGGGCGTGGCTACAATGGGGATGAGATCGCGCAGGTGAGAGGGGATTTTGACGTTGATCATGAAAGCGCTCAGAGTCACCTGGTGTCCTTCCATGCCCAAAGGCTGAAAACGATCGCCCTTGTTGCGGTGGCGTAAAATTAAGTTCGGGCCAGTCTTCTCGTGATCAAGGAAGGCCTGCCAGGGATCGGGGTTCTCCTCCCAGTTGGGGGGCAATTCCTCCCTGCTTAAGATCCTGGCCTCCACCAGCCAATCGCTCTGAGGAAGCTCCGTCGTGCCCGGGACACTTAAGGGCAAGACATCCACGAAGAGCAGAGGGAGGTCAGTAGGGAATTCGATCTGCCCCTCCTCGGCTACGAAGAACTCCCCATAGCCGATGGTGAGCATCAGGCCGCGGGGCAGGGTGACCTTCGTGCCCGCCCCTTTAGTCTCCAGGGCTATACGGGCATCCTCCACGTGGATCCAATCGATGTTACGCAGGGAACGGCGCAAGCGGTGAATGGCCTCCCGCAGGGTCGAACGCTTCAGGCTGAGGGGCAGAGCTCGCCAGCCTTCGAGGTCGAAGGTCACCTGTTTATCCGTCTCTTTGATGACCACCTGGGGCCAAACGCGCTCCAGCTCGGAGCGCAAGAACTCGTAATCAGCAGCTATGACCTTGGCCGAGCGCCGCACAAGCTCACGGATGTTAGGGTTGTAGCTCTCCAGATAGGGGATCAATTCGTGGCGGAGGCGATTTCGAAAGTAGGTTGTGTCCAGATTAGAGCGGTCAAAGCGGGGTTGAAGGCCGTGCTCCCGGCAATAAGCCTTGATTTCCGCGCGGGTCACCTCCAGCAGAGGTCGAATCACACGGAGGTCGAAACTCTTCTCCCCTAACCTCATCTCCTTCATCTCGGTCATCGGCTGCATACCCCGCAGGCCGGCCAAACCCGCCCCTCGCAGCCAATGCATTATGACCGTCTCCGTCTGGTCGTCGGCGTTGTGGCCCACGGCGATGGTGCGGGCCCCGATCCGATAGGCCACCTCCCCTAAAAAGGAATAGCGAGCCTGGCGAGCCGCCTCCTCTATGGCCAATCCCTTGGCTTTAGCCAGAGCAGGGACATCACGGGCCTCCACCGTAGCCGGGAGGCCCCAATCCTCCGCCAGTTTGGCCACAAAGGCGGCATCGGCATCGGCCTCCTCCCCCCTGATCAGGTGGTTCAGGTGGGCCACATGCAGTTCGATGTCATACTCCCCTCGCAGGCGGTTCAAAACGTGCAAGAGGCAGAGGGAGTCCGGCCCTCCCGAGACGCCGACAACCACCCTCTCGCCTGGCGAGAGAAGTTCGTATTCCTCGATCGTGCGGCGAACCTTCCCCAAAATATCCATCCTATCCTCCGCACTCCAATTATACCATCATTCGCCGCTTTTCTCAAAGATCAGCATAGATCTTGAGTCCTCCTCTCCGCATTCATCGGCGTGCGATTCGGATGACAAGTGCCCAGATGAGCCGAACGAAATCGAGATCTCGTATCTTGCGGATA
>CAYYKQ010000136.1:0-3748 GCA_964440965.1 uncultured Anaerolineae bacterium | reverse complement strand
GCGAGCGAGCTCATCATCAATTGTGCAACAACTCCACTATGGAATGCGCAACCTCTGCCCTACGTACACCAGGTCAGGGTTGCTCAGATTATTGGCCACAGCGATGGCCTGAGGCGTTGTGCCGTAGCGCAGGGCGATCGAGGTCAAATTCTCCCCCCGTCTCACGATGTGGATTCTCCCCGATGGTGCCATCCCCCCAGGGATGGTCAGCCTTTGGCCGATGAAGATGAGGTCGGGGTTGAAGATTCGGTTAGCGGAGGCGATGGCCTCGACGGTGGTGCCATACCTGAGAGCGATGCTGAAGAGGGTCTCGCCGCGCTGCACTACATGCTCGATAGCTCCCTGAGGGGCTGCGCCGGGGATGGTCAACTGCTGCCCGGCGAAAAGGGTATCGGGATCGGAGATGTTATTGAGCCGGGCGATGGCTTCGACCGTCGTGCCAAAGCGTTGGGCAATGGAGAAAAGGGTATCACCCCAACGCACCGTGTAAGGGAAGCCTGCGGCAGGGATAGCAGTCGGCGTAAGCATCGGCGCGGGCGTGGGGGCTGGGGTAGGTGTAGCCGCTTCTACAGTTGGCGTCGGTGTGGGCGGTTTAGCGGTGGGGGTAGGCGTAGGGGCCCTTTTGGTGGGCATAGGGGTTGCCGTTGCCTTCAAGGTAGGCGTAGGGGAAGCGGTAGGGATCTCGTAGGCTCTCGGCTTAGGCCCGGGCTTCTCCCGCGTGCAACTTGCAGCCCCCCCTATCGCCAGGGCTACTAACGTTATGCAAATGATCGCTTTTCTCCCCATCGGATGCTCCTTTAAGCAAATTCCTCGATCGCCCGCGAGCCCTTGGCAGTTGGCTCCGGCCGATAGGCATCTCTTAAACTAAAGTGGTTGCACGATTAGGTACCAAATGCAATAACAATAAGGAACACAACCGATATCTCGTATCTGGAGGGTTTGTGCAACCACTTTAGTATACCACAATTCGGTTATATTGCCAACTCGAAAGGCATTGCTTAAATGGAGGAAGCAGTGTAGAATTGGTTACCTAAGGATTTGTGACTCGAATGGGAAGAGGCCATGTTCCATCTCAGCCGTGACAACAAGCTCCTCTCCATTGCCATCCTCCTCTGGGGATGTGGAGATGGGCTCTACCTCTACATCTGGCCCCTATACATCGCCAGCCTGGGTGCCGACCCCGTCCAGATAGGACTCGTCCTCTCCATCGGCACGCTGGCCATCGCTGTCAGTTACATCCCCGGCGGCTTCCTGGCCGACCGCTTCGGCCGCCGGCGGACGATGCTCTGGAGTTGGATCATAGGGGTGATCGCCATGCCCCTCATCGCCATGGCCCGTGACTGGCACCAACTCCTACCTGGCATCCTCCTTCGTTCACTCTCCGCCTTTTCTATGCCGGCCATAAGCAGTTACGTTGTCACCGCCAGCGAGGATAGGGACCTAGAGCGCACTTACTCCCTTGTCATCTCCTCCTCCTGGTCCTTAGGCACCTTGCTCACCCCCTCCATAGGGGGCTGGCTGGCGGATTCCCTGGGGATGCGTCCCCTCTTCCTCCTCGCCTTCGCCCTGTACATCCTCTCCACCTTCTTCATCTTCCTCCTCTCTGAGCAACCCATCGTTCCCGCTCCGGAGGGAAGCGGATACGGCCGGATACTATCCCATCCGCTCCTCCTGGCCTCGACTATCTTCTTCCTGGTCACCTTTATCCTCTACCTGGGACAGCCTCTGGCCCCCAACTATCTGGAAGAGGTGGTGGGGCTGAACCTCTCCTGGATAGGGACATTGGGGACCTTTGCCTCCTTAGGCTCGGCGGTACTGGCCGCCTGGCTGGGGCACCTGGCGACCTGGGGGATATTCATCTCAGAGGCCCTCTGTGCCCTTTCCTTTCTGCTCCTCCTGTGGGGACGGACCTTCCCTCTGCTGGCCCTCTCCTTCTTCCTGCGGGGCTCCCTCTCCGCCTGCACCTCGTTGGCCGCAGCCCAAATAGCCAGGATCTTGGGAGAGGATGAGGTCGGCCGTGGCTTTGGCGTCTTCAACACCCTGGTCAGCCTGGCCTACGCCCTCGCCCCCTATGCAGCTGGCCAGCTCTATTCTTTCAGCCCCACCCTCCCTCTGCTCGTCTCCTTAGGGTTAACGCCTCTGGCGATGGCTCTGACCGCGCTGGTGCGAAAAGAGAGGGAACCGAGGGGTTAGCTCAGTTCCCTTGGATCGATCGGATATGCATCTCCTTCAGCTAAATCAACCCCACTTTCCTCCCTCCCTCTTTAAAGGCCGTGATGGCTTTATCCAGGTGGTCCTTCGTGTGCTCAGAGCACAGCTGAACCCTGATTCTCGCCTTGCCCCGAGGCACCATAGGATAGACGATGGGGAGCACGTAGATGCCTCTCTCCCATACGAAGTTGGCCAGGGCCCGTGCCGTCTTGCTCTCGCCACACATTATGGGCACGATGGGCGTCTGACTGTTCCCCGTGTCGAAGCCCAGGTCCTGCATCGCCTCGACGAAGTAGTTGCGGTTCTCCCAAACCCTCTTCACCCTCTCCGGTTCGGATTCCATGACCTCGATGGCCGCTATGGTGGCTGCGATCACCCCAGGGGGGAGGGCCGCGCTGAGCAGCCATGTCCTGGCCTTGTTCTTGGCGAAATTTATGAGGTCCTTGCTGCCGCTGATATGCCCACCCACGATCCCATAGGCCTTCGAGAAGGTCCCCATCTCAACGTGGACCTGCTCATGGGTAAGGCCGAAGTGGCTAACGATGCCCCTTCCCCCCTCCCCGAGCACGCCCTCGCCGTGGGCGTCGTCTACGTAGACCCCTGCTCCATGCTCCTGGGCTATCTCCACGATGTCGGGCAGAGGAGCTAAATCGCCATCCATGCTGAAGACACCATCAGTGACGATCCAGATGTGTTTATAAGGCGGTTTATGCTCCTCCGCCTCCTTCATGACCCGTGCCAGGTCCTCGGCGTCCCTGTGTCTGTAGATGACGCGGTCCGCATGGCTCAGCCTCATCCCATCTATAATCGAGCCGTGGTTCAGCTCGTCGGAGACGAAGAGGTCGCCCTCACCGGCGAGCTGAGGGAGAAGTCCCTCGTTCACCATGAAGCCGGTTTGAAAGGTGAGGGAAGCGGGTGCCCTCTTGAACTCCGCAAGGCGGCGGTCCAATTCTCTGTGAAGGTCCATGTCGCCGGCGATCGAGCGATCGCTCCCTGCGCCCGCTCCGTACTTCTTAGTGGCCTCGATCATGGCGTTGACAACCTTAGGATGGGTGGATAGATTGAGGTAGTTGTTAGAACAGAGCATCACCACCTCTCTGCCATCGACGGTGCAGACGGGGCCGCTGGCGGATTGGAGTTCCTTAGGCTCCCAGCTCAGGCCCTCGCGCACGAGGCGCTGATACTCCTCGCCGAGATACTTCGTCGGATGCCTTTCGATCTGCATAAGTCACCTCCTTCTATCAAGCGCTGAGCAGAATGGCCTGCGATTTAGCGGATGCCACTTTGCTCGAGATTTAAGAACAGTCCCCCACCTACGCGGAGGGCAACCACTCGATGGGTATCAAATGCTCGACCTCCTTGAATTCAGGGTCGCCGGTCAATATCGTCGCTCCCCGGTTCTGGGCTAGCGCGACGGCAAAGGCATCGGCGTAGGAGATGGCATGGCCAGCCTTGATGTGAGCGGCCATAAATGTCAGAGAGCAGCTAGCATCCACCACCGTTATAGGCAGGCGGTCAATGATCGCAATGGCCCGCT
>CAYYKQ010000135.1:0-3787 GCA_964440965.1 uncultured Anaerolineae bacterium | reverse complement strand
AAACTCTATTCCACAGGGCGAGCGAGCTCATCATCAATTGTGCAACAACTCTAGTACTGCCTCGCCCAGCTCCTCCACCGTCAGCACATCCCTGGGCAACTCTAAGGAAGGAGGAAGGGCCTGGGCCAATCGGGTTATTTGAGGCGGGGCCATATGAGTCCGCCGTAGAACCTCGGGCTGGGAAAAGACGGCGGCTGGGGTGTCATCCAGCAGGACCCGCCCTTCGCAAAGGACGATAACCCGTTGGGCGTATTCGGCTACCAAATCCACATGGTGGGTGGCGATAACTACGGTGTAGCCATCTCGGTGAAGCCGTTCGGCGATGCTCATGATCTCCCGGTGGCCTCGATAATCCTGTCCCATGGTGGGTTCGTCCAAGAGGATGATGTGCGGCCTCATGGCGAGCACCGAGGCGATGACCACCCTGGCCCTATCCCCGATGGATAAAGCCAGTGGGAATTCGTGGCGGAAGCGTTCCAGGCCCAGCAGGGCAATGGCTTCCTCCACCCTGCTCTCCACCTCCGATTCAGGGAGGCCGAGGTTGCGAGGCCCGAAGGCAATCTCCTCCTCCACCGTCTGGGAGAACAACTGCTGATCCGGATTCTGCAACACCAGTCCCACCCGCGTCGCAAGCTCGGCTACAGTGGACCGGGATATATCCACCCCTTCCACGAGCACCCGCCCTTGGGTGGGCTTCAGAAGGCCAACGATGTTCTTAAGCAGGGTGGTCTTGCCTGATCCATTCCGCCCGATGATGGCTACGAACTCCCCCTCCTTGATCTCCAAGCTGACATCCTCTAAAGCGACGATGCCATAGGGTCGATAGATGTAGGTTAGGTTCTCCACCTCGATAACTGGAGCTCGCAATTCACACCCCCGCGAACAACTGCTCGATCCCCCTCTTGGCTTGCTCGATGGTTATCGGGAATTCGAGCATGCGAAGGGAATGCGCCTCTAAGTAGTTAGCCAGCTCTGAGACCTGAGGGGGACGGATCGCAGCTCGTCGAAGCAGCTCCGTGTCCCTGAAGATCTCCTGAGGCGTGCCCTGGGCGATCAGTCGCCCCTGGTGGATGACCAGGATGCGATCGGCGAACCGAGCCACCTCCTCGCTCTTGTGGGTGGACATGATGATGGTCACCTCGTATTCCCGATTGAGTCTTCTCACCACCGAGAAGACCTCCTCAGTGCCCACAGGATCCAACTGGCTAGTGGCCTCATCGAGCACCAGAACCTCTGGCCGCATAGCCAGGGCAGCGGCGATGGCCAACCGCTGTTTCTGCCCCCCCGAGAGGGATGGGGGAGGGCGATCCTCCATGCCCTCCAAACCTACCACCTTCAAGGCCCACCTTACCCTTCGAAGGATCTCTTCCCTCTCGAGGCCGAGGTTTTCCGGCCCAAAGGCCACCTCGTTGATGACCTTGGTGGTGAAAAGCTGGGCCTCTGGATCCTGCAACACGATGCCCACCTTCCGCGCCAATTCGGCCACGCTGACGTCCTGGGTATCCAAGCCGCAGACGAGGACGGAGCCCTCCAGCTCGCCCCCCTTGAAATTGGGGATGATCCCGTTCAGGAGCTGGCAGAAGGTGCTCTTGCCGGCCAAGTGCTCCCCTAAGACGGCCACGAACTCGCCCTTGTGGATAGTGAGGTTTAACCCCTCTAAGGCATAGTCCTCAGCATCCGGATAGCGATACGACACATCTCTGATAACGATCTGGGGTATCTCCTGGAATTCCTTAGCAACCATCAGAAATTCACCGCCAAAACGGCCACACAGTAAAGTGTGGTCAGCCCGACGAAGACCCAATCCTTGGTCTCCATAGCGATATCCTCGATGTAGGTCCGTTCCCCTTCGGACCCGAAACCCCGCGATTCCATGGCCACAGCCATCAATTGGGCCCGGCGCATCGCCCCTATGACCAGCGGGGTCAAAAGGAGGGGATAGGCCTTCATCCTGGCCAGGGGGTTCCTCTGTTCGAAGGCGGAGAAGGCTCTCAGCCTTTGGGCATCCATGATGAGCTTGGCCTCGGCCTGCAGGGTGGGGACTAAGTTAAAAGCGGTGGTGATTGTATAGGCTAACTGGTAGGGGAGTCCTAAGCGCACGAGGCCCAAGGTGAAGAGGTGGATGGGGGTGGTCACAGTGACCAGGAAGAAGGCCAAAGCCAGAGCCAACAGCCTGACCGTGATGAGGGCGGCGAAAAGGAGGCCCTCCATGGTCACACTCCCCTTGCCCCCGATGAGGGGCACGGAAGGAGGGATGAGCGGATCGATCAGGGCGACCTCGCCGGGGTGCAGGATGGCTTGCACCACGAACAGGAAGGCTATGATCCCCCTTAGCATCTTGAGATAACCGCCCATGATGCGGAGGGGCAGCCCGCTAATGCACCACAGGACCACCACCGTCAGGAGCATAGCCACAGCAATATACACGTGTCGGACGAGGGGGACGATGATGGTGAGGATTGCCATGAGGGCAATCTTAACCCTCGGGTCGAGCCGATGAAAGAAGCCGTGGCCAGGATAATATCCAGCGGAATAGTCCATCCTTCAGATGACTCCGGACCTCAACTCGAATCTCTGATCACCAGCTCCGTTGGCAGAACACGCCTTGTAACCGGCCGATCTTTGTCCTTGATCCTTTTCACCAGCATCTCCACGGCTATAGCTCCCATCTCGTACTTCGGCTGGACTATGGTGGTCAGGCTGGGATTGGTGAAGGAAGCCAGGGCTATGTCATCACAGCCGATGACGGCGATGTCCCGAGGGATCCTCAACTGCCTCCTGCTGGCAGCGCATATCGCCCCCATAGCCGTCAAATCGTTGCAGGCGAAGACCGCCGTTGGTGGATCATCGAGCTGGGAGAGCAATTCCTCCATCGCCCTATAACCGCCCAGACAGCGGAAGTCGCTGTGGATGACCAGCTCCTCGCGGAAGGGGATGCTGTACTCCTCTAAAGCCCTGCGGTAGCCCTGCAGCCGCTTTGCGCTGATGCATAGCCCCTCTGGGCCAGCGATGCAGCCGATGCGGCGGTGCCCGGATCGAATCAGATGCTCCGTGGCCTGATAGCCGCTCTCCACGTTGTCGGCGATCACCGTGTCCACCTCCACTCCCGGGAGTTCCCTGTCGCAGACGACCACAGGCATCCCCTGCTCGATGAGGGACCGAACATGGTCGGCACTCTCCCCAGCGGCGACGAAGACGATGCCATCCACCCGTTTCTCGCGAAGGAATTCGATGCAAGCGGCCTCCCTTTCCAAATCGCCGTTGGAATCACAGAGGATGACATTGTAGCCGAGTTCGAATCCCCTGTCCTCCACGCCCTTAGCCACTTCGGCCAAGAAGGGATAGGAGATGTCAGGGACAATCATGCCGATGTTTTGAGTCCTCCTGCGCCGCAGGCTCCTGGCTATGGCATCCGGTCGATAGTTGAGCTCCTCGATCGCTTGGTAGACCCTCCGACGAAGCTCCTCGCTCACGAAGCGGGTCTCGTTGATGACGTGGGAGACGGTGGTGACCGACACCCCGGCCCTGCGGGCGACATCTTTCATAGTGACCATTTTCCGTTTTAGCAATCGTTTGCGCAATCGTTTTCCCCAATCATACAATAAAAAGGTGAAAAAGTCAAGTCGCTGCCGACTTCGCCTTCGTTTGACCGACAGAATTGGCGACGGTCGCCGCCAAGTACGAAGAGATGAAGGAGCCGGCGTCGCCCGCAGAGGATGCTTCATCATCGACTCACTAGAGTTGTTGCACAATAGCGGAGGGATCTAAGACTATTCCGAAAACGACC
>CAYYKQ010000134.1:0-3901 GCA_964440965.1 uncultured Anaerolineae bacterium | reverse complement strand
TCCACTGGGGGCGATGTCTTCAGCTTCGTCATGCGCTATGAACACATAACCTTCGGCGAGGCCCTCCGCCTCTTAGCCAAGCGGGCAGGGGTGAGCCTGGGGCCGAAGACCGAAGCCCAGATCGCCGAGGAGAAACGCAAGGAGCGCCTCCAGAGCATCAATGCCGCTGCCGCCGCCTACTTCCACCACTTGCTGCTCTCCTCCCCTAAAGGGGAGGAGGCACGAGCATATCTCGTCAAAAGGGGGATAAGTCAGGAGACCATTGAGGGGTTCCAACTAGGCTACTCCTTAGATTCCTGGGAAGCCCTGAAGAAGCATCTCACCGGCAAAGGCTACCGCTTAGCAGACATCCATGATGCAGGTTTGATCGTTAAACGGGAGGATGGAGGATATTACGACCGCTTCCGCGGACGGCTGATGATCCCCATCCGCGACGAGAGGGGTAAAACGGTGGGCTTCGGCGCCCGCGCCTTAGACGACTCCATCCCCAAATATCTGAACTCGCCTCAGACACCGCTGTTCGACAAATCGAGCCTCCTGTACGGATTAGATATGGCGAAGGAGGCCATCCGCACTAAGGGGTTGGCTGTGATAGTCGAGGGGTATATGGATGTGCTCACCGCGCACCAAAACGGCTTCACTAACGTTGTGGCCTCTATGGGTACATCCCTGACCGAGGCCCAGCTAAAGCGGCTCTCGAGGTTCAGCAGTAGGCTCGCTCTGGCCTTGGATGCCGATGCCGCTGGAGACGCAGCCACTTTGCGTGGTTTAGCCCTGGCCAGAGAGACTCTGGCCCGCCGCGTAGTCCCCGTCCCCACTCCCCGGGGGCGCATCCGGTACGAGGATCGATTAGAGGCCGATATCCGCGTCATCACCCTGCCTCCAGGGAAGGATCCGGATGAGGTGATCAAGGAAGATCCCGCTAAATGGGCGGAGTTGGTGGAGAAGGCTCTGCCGGTGGTCGATTACTACTTCCAGGTCGTCACCTCGAGGCTGGATATGAACTCCGCCCAGGGCAAGGTCGCCGCGGTCAGGGAGCTTATGCCTGTCATCCAGGAGATAGGCAATCCGGTCAGGCGAACCCATTACCTTCAGAAGCTGGCTCGTTTGGTGCGCATGGATGAGGAAACGCTCATGCAAGGATTGGAGAGAAGAGCGGTGCAAGCCCCGGAGGAGGTCCCTGGCCGCGAACTATCGCCCCCTGCCCCAGGCTTGACCTTCGGATTGGAGGAGTATTGCCTTGCTTCTTTCCTAAGGAAGCCCGCCCTTCTCGGAGAACTCGATGACCTGTTTAGGGAGATAGGGGTAAGGGAGTTAAGCATCGAGGATTTCGTCGATGTCGAGAACCAGCAGATTTTCGCCGCCCTGCGGGAGAGGATGGCTAAGGGAGAGGAGCTGGACCCTGATAGCCTGAGAGAGGGCCTCGCTGAGGAGCTGCATAGCCGCTTAGATTTCTTATTGGAGCGAGCAACCGAGGCCCCACCTGCCCCTGAAGAGAGGGTGGAGGAGAGTGTGATCGCCTCTGCCCTCAGACTGCGCAAGCGTTGCCTTCGGCAGCGACTTAGAGAATTGCGCTTCCTCCAAGAGGATGCCCAGGAGAGCGGTGATTCCCAAGCTGAGATACGATACGGACGCCTGGTCGATGCTCATAGGGATGAATTCAAGCTCATCGAACGAGCCCTGAGCGCTCGGTCGACTCGATTGCACTTTTACCTTTAGACGAAATGCAAGGGTGGAAAATCAGATGTCAGATCATCCCGAGAAGGATATACTAAAGGACTTGCTCTCCAAAGGCGTTGAGCAGGGATACTTGACCTCTCAGGAGATCCTGGAAGCTTTCCCTGACCTGGAGACCGACCTAGAGGAGATAGATAGCTTTTACCAGCGTCTCCTGGAGATGGGCATCGAAATCATCGAAGACGAGGGATCCGCTGGCAGGGAGCCTTCCGCCTCGGAATTAGAGGAGGGTTCGGCGGAGCCCTCCCCCCTCGAATTGGCTGGCCCTGAGCTCGCCGACGACCTCATCCGGATGTATCTGGTGGAGATCAGCCAGGTTCCTCTGCTTACCCCCGCCGAGGAGATGTGGTTATCCCTGAAGATCAACGCCCACTACCTTCTCAAGGAGACCCAAAAGCGGTTAGCCCAGAAGCTTGGACGCCCTCCCACCGCTTCCGAGACGTTAGCTGAGATATTCGACTCTCTGGTTAAAGATTGGAAAGCGATGCGGAAAGTCTGCCGCAAGCTCTCGATCGAACCCCCAGATTGGCTATCCATGGTCGCCGAGGTCGAGGCATGGGCTGAAACGAAGGGGGAGGAGTCCTATCTTCAATCTCTCCTCCAGGGGGAGGAACCACAGGGTGAGGAGGGGTGGCGAAGGCTCACCGATGTGTTGTTCAGCATTTATCTGAAGCTATATCTCATGCCCGTGGAGGGCCTGAGATTTCTCAGGACCTATTATGCGGATAAGGGGGGCCTTCCTCCCTCCCATCTCTTCATGCGGGAGGTAGCCGATGAGGCGAGGTTGGCCGATACGCTGGCTCGGGCTGCCAAGCGTGCAGGGGAAGCCAGGAGGACCTTGATCCGGGCCAATCTGCGCCTGGTGGTTAGCATAGCCAAGAGGTTCACCGGCCGGGGCCTCTCGCTATTGGACCTCATCCAAGAGGGGAATCTGGGCCTGTTTAAAGCGGTTGAGAAGTTCGATTGCAGAAAGGGGTACAAATTCAGCACTTATGCCACTTGGTGGATTCGGCAGGCCATCGGCCGGGCCATCACAGAGCAGGCACGTACCATTCGCATCCCAGTGCATATCATGGAATCCATCCACCGTCTATTTCAGGCCTCTCGCCGGCTCACGCAGAAGCTGGGGAGGGAACCCACGTACGAGGAGCTTGCTTTAGAGATGGACTTCCTCTCCGAGGAGGATAAGCGGGCCATCCAAGCGGCTCAGGCCGCTAAAGAGCCCCTCGATCCGACCCTGAGGCGGAAGCTGCAACGCGCAGCGGCGAGGGTTGCCCGTTTGATCAGGATCGCCTGGAAACCCCTCTCCCTGGAGATGCCCATTGGGAACGGGGAGGAGGAAGGGGATAATTACCTGGGCGACTTCATCGAGGATCAGACCATCCCCGGCCCCGTGGACACGGCAGCTCGCCAGTTGCTCAAGGAGTCGATGCAGGAGATCCTCAGCTCTTTGAGCGAGCGGGAACGTAAGGTGTTGGAGATGCGATTCGGCCTGAAGGACGGTCGGAACTGGACATTGGAGGAGACCGGGCGAGCTCTTGGGTTGACCAGAGAGCGAATCCGGCAGATAGAGGCCAAGGCTCTCAGGAAGCTGCGCCATCCCTTCCGCAGTCGCAAATTGAGGGATTATCTGAGGTAGGGGGTACCTTTAAAATAGAGCGTTGGAGATAGCATTCTCCGAGCCATGCTGCCTAAGGGCGAAGCCTATGGAGCATGGCCGCAGTGGCCGCTAAGCGGTCCAAAGGCGCCGATGGAAACGTCGGCACCCCCCGTTATTTGGAAAGGAGAATGCTGGTGAGAGTCTGCCAGCGCCCCTTTCCAAAGGGGCGCTGAGTTTTTCTGATCTCCGACCCATCGTCCCTAAGGGTTCGGCCTATGGAAGATGGGCGATAGGGTGCGGCTGGAAACGGCCACGCCTCCCGTGCTTGGAAAGGAGATCCAAAGTCGGGGCGTCTTCCTCTCGATCGCTCCATCCCTCCTTTCCAGCACGGCGGAAAGGAGGTGATAAGAGGGCGAGTATCGACTCAGTGCAGGCATCGGTTTTTTCCATTCTTGGGCAGGAGGAAGACGCCAATGCGGAAGCTCTGGACGCTTATAGCCTTAACGCTGATAGTCACCTTGATAGCGGGGTGTTCGCCTTACCTCACCTCAACGCCGACTCCCG
>CAYYKQ010000133.1:0-4071 GCA_964440965.1 uncultured Anaerolineae bacterium | reverse complement strand
TCGCACCATGACGGTTGAATTCGGTGCATTGCACTCTTACAAACTATTCGCATCAATAGAGTTGTTGCACAATAGCGGAGGGATCTAAGACTATTCCGAAAACGACCCGTTTTAGGCACTTTTGGCCCGCACGAGGTGGTTTTCGGAGGCCAGAGCACTCCATTATGCGCAAATTTTGGCCATAGGAGAAAATCGTACTATCAAGGCCAGTCAGCCAATTGTGCAACAACTCTAGTATGGCACGCCTAATTATAGCACATCCTCTCAGATGTGGCTAACCCCGCGACTGAGGATCACTCTGGTGAGCACTATTTTCCCTTCCCTCCGAGTTATGCTATAATTAAAATGCGAAAGGGAGGGACGATGATCTCCAGTGTAACCCAAATTCTATTCATGGCTATCGGCCTCCTCGTGGCCATAGATATCCACGAGTGCGCTCACGCATGGATGGCTGACAGGCTGGGCGATCCCACCGCCCGTTATCAGGGGCGGCTTTCCCTTAACCCCTTAGTCCATCTGGACCCCATGGGTACACTGATGATGATTTTCAGCTTCTTCTATGGGTTCGGCATCGGCTGGGGGAAGCCAGTCCCCGTCAACCCCTACAACCTAAGCAAGGGGCCGAGGATAGGGATGGGCATAGTCGCTGCGGCGGGCCCGCTTTCCAACCTGGCCCTGGCCGTGATCGTCGGCCTCCCCCTTAGGATAGGTTTGCCTTTGCCATTGCTTTTAAATGTCCTGCTCACAGTGATAGTGAGCATCAACGTGGGCTTGGCTATCTTTAACCTCCTGCCCATCTTCCCCTTGGATGGCTATAGTGTGTTGATGGGCCTTCTGGAGAGCATAGGGGAGCCATGGGCCTATCGATGGTCCGATGCTTTAGAAAGCCTGCGGGCGCAAGGGCCGCTGATCCTCCTGTTCCTGATCATGGTCGGCCAGCTGGTACCCCGTTTAGACATCCTGGGGCTTGTCCTCAGGCCCCTGCATCGGTTCCTCTGTTGGTTAATTGCTGGTTTTTAGCCTGTGAGAAGCTGAGAGGAGAAGTGAATGGCTAAATCGCGGATCACGATAGTTGGTTTGGGCTTCATCGGCGGCTCGATTGGACTCGCCCTGCAGCGCTCTAAGGAAGAGTTCGAGGTGATCGGGCACGACAAAGAGTATTCAGTGGCTGGCCGCGCACGCAAAATGGGGGCTGTGGATGAAATCCACTGGAACCTGATTTCGGCTTGCGAGGGAGCTGATCTGATAATCCTGGCTATCCCGGTGATGGCCATTAAGGAGACCCTCAAGGCCATCGCCCCCTCTCTCAAGCCAGGCTGTCTGGTAACGGATACAGCCAGCATCAAGGAGCCGGTGATGGAGTGGGCTGAAGAATTCCTTCCGGAATCGGTGAGCTTCGTGGGCGGAGATCCCATCGTCAGTGCGGGGACAGAAGCTACAGGCTTGGAGGCCGCCGCTCCTGACATCTTCCAGAATGCCCTCTACTGCCTTACCCCCTCCTCTAACGTCGATCCCAAGGCGGTGCAGCTGGCCACCGATCTGGTTTCCCTCTTGGGCGCCCAACCTTATTTCTTAGACCCGGTGGAGCATGACGGTCTAATGGCTGGCATCGCCCATCTCCCCTTCATCCTCTCCGCTGCCCTCCTTAGGGCCACCACCCACGCCTCCTCCTGGCGGGAGATGGAGAAGCTGGCAGGTAGAGCTTTCGCCGTTGGCACCCACTTCGCCTCGAGCGACCCGGACACCTACCGCGATGCCTGCCTCCTCAACGGGGAAAACATTGTCCATTGGATAGATGCCTATCGGGAAGAGCTGGGGAAATTGAGGGAGATCATCGCCTCCAAAGATGGCGAGGAGCTGGGGAAGGTCTTTGAGGAAGCCTTGATGGCTCGTCAGAGGTGGTTGAAGGGAAGGGAGGGGGATGAACCCGCCCCTAAGTCGAGCCTCATCGGCCAGCTTTTCGGCCTGGGAAGGCGCAGGTGAGCAGACTGGAAATTGCGCATTTGCCATTTGCTCTGGGAGGTTGATTTGCCCACCATTTCGGTCGTCCTTCCTGCCTACAATGAAGAGGAAAACATCGGCCAAGCTGTGGCCTCTGCTATCAAGGCAATGGAATCGCTCGGTGCCAACTACGAAGTCATCGTGGTGGACGATGGAAGCAGCGATAGGACCTCCGAGGTGGTCAGAGAGCTGATGGTTCAGCACCCGGAGGTTAGGCTTATCCGCCATCCGGTCAACCGCGGATACGGCGGCGCGCTCCGTTCCGGCTTCGAGGCCGCAACCGGCGAGTTCATCTTCTTCACCAGCTCCGACAACCAGTATGACATGGCCGAGGTGAGAAAGCTCCTTCCCCTCATCGAAGACGCCGACCTGGTGATCGGGTATCGGGCTCGTCGACAAGACCCCTTCATCCGCCGCCTGTTCGCCAGGGGGTGGAATTGGCTTGTGAACTTGCTGTTCGGCTATGTGGCCAAGGATGTGGACTGCGCATTCAAACTGTTCAGGAGGGAGGTCCTGGAACGGGTGCCTATTGCCTCCGAGGGCGCCATGATCGACACCGAGTTGCTGGTGGGGGCGAGGAGAGAAGGGTTGAGGATCCGTGAGGTGCCGGTGAGCCATTTCCCCCGCCTGGTGGGGAAGCAGACTGGGGCGCGCTTGGACGTGATCCTGCGTGCCTTTCGGGACCTGGCCTTCTTCCGCTGGCGATTATGGCGTGAGGAGCGATCCTCAGATCGCCTCTGACCTCCCCAGGGGGACGGCGGGGAGGCCCATAGCTAGAGGGGATCATGCCCGAAGGCAAAACTCTTCTGTTAGTCATCGACATCGGCAACACTAACATCACCCTGGGAGTTTACCGAAGGGGGGAAATCGTGGCCCGCTGGCGGCTAACCACTGGGCCGCAACGGACAGCCGACGAGTACGATGTCCTCCTGAGCGGGCTCTTTCGGTCGCAGGGCCTATCCCCGATGGACGTCGAAGGCATAGCCATCGCCTGCGTCGTCCCGCCGCTGCTTCCCACCTTCCAAGCCCTCTCCCAGAAGCGCTTTGGCGTGGACCCCCTGGTGGTGAAGCCGGGGATCAGGACCGGGGTACGCATCCGCATAGACAACCCCCGTGAGCTGGGTGCAGACCGCCTAGTCAACGCGGTGGCTGTGCAGCGCCTCTATGGGACGCCGGCCATCGTCATCGATTTCGGCACGGCCACCACCTTCGATGTGGTCTCGGCTGAGGGCGACTATCTGGGTGGGGCCATCGCCCCGGGCATTGGCATCTCCGCTGAGGCCCTCTTCCGCTACACAGCTCAACTCCCCCGCATCGAGCTGAACCTTCCGCCCAGCTCCATCGGCCACAACACCATCCATAGCATGCAATCCGGGGTGCTCTATGGCTACGTGGGACTGGTGGAAGGGTTGGTGGCCAGGATCGAGGAGGAGCTGGGAACCAAGGCACGGGTGGTGGCCACGGGCGGACTGGCTAACCTCATCGCCAGCCAGACCAAGGTCATCGAGGTCGTCGATGAGAACCTGACCCTGGAGGGCTTGAGACTGATCTATGAGATGAACCGAAGGGGCTAAGGATGGCACGGGTGTTGAGAGGTAGAAATATCATCTTAGGGGTTACGGGGAGCATCGCTGCATACAAAGCGGTAGAGCTGGCCAGCCGCCTGGTCAAGGCCGGAGCAAAGGTGGATGTGGTGATGACCGAAGCTGCCATCCGTTTCATTGCCCCCCTCACCTTCCAGGCCATCACCCACCGTCCTGTGGTCACTGAGATGTTCGCTCTCCTGGAGCAAACCGAGATCGGCCATGTCTCTCTAGCTCAGCGGGCGGACGTGTTAGTCATCGCTCCGGCCACGGCCAACACCATCGCCAAGCTGGCCGCCGGTTTGGCCGACAACATGTTGAGTGCCACTGCCCTGGCAACCAGCGCCCCCCTGGTGATCGCCCCGGCGATGGACGCAGGGATGTACGAAAATCCGCTCACCCAAGAGAACCTGGCCCGCCTGAGGGAGCGGGGGGCCACCATCGTGGGGCCAGCTCACGGGAGGCTGGCCTCGGGGGAGGTGGGCTG
>CAYYKQ010000132.1:0-4152 GCA_964440965.1 uncultured Anaerolineae bacterium | reverse complement strand
CTGTGGATTTCGCGCTGTCCCCTACGTGGTGTGGTGCCAACCTTCGGCGGAGGCTATCCCTTCTTCTCCCTCTTCGCTGCTTCGATTATCTCCTGGGCTAGGTGGTCGGGGACCTTCTCGTAGCGGAAGAGCTCCATAGTATAGCTCCCCCGTCCTTGGGTGATGGAACGGAGGCTGGTGGCATAGCGCTGCATCTCAGCCAGGGGAACCTGGGCTGTGATGATGCCCTTCCCTCCCCGTTGCTCCATGCCCTGTACGCGGGCCCTTCTGGTGTTGAGGTCGCCCAGGATGTCGCCCAGGAACTCCTCGGGTACGACAATGGTCACGTTCATGATGGGTTCCAGGAGCACGGGATCGGCTTTCTGAACGGCCAGCTTAAAAGCCTCGCGCCCAGCGATCTGGAAGGCGATGTCTTTGGAATCGACGGGGTGCTCCTTGCCATCGTAGACCACCGCTCTGATGTCCGTCACCGGGTAGCCAGCGATGACCCCCCGTTTTAGCACCTGCTTTATCCCCTTCTCGATGGAGGGGATGAAGGCATCGGAGATGTGCCCGTATTTGACTTCATTGACGTAATCGAAACCTTCGCCTCGAGCCAGGGGTTCCACTCTAAGGTGCACTTCGGCGAACTGTCCTGCTCCTCCCGTCTGCTTCTTGTGTCGATACTGGGCTGAGGCCACCTTGGTGATGGTCTCCCGGTAGGGCACTTTAGGCATGCTGGTGGTGACCTCCACGCCAAATTTCCGCTTAAGGCGGCGCACCGCAGCGTCGATGTGAGCCTCGCCCATTCCCGAGAGGAGGGTCTCGCCCGTGCTCGGTTCCCGGCTCACCTCCAAGGTTGGATCCTCTTCCACAAGGCGGGAGAGGGCGCTGGAGAGCTTGTCCATATCCGCCTTGGTCTTAGGGGTGACAGCCACTGAGAAAGTAGGCTTCGGGAATTCGATGGGTGAAAGGAGCAATGGATGACCCTCGTCGCAGAGGGTATCACCGGTGGAAGTCGCCGAAAGCTTTGTCACCACCCCTATGTCGCCCGCTCGCACTCTATCTACAGGTTTTTGTTCCTTGCCGCAGGCAAAATAGAGTTGTCCTATCCTCTCCTCCGCCCCCTTTGTGGAGTTGAAGACCCTCGAATCGGACTCCAGCATCCCTCCGTAAACTCGAAAATAGGTCAACTTGCCCACATAAGGGTCGGCCATGGTCTTGAAAGCCAGAGCTGCAAGGGGAGCTAACTCGTTAGCCTCCAGCCTCTCCTCCTCCTTCGTGGCCAGATTTTGGGCTGTGATCTCTACTTCGGCGGGGGAGGGGAGGTATTCGACGATGGCATCCATCAATGGTCGGATGCCTATATTCTGGGTGGCCGAGCCACAGAGGACAGGCACGATGGCTCCGCTTTTGACGCCGGCCGCCAAGCCGCGTTTGATCTCCTCCTCGCTCAGCTCCTCTCCTTCTAAATATTTCATGATTAGCTCGTCTTCGCTCTCCACCGCGGCTTCGACCAGTCTGGTGCGATAGCCTTCCGCCATATCCTGCAGCTCAGCCGGGATATCCCCCTCCTTGGCCTCCTCGCCCAGATAGGCTCTGTAGTTCACCAGATCTATCACGCCTCGGAAATCGCTCTCTTTGCCAATGGGGATCTGCAGGGGAACGAAATTGGCTTCGAACCCTCGATCCAAATCCTCCAGGCAATGTTCGAAATTCGCATTTTCCCTATCCATCTTGTTGATGAGGATTAAGCGAGGAAGGTTGTACTCATCGGCGTATTTCCAAACTCGCTCTGTGCCCACCTCCACCCCTGAGGCAGCATCGAGGAGGACGATGGCCCCTTCGACCACCCTGACGGCTTCCTTGACTTCGCCCACAAAGTCGGCGTATCCAGGGGTGTCGAGGACATTGATCTTATGGCCCTTCCATTCGCAAGGGATCACGGACAGGCTGAGGGATATCCGACGTCGTATCTCCTCTTCATCGTAGTCTGAGACGGTCGTCCCCTCTTCCACCTTGCCCATGCGGGCGATGGCGCCTGTATTGAAGAGCATGGCTTCGACCAGGGATGTCTTCCCTGCACTGCCGTGGGAAAGGAGAACCACGTTCCTCAGCTGATTTGTCCTATACTCGTCTGCCATTGGCTCCCCCCTTCGAGTTTCTCCACAATGGTTAATCATCTTTAATTGTAGACTATAATCATCCAAATGTCAAAATGAGACCAGCTGCTATCTGTGAGGATGGGACAATCACGTGAGGTGTATCCGTCAATCTGTTACATTTGACATTTTTCAAAATTCGTGGTAAAATAACTTCAAGGTGGAAAGGGGGTGGTCAGGGGCGGAGATATCACGTCAGGGCTTGCATTTTGCCCGTTGGATCATCAGGACAGTGGGATGTTAATTAGGTTTTTCTTCGTCTTAGGGTTTAAATTTTTAAGGCCCACGTCCTGGTGATAGCAACCTTAGCCCAGGTTACGGAGGTAAGGATCCCTCTTGAATCACATCAAAGGAGGAATGTCATGACTCCCTTTTGGTTTGTTGTGATCGCGCTGGTTGCCTACGCCATCGCTTATCTCTGGTACGGCAGGCGGTACGAGCGGGAGATCTGGAAGCCGGACCCCAAGAGGACAACCCCGGCCCACATGTACATGGACGGGGTGGAGTTCTTCCCCTCCAGCCGATACGTCCTTTGGGGCTACCAGTTCAAGTCCATCGCCGCTTTGGGGCCCATCCTCGGCCCCTTCATCGGCGTCACCTATGGATGGCTCCCGGCGTTGATATGGATCATCCTGGGCAACTTCTTCATCGGCTGGGTCCACGACTACAGCGCCATCATGCTCACCGTCCGCAGTGAAGGAAAGTCCATGGGCCCCATCTCCTACGAGCTGCTCGGTCCGGCGGGAAGGAGCACCCTGCTGGGCTTCCTCCTCTTCTACTTGCTGCTGATCTCGGCGGTGTTCATCTTCCTGGTCTCCCTCTTCTGGAACATCTTCCCCACCACCTTCGTGGCCACGCTGGGAGTGATCATCACCGGGGTCATCGTGGGCCAGTTGATTTACAGAGCTAAGATGAGCATCGTCCCCGTCACCATCATTGCCATCGTCCTGGTGATCGCCAGTATCTTCTTGGGGATGGCCGTGCCCATGCCTAAGAACTTCCTGGGGGCCTGGACGGTGCCCTTCTGGGCGGCGGTGATGTGTGTCTTCCTGTACTTTGGGGCAGTGCTCCCCATGCCCACCCTAGCCCAGCCTTGCATCTATGTGGCCTTCTTCCCCGCCTTTGCAGGCGTTATCCTAATCATCCTCGGGGCTTTGCTCTCGCCCATAACAGGGGTGCATATGTTGCAGCCGGCCTTCACTACCGTCTTTCCGAAAGGGATGGCGGGGCCGGGGCCGATATGGCCGATATTGACCGTTTCCATCGCCTGCGGCGCCATCTCTGGCTGGCACAGCCTGGTGGGAACCTCCACCACGGGCAAGCAGTTGGACATCGAGACCGATGCCTACCCCGTGGGGGCGGGGGCCATGCTGACCGAGGGCCTGCTGGCTCTGGCTTCCCTGGCCGCCTACATGGTGTGCACGCCGGACATCATCGCGAAAGGCAAAATCGGGGCTTTGGTCGCAGGGGCGACGAAGCTCACCTCGGCCTATCTCGGCAACGAGGCTTTCTTCACCACTTTCTTCGGCCTCTTCCTGGTCATCTACGCCCTGACGGTGCAGATTCTGGTGACCAGGTTCATGAGGATGTTCTTCGCCGAGATGTTCCCTGACACCATTTGGGCTAACATGCACGTGGCCACGATCATCAGCCTTATCGTCGCCTGGCTCTTCGCCGTTTCGGGAAGCTGGATCAACCTGTGGTTGTATTTCGGAGGGAGCAACCAGCTCCTGGCCGGGCTGACCCTGGCGCTGGTCACCATTTACTTGGCCAGACAGAAGCTCAGCACCAGTTACACCCTTGGCCCAGCCATCTTCATGATCGTCACCTGCCTGGCCGCCCTGCTCTGGGAGACGTGGACTTTCATAAGGGCCTTCATCGTCGGCAAGCCGCTGGTGAAGCCTCCGCTGGATAAGATCGCCTATCCAACGCTGGCCTTCGCCCTCAACGGCCTCTTCGTCATCGTGGGCGTGGTGCTCTTCATCCTGGGCATCAGGATGACGATAATGGC
>CAYYKQ010000131.1:0-4243 GCA_964440965.1 uncultured Anaerolineae bacterium | reverse complement strand
TGGTGACATCAATGAACTCGAAGGGGCCTGAAGTGCGCAGCCTCTCGCTGGGCTTCGTCCTGTGTCCGCAGGCCACCACATTTTCGTTGCCATACCTCTTGCGGAGCTCCATGGTCAATTCGGAGCCGATCTGGCCGCAGGCACCGGTCACGAGTATCCTCTTCATCTCCTTCGACATGGGGTTCTCCTTTGAACCTCACTAATCGTTTGATTTCCGCATCCAGTATAGCACGGATTTCCCTCCCCGTCAAAGCCAAATTTGAAATTAACTGCCCAATGACTCCTTTTGGGGCTCCAAAGTGGCGTCCTTACCTGTTTGATGCGGCACAGGAGAGGGCGAGGATCACTCCAGGACCCCTTCTGTAGCAAGAACTCCGCCTTGTCCCGTAAGGAGGTGACAAGTGGCTAGACTTGAAATTGCGTGGGGAAAGTGTTAAAATGAGGCTGACAGGGGTGAGCTGCTCCTGCCGGAGGAGAGGGGATGGCCGTTATCGGCCCTTCGTTTGGGGCGATCGAAGTGCTCCTCATCGCTCAGGAATGGAAACCACGGGTCCTCATGCGAGCCCAGCTCTCGGAGGAAGGCTACCAGGTGCTCTCCTTGCGCACTGTTGAGGAGGCCATGGTGCTGCTCTGTCGAGGGTTGGTAAGACCCCACCTGATCGTCTTGGATACCCATCACCAAAGCCTAAAAGAACCTACCCTATCCGACCTGCGGAAGCTGGCCGGTGACATCCCCATCCTCATCTGCACCGGACCCTATGGCCTGGCCGAATTCGATTTCGAGGCGATGGGCTTCGAGCACGTGTTGGTCAGACCCTTCACCATCCGCGATGTGGTGGAGAAGGTCGGTCAGATGATCAAACGGGAGGGGGAATGAGGAACAGCTGGCTGCTCGCAGCGATAACGGCCTTCATGATGCTGATCTCGGCTGCCTGTATCCGGGCTGAGGGGGTGCCTTCCCCAACCCCAACGCCCCCCTCAATCCCCACCTCAGCGGATAAATTCCAAGAGATAAGAAGATGGATGGTGGATACCCAGATCCGCTCCAGGGGGGTGACCGATGAGGCGGTTCTGGCGGCCATGGAGAAGGTGCCTCGCCATGAGTTCGTGCTCCCTCAGTACCTGAATCAGGCCTATGCCGACCATCCCCTGCCCATCGGCTACGGGCAAACCATCTCCCAACCCTACATCGTGGCTTTCATGACCGAGCTCCTGGACCTAGAGAAGGGGGAACGGGTGCTGGAGATCGGCACCGGCTCGGGCTATCAGGCAGCGGTGCTGGCTGAGCTGACCGATGAGGTCTACACCGTGGAGATCATCCCTGAACTGGCGGAGAGCGCGGCTGAACGGCTGAAGCGCTTAGGCTATACCCAAGTGAAGGTGAGCAACCACGATGGCTACTACGGATGGGAGGAGCATGCCCCTTATGATGCCATCATCGTCACCTGTGCCCCCGACCACGTCCCTCAGCCCCTGATCAATCAATTGGCCGAGGGAGGATGCATGGTCATACCTGTAGGGCCGCCGGGCGGATACCAGAGCCTCTGGCTCATCAAGAAGAAGGATGGCGAGATCCACACCGAGAACATGGGCGGCGTCCTCTTTGTGCCTATGCTGGGAGAGCATTGATTCGCTCGGCTCCGCCCTTCCGACGAACTCAGGGAGAGTGCCCGAATGGGAAACGATAGCGAGATCGCCGTCAGCGACCGATTGATCATCGATCCAGCCGCAGGGACAGCGACCTTCATCTCCCAGGGCCAGCCCCTGTTGCGGAGGGCCACCGCTTGGATCGCCTATCGGGCCGGGGGAGAAAAGCGGCGCTTCGAATTGGCAGGCCCGGGGTTGAGTTTTAACGCCGGCCAGGATAAGGCTCGATTGAGCCGAGCAAACGGCGATCTCAGATTGGATTGGCACCTCAGGGCAGCAGGCAATGGGGTAGAGGTATGGCTGGAAGCGACCAATGTGGGACGAGCTCCCCTCCGGTTGGAAGAGCTGGGGGTCTTATCCGCGGATGCGAGGCGAGGAGGACGGTTAGAGCTGGGCCCTTCGCCCCAAGATTGGAGTTTCTACCAGAACGGCTGGCAGTCCTGGTCTCCGGCCTTCGCCCGCCAGGTGGGGGATGGCATCTACGTCGATCCCGGCACCGAGAGTTATCGCCTCAGGCACCTGCCCCACGGCCGCCAAAGGGGCCTGAGCAGCGAGTGGATCACGGTGATAGCCACCAAGGAGCAGGCGGCAGGGAGTAGGCAATGTGGTCTGCTCTTGGGCTTCGTGACCGCAGCCGATCAGCTGGCGGAGATACGCTTAGATCTGAATAGGGAGGAGTTCTCCGACCTGGTCGCCGTCTGCTACGCCGACGGGGTGACGATCCAGCCGGATGAGAAGCTCCCCTCGGAGCACCTGCTCGTAGCTACGGGTGAGGATCCGCTTGCCCTTCTGGAGGGATGGGCTGAACGCTTGGGTGAGGCCATGGGGGCCCGCATCGAAGGCGAAATCCCCACCGGCTGGTGCAGCTGGTATTACTTCTACGGGGAGAACACCGCTGCCGATGTCCTGGACAACATGGCAAAGATGGATGAAGAGGCCCTGCCTTTGAAGTACATCCTCGTCGATGATGGCTACCAGGCGGCTATCGGTGATTGGCTCACCTGCGATAGGAGGAAGTTTACGGACATGAAGGCCCTGGCCCAGGCCATCAAAAGGGCAGGTCATAGGCCGGGGATCTGGACGGCTCCCTTCGGTGTGGGAGCCGGCTCACAAGTTTACGCCGAACATCCCGATTGGGTGATGCGGGATGAAGACGGCGAGCCCATCAGAGCCTGGCATCACAGGTCGGGGGATGTCTATGCCCTCGACCTCTCCCATCCTCAGGTGAGGGGGTGGCTGTTCGAGACCTTTCGAACTCTGCGCGATTGGGGATTCGAGCTCTTCAAGGTGGATTTCCTCTTCGCCGGAGCCTTAGCTGGCCGCCGCTACGACCCTCAGATGACCAGGGCCCAGGCATTGCGAGCGGGGTTGAAGGCGATCCGCGAGGCCATCGGAGAGGACACCTTTCTCCTCGGCTGTGGAGCTCCCCTGGGGCCCTGCGTGGGGATAGTGGACGGGATGCGCATCGGGACGGATGTGGCCATCAATTGGCATCCCCTCTGGCGCAACCTCTCCATGGTCTCCACTGAGAATGCCCTTCGTAACGCGATAGCCCGCTACTTCATGCACCGGAGGCTTTGGCTTAACGATCCCGATTGCCTGCTGGTGCGCACCCGCCACGATGAATCGGATCTGGTGCTGAACGAGATGCGGACCATGACCACGCTCATCGGCCTCTCAGGCGGCTCGGTGCTCTCGGGAGATAACTTCCCCTCCATCAGAAGGGGACGGTTGAAATACCTAAGGCAGATACTGCCTCCCTATGGCCGGGCGGCCATCCCCCTGGACCTGTTCGATAACGAGATGCCCCAACGCCTGATCCTGCCCATCGAGAGGGATTGGGGCCGTTGGTGGGTGGTCGCCCTCATCAACTGGGGAGATCACACCACCTCCACCACCGTGTCCTTAGATGATCTGGGACTGCCGAAAGGGCGTTACCACGCCTACAACTACTGGCGGCGTCGCTACCTGGGTGTGGTCGAAAAGCAAGTGACCATCGTCCGGCACCAGCCCCACTGCACTGCCCTGCTCCTCCTCAAGCCCGTCTCCGACAGGCCCGAGCTTCTCACATCGACTTTCCACATCACTCAGGGGGGCGTCGAGGTGAGGGCTGTCGAATGGATGGGGAAAAGGGCACTGGCTGTGGAGATGGAGAAAGAAGGGAAGCAATTCGGCGAGCTCCTTTTCACCATCCCTCAGGGCTTCCGGGTGAAGGAGGTCCGCCACGACGGTCGAAGGAGAGGGGTGAGGTGGATCGCCAAGGGGATCGCGGAGATAGGTTTCACCTTAAGGGGAAGGGCGCGGGTGGAGATGGAATTCGAGGTGGCCGGTAGATAAACGAGCGGCACCCGCAGACAGGAGGAACCTATGGACTTCGAACTCACCGAAGAGCAGGAGATGATCCACAGGATGGTGCGGGAATTCGCCGATTAAGCGAGGGGAATTGACTACGCATTCAGCTCGCCAAATGTAGCCACCTCTGCTAAAATATGACCACAAAGGAGCGGGGATGGAACAGGTCACAGTGGGCATTCGAGAGCTGAAAACCAGGCTGAGCCATTATCTGGGCCGGGTGAAGGCCGGGGCCACCATCATC
>CAYYKQ010000130.1:0-4306 GCA_964440965.1 uncultured Anaerolineae bacterium | reverse complement strand
GAGGAATTCATCCGCATAAGGAGGAGATACGCCGAGATGTACACCTCCGCCTTCGAGGAGATGCCGGAGATCATCGCCCCCTCCCTCGAAGTGGAGCCGGGCTCCCGGCACGCCTGGCACCTCTACACCATCCGCATCGTCAAAGGGGCTTTGAGGATCGACAGGGCTCAATTCATCGAAGAGCTGAGGGCGGAGAACATCGGCGCCTCGGTCCACTTCATCCCCCTGCATTTGCAACCCTATTATCGGGACCGCTACGGCTACAAAAAGGGGGACTTCCCCGTGGCCGAGGCCGCCTATGAGGGCCTCGTATCCCTGCCCCTCTATACCACCATGACGGAGGAGGATGTGCAGGACGTGATCAGGGCGGTGAAGAGGATAGTTGCCCGCAACCGGAGGAAAGGATGCTGAAGAGAAGCTTCGACCTGATCGTTTCTCTCATTGGTTTAATCGTACTCAGCCCCCTCTTTGCCGTTACAGCGGTGCTCATCAAACTGGATTCACCTGGGCCGGCGTTTTACCGAGCGGAGAGGGTTGGAAAGGACGGGCGTCCCTTCTGGATGTACAAGTTCCGCACCATGTTTGTCGGCGCGGACAAGATGGGCCCGGCTATCACCTATAGGAATGATCCACGGGTCACCCGTTTGGGCCGCTTCCTTCGACGGACGAAGTTAGATGAGCTTCCCCAACTCCTGAACGTCCTGAAAGGCGAGATGAGCTTAGTGGGCCCCAGGCCGGAAGCGCCCCGTTACGTGGCCCTCTACTCTCCCCAACAGAGGGAGGTGTTGAAGGTGAAGCCGGGCATCACCGGTTTGGCTCAGCTGGCATACGCCTGCGAGGAGGACCTTCTGGACCCCGATAGCTTGGATCGGGATTACATTGGCACCATCCTACCGCGAAAACTGGCTCTGGATATGGAATATGTGGATAAGCGATCTTTCCTGTTCGATCTGAAGATTCTGCTTCGTACCGCTCTAACCCTGATAAGGCGATGGGCTTTTCGGAGCTCGATCTCCGAGTTGGCTGCGACGACTCCGTCGCAAATAAAAAGTTAGGAAAGGGGGATATGGAACTGCGAGACTATCTCAAGGTGGTTTACAAATGGCTATGGTTTATTGTTTTGACTACGCTGATCGCTGGGATGGCCGGCTACCTCGTCCTTTGGCATTTAGCTCTGCTGCCCGCCTACCGAGCCACGGCGACGGTGATGATCAGTGGGTCGAGTGCGGATCTAACTCGACTGGAGATAGGCCAGGCGCTGGCGCCTACATACGCCGAGTTGGCCAAGAGGGAGCCCTTCGCCCAATCTGTGGTCGAGTCGTTGGGACTCCCCATCTCTGCCGAGAAGCTGAAGGAGCACATCGAGGCTAACCCTATCCCTGGCACTCAATTGATCGAGATCGTCGCCACCTACAATGATCCCCAACAAGCAGCAGCCATCGCCAACCAGGTCGCTCGCCAGTTGGTGGAACAAGCACCTGCCGGCCTTCGCCGCGATTTCGTCATAACCGAAGCTCAACCCCCGCTTCGACCCAGTCTGGGCACCTATGGCAACGTTCTGGCCGCCGCCTTCACGGGCCTTCTCTTGGCCACGGGCGCTGTGTTCCTGATCGAATATTTAGACGATTCGATCAGGACGGCGGAGGAGGTGAGGCGGCACCTCCATCTGCCAACCTTAGGGATCGTTAAGGATGCCAGCTCCCGACACTTCTGGTGGACTCTGGCGGAGGCCTGTTGGCGACAATGCAGCAAAGGGACTCCTTCGACAAAGTCGATCCTTGTCACCAGCCCTGGCCCGTCAGAGGGGAAGTCAACGATAGCCATTAACCTGGCCATCACCTGGGCGAAGGCCGGCCGTAAGACGCTCCTCGTTGACGCCCACCTCCGCCATCCCGTCGTTCACCAGCGGCTGGGCCTTCCCAACGAGGGTGGGTTGGTCGATCTGCTCCAGCAAAGCGGCCCCATCAACTCCCAGACGCTGCCCTCCGCCAGGACACCGAACCTTAAGGTATTGACCAGCGGCCCCAGGCCCTCCGATCCCCCGGAATTGCTCGCCTCCCAACGGATGGATGAGGTGCTGAATAAACTGGTCGAGGACGTCGACGCGGTCATCCTCGATGGGCCGCCGGTCCTGTCCGCCGATGCCGCCATCCTGGCGTCTAAGGTGGACGGCATCCTGCTGGTGCTTGACCAGAGTGGGACGAAGCGGGCCGCCAGCGAGGCCGTGGAGACCCTGAGGATGGTGGGGGGAAAGATCCTGGGCGTCATCCTGAACGAAGGGTAGGAGCATCCAGCTCACCCTTATAAGAGCCAGCCCTTAAAGGAGAGGAAAATGGACAGAAAAGCGATCGTCCCATTGGCCATCTTAGCGGTGCTCATGGTCGGTTGCGGGCCTAAGCTGACCCCCACACCTACCGATACCTCGGTGCCCTCCCTTACGCCAACGGCTATGCTTACCAGCACCGCTACGGCCATGCCCGCTGCTACAACGGCAATGCCCACAGATACGCCAACACCCATGCCGACAGGCACACCGACGGCCATGCCTACTGCCACGCTGGCGCCGACCATTACGCCTACCGACACGCCGGTTGCAACCGTCACGCCAACGGACACGCCGACAGCCGTGCCCACCGTCACGCCCACTGACACACCCACGGCCATACCCACCGACACCGACACGCCTGAGCCCGTCAGATACGGTGTCTACTTCCCTTACCCCTCCAACATCTGGAGCGAGAGCGATCGGCCGGCCGTCCGGGAGAGGCTGGAATACCTGCGTAGCTTGGGCGTGGAGGTGGTGGTACAGGACTTCTCCAGCGAACTGGTGGATTCGGGGAGGGAGAGGGACTGGCTGATCTTCCTCGACGAGGCCCAGCGCTTGGACATCGAGGTCGTCGCCTGGCTTTGGCCTTCCCATCACTGGGATGGCGGGCAATTCAACCTCTACTATGCTCAGAGGTTCCTGGAGGTTACAAAGGATCACCCTGCCCTGCTAGCCTACTACGGCTTTCACGAGCCCTTGCCTAAGTTCAGCGACGATCAATTACGCCATTTTTACCGCCAGGTGAAAAGCCTGGCGCCCAAGGTGTTGATCTACCACGACATGAGCGATATAGCCTGGTTCGAAGGGCGTCCCGAATACGGTAACCATCACTTCAGCGAGGGGATCTGCGATATCTGTGCCATCTGGTACTACCCCTTCGGGTGGGCTGGAGGGGAACCCATCTTCGAGCGACAGCGAGTTTTAGATACGGTTACCGCCAACGATGCCCTGGTGCGTTCCAAGGCCCCTCATTCCCGGCTATGGTTCCTGGGGCAGGCCTACGAATTCACGAGGATGGGATACAAGCTCAGGATGCCCACAGCGGAGGAGATGTGTGACCTCGGCCGGATGCTGCTGCAAGAGCCACGGATCGATGGGTTCCTATGGTACCCATACGAGCATGACCTGTACGATAAAGTGCTGGGGGATCCGGAGATGGCCGAGCAGCGGCAGGCTGTGAAGGACGTCTATGAACGATGGCTCAGATGAGCCAAATTAGGGTGAAAAACCGATGAAGGCTCGTGCCCTGCATCTCGTAAAACGATATCTGCGCTGGATGGTCGTCGATGCCCTTCTAGTAGCCTATTCGTTCTACCTGGCTCTGCTCGTACACTTCGATGGCCACATCCCTCCCCACTACCTGGAGGAGCTGTCCAGAGATATCCTGCCCATGGCCTTAGTCTACATCTCGATCAATTACCTGTTCGGCATCTACGACAAGATATGGGACTATGCTGGCCTGCAGGAGTTCGTCCCCCTCCTGGAATCGACCGTCATAGGCACATCAATCATCGCCGTGGCAGGAGCCTTCTGGCCTTTGGTCCGCCTGCCGATAGGCTCCCTTATGGTAGGTGGGATGCTGACCTTCATCCTCTCCTCTGCGGCTAAGTGCAGCCGGCGCCTGTTGGCCGAGCTCCTCTCCCGGCCGGCCCGAACGGGTCGGGAGCGAGTGCTCATCGTGGGCGTTGACGACCTGGCCCAGCAGCTGGCCCATCAGTTGCAGAACGGCGGGGCGGAGGGGAAATACCAGGTGGTAGGCTTCGTGGACAATGACCCCAGCCACCTGGGGATGAGCGTGGATGGCTTGAAGGTGCTGGGAACGCACGGCCAGATTCCCTCCCTGGTGGCCGAGAAGAAAGTCGATATCGTCATCATCAGCGGCTCCTTCGCCGGGGACGAACTGCAGAGGCTTATCTCCATCTGCCAGGATACCAATGCCCAGATCAAGGTCCTGCCCACCTTCCACAAACTGGTCGAGGG
>CAYYKQ010000129.1:0-4428 GCA_964440965.1 uncultured Anaerolineae bacterium | reverse complement strand
CCGTGTGCACGGCTACGACCTTGAGACAGGCATCCCGACGCGGGAGCGGCTGGAGAGCTTAGGGTTGAAATATGTGGCCGATGAGCTCGAGGCCCACGGGCCATATCCGAGGTGGGACGGCCCTCCCCTCTGGCCTTTGGACAGGTATCCACACGGGGGGACGCGCGCCTAGGGATGGAGCGGAGGGGATGCCTTCCATCCCATCCCCAAAGCTAATTTTCTCAGCGAGGAGGCAGAAAGTGCAAAGAAAGGTTTTGCTCGTTGACGTGGACAAGTGCACGGGATGCAGGATATGCGAGCTGGCCTGCTCCTGGGTGCATGAGGGGGTCTTCAATCCCCTCAAATCCCGCATCTCGGTGGTCTCCTGGCGGAAGGAGGGGGTAGACATCCCCATGGTTTGTTTGCAATGCGATACCCCCTTCTGCCGGGACGTCTGCCCCACAGGGGCCATCTCTCGTGACCCCAATACCTGGGCCATGGTGGTGGACGAGACGAGGTGCATCGGCTGCCGGATGTGCATCGTGGCCTGCCCCTTTGGAGGTCTCTCTATGCATCCTGAGAGACACGTGGTGGTCAAATGTGACCTTTGCGGTGGGGACCCTGCCTGCGTAAGGTACTGCCCTGTAGGGGCCATCGAATATGTGAGGGCCGACAGGGTGGGGCTGGCCAGGAGAAGGGCCAGCGCGGAGAGGCTGTCCGAGCTCCTTTCCATGGTGACTTATCCTCTCGCTTCGAGGCACGAGCCTTCCAGGGGGGAGGGAATGCGCCCAGTGGGCGGGGAGATGGGCTGAGATGTACAAATACGGTGGCTATGCGGGAAGATGCATCAGGGTTGACCTATCCTCGGGGAAAATCCGGGTGGAGGAGACGCCCCCTGAACTCGTCCACGATTATCTGGGCGGCTCGGGGGTGGCTGCTCGCATCCTTTGGGATGAGGTGGGACCAGAGGTGGATCCCCTCTCCCCTGGGAACAAGATCATCTTCGCCACCGGCCCAGTGACCGGTACCCTCTTCCCTCCTTCCGGGCGTTGGATGATGGCCTCCCTCTCCCCTCTCACCGGCCACTGGGGGGAATCCCACGCCGGTGGCTCCATCGGCCCGGAGCTCAAATACGCCGGCTACGATTTCATCATCGTGGAAGGGAAGGCCGAAAGGCCGGTTTACCTCCGCATCGAGGACGATCTGGTTGAATTGAGGGACGCCAGCCACCTCTGGGGGAAGGACACCCATCAGACCACCGACCTCATCTGTGAGGAACTGGGAGACCCGGACGTTAAGGTGGCCTGCATCGGCCCGGCGGGAGAGAACCTGGTGAAGTATGCCGGGGTAATCAACGACTACTACCGAGCCGCCGGCAGGACAGGGATGGGGACGGTGATGGGCTCCAAGAACCTCAAGGCCATCGCCATAAGGGGAAGCGGCGACCTTAAGCCGGCCCTCCCCGAGGAGTTCATGGAGTTCTCCCAGGAGTGTTTCGAGCGCCACGCCAGGGGAGAGTGGGCCGATTACATCAGGAGGACATCACGCACCTATGGGACGACCGGCCTCATGGAGGCCATGAACGCCATCGGGCGGCTGCCCACTAAGAACCACTACGATGGCGTCTATCCGGAGATAGACAAGGTTAGCGGCGAAGCCATCAGGGAGCGCTTCCGTGTCGATCACAAATCTTGTTTCGGCTGCGCCATCCAGTGCAAGTACATCTCACGCATTAAGGAGGGGAAATACGCTGGCACTCAGTCCGAAGGGCCGGAGTATGAGACGGTCTTCTCCTTTACCTCTAACCTCCTCAACTCCGACCTCACGGTGGCTATAAGGGCCAATTACCTCTGTAACATCTACGGCTTGGACACCATCTCCACGGGCGCAAGCATCGCCTTCGCTATGGAGTGTTATGAGAAGGGCCTGATCGATAAAGGGGACACGGGCGGACTGGAGCTCCTGTGGGGCGATGGGGAACTCATCCTCAAGCTGGTGGAGATGATCGCCCGCCGCGAGGGCTTCGGCGACCTGCTGGCCGAAGGGGTGCGCGAGGCAGCCAGGAGGATCGGCAGAGGAGCGGAGAGATATGCCATTGAGGTGAATGGTCTGGAGGCCTCGGGACAGGACGGTAGGTCGCACAAGTCGGTGGGACTCACCTATGCGGTCAACGTTAGGGGGGCCGACCACCTGCGCTCCCTCTGCGTGATCGACGAGCTGGGCTTCCGCAGCAAGGCCGAGGAACGCTTCCCTCAATACGACACCGATATCGTCTGCGACCTTCTTGATGAGCGCTACAAAGGCTACATGGTGGCCGACCAGGAGGCACTCTTCGCCGTCTGTGACTCGCTCATCGTCTGCAAATACGGCGTGATGTGGCCGCCCATCTATTATTGGGAGGACTTCGCCAAGCTCATCCACACCCTCACGGGGATGGAGAAGTACGCTGACGTGGAGGAGACGAAGAGGCTGGGCGAGAGGATCTCTCACCTCAGGAGGATGTTCAACATCCGCTTAGGCTGGAGCAAAGCCAATGATTCGCTCCATCCGCGTTTCACCGAGGAGCCGATGCCCTCAGGTCCTGGCAAGGGACAGGTGGTCCATTTGGAGCCGATGCTCAAGGAATACTACGAGGTGAGAGGTTATGATTGGGAGACGGGCTACCCTACCCGCTCCGCTCTGGAGTGCGCCGGCTTGAAGGATGTGGCCGACGAGCTGGAGAGGATGGGGAAATTAGCAGCAGATCGAAGTTAAACGCGGATATCGCCCCTGTCAACCCATCTTTCTCTCGAATTCCCGCAGAGCTTCCCGCAGCTTTTCCTGGCGGATGGCTACGGTGAGGTCCCCTCTCGTTCGCTCTACCACTCCTCGGACCATATCCGTGGTTCGGCGCAAGCCCCCAGTGATGGCCTCGGGAAAATCGATGGTTACCAGGACGCCGTAGATGTCGTCCATGATCGAGAGCACCTCCTCACCGCGCTTTAAGCAGCCCTGACGGATAAGATCCAGCACATATCGCCTCAGTTCACCCACCACTTCTCCCAGGCCGTTGAGGTAAGCTGCATATTCCACCCCCAGCTCATCCGGGGTGGGCAGGGATTTGTCGTTGACTAAGGCATAGGTGATAGCTGCCTCCGCCAGTTCCTTGAGGGCATCCTGGGTGTAGCCCGCGTGGTAGAGGTCGGGGTAATCGGCCACTATCTCCTTAAGCTCCGCCGCTATCTCCTTTGCCATGGCCAAGAGCTGAGCGGCCTCCTTGGATTGGCCCCGATGCACGGCTCGAATGCAGAGGGCACAGCGCTGGGTCAGCCTCCGTGAACGCTCCAAAGCCTTCTCCCGTGCCTCGTTTTTGGCCTCCAAGTCCTGGCGGATCCTCTCGGCGATCCTCTCCAAATCTTTCAAAAGTCCCCCTTTAGCGAACGATTGCTGCCTCGACCGGGGTTAGAAGGGTATCTCCTCCTCCGCCTCCTCGACCACCTCAGGAGGCTTCCCTAACGGCTTGCCCAGGAACCTCACTGTGCGGGCCACGACCTCGTAGGAGGCGCGTGCTACCCCATCATTGCCGATCCAGACCCTGGGCCCACCGGTCTCCGGATCGGGCCTCAACCGTCCCTCCACCAGGACCCGCTGGCCTTTGACAAGGTATTGATTGCAGGGCTCAGCCTGCTTGCCAAAGACGGAGACCCTGAACCAGGCGGTCTCTTTGCGCTGCTCGCCGTTCTGATCGACCCAGACGAAGTCGGTGGCCACAGGGAAGTGGGTTACGGGATTGCCCTGGGGCGTGTAGCGCATCTCCGGATCACGGCCCAAACGGCCCACGATGATAATCCTCTGATACATCGCCTTACTCCTTTATCTTAATTGGTTTTCTCCAATGTTATCGCAAAAAGGGAAATTTGTCAAAGCCGGCTCCCAACCACTCCGCCGGCTGCCTTACTATCGATGCGCATTAAAGCCCTGCCCTCCGATAGAGATGGGCGAAGTGGTTGGTGGGGCCGTGCCCATGGCCGATGTCCAGAGAGTGCCGAATGGCCATGGTGATGAACTCCTTGGCTGCCTCAACTGCCTCAGGGACGGTCTTGCCCTTGGCCAGCTCGGCGGCGATGGCCGAGGCGAAGGTGCAACCCGTGCCATGGGTGTTCCTGGTCTCAATCCGTGGAGCGGCGAACTCGACGAAATCGCGGCCATCGTAGAGGACGTCCACACTCTCGCCCGAGCCGGGAAGGTGCCCCCCCTTGACCACCACGTTCTGCGCCCCCAGTTCGTGGATGGCCCGGGCCGCCCTCCGCATGTCCTCCAGGCTCTCGATCTCCATCCCGGTGAGCACCCGCGCCTCGTGCAGATTGGGGGTGAGCACTTTGGCCAGGGGGATGAGCTGCTCGATGAGGGCCTGACGGGCGTCCTCCCGCAGCAGCGGGTCGCCGCTCTTGGCCACCATCACCGGGTCAA
>CAYYKQ010000128.1:0-4430 GCA_964440965.1 uncultured Anaerolineae bacterium | reverse complement strand
ATCGGCGATTATATTCTATACCATCTCGGCCCTTTTGTCAAGTTCATGGCCGAAATTGATCTCCAAAGGCGTGGAAGATCGGTCCCCCTTGACAAGCCGATTTCGCCGTGATAAACTTGGATCGAAAGGGCGATTTCCGTTTAGGGGGTTTTCCCATGAAGGCCATGGTTTTGAGGGGGGCTCGGCCGGTTGAGGAGAATCCATTGGAGATGATGGAGGTGCCGACGCCGACCCCTGGCCCGAATGAAATCCGCATCCGGATACGAGCCTGCGGAGTCTGCCACACCGACTTGCACGAGGTGGAAGGAGACCTGCCACTGCCCAAGCTGCCGCTTATCCCTGGCCATGAGATCGTAGGGGTGGTGGAAAGCAAAGGGCAGGACGTCACCCGCTTCCAGCTGGGAGAGAGGGTCGGTGTGCCCTGGCTTTACTCCACCTGCGGAAAGTGCGACTTCTGCCGGCGAGGCATGGAGAACTTGTGCGAGGATGCCCGTTTCACCGGCTACCATGTGGATGGCGGATACGCCCAGTACATGGTCGTGCCCGAGGCTTTCGCCTACCACCTCCCTGAAGGGTTCTCGGATGCGGAGGCTGCCCCGCTGCTGTGCGGAGGGGTCATCGGCTACCGTGCCTTGAGGCTCAGCGAGGTGCGGCCTGGCGAACGTTTAGGCCTCTATGGATTCGGTTCCTCGGCGCACATGGTTATCCAGATAGCTCGCCATTGGGGCTGTGAGGTCTATGTCTTCACCAGGAGCGAGGAGCACAGGCGACACGCTTTAGAGCTGGGAGCGGCCTGGGTGGGCGGGGCGAAGGATACCCCCCCAAATAAGCTTGACAGCAGCATCATCTTCGCTCCGGCCGGATGGATCGTCCCCGAGGCGCTGCGGGTGCTGCGCAAGGGTGGCACCCTGGCCCTGGCGGGGATACACATGACCCCTATCCCCGAGATGGACTACGATTCACTACTTTACCACGAGCGGACCGTCCGCAGCGTGGCCAACAGCACAAGGCAGGATGTGGTGGAGCTGCTCCGCCTGGCGGAGGCGATGCGGATCAGGACGGACGTCCAGGTATTCCCCTTAGAGGAGGCCAACCACGTGCTTCAGCTCCTCAAGCGGGCCGAGATCCGCGGCACCGCTGTTCTGAAGATCCCCGAAGGGTGAGCGCTCCAGGAGGGAACAAGACGCACATCGAAATTCTAGGGACGGAATCGTTGGGAGTGCGCGGCCTCTCCTGTGTGGTGGATGTCAAAGGCCGCAGGATCGTCATCGACCCTGGATTGGCGCTGGGCTACAATCGCCATGGCCTGCTCCCCCATCCGGCCCAGGTGGCGGTTGGAGAGCAGGTCCGCCGGAGGATTGTGGCGGCGTTGGAAGAGGCCACCGACGTAGTGATGAGCCACTTCCACGGGGACCACGTCCCTCTGCCCGATGCTAATCCCTATCAGCTCAAAGCGCAGTTGGTGGCACCCCTGTGCCAAAGGGTCAGCATCTGGGCCAAAGGCCCCGAAGGGCTCTCCCACAATATGGCGTGCCGGAGGGAATCCCTGTGCAAAGTGCTGGGCAGGGAGCTCCCTAACGCAGAGGGGAGAAGCTGTGGGCCGATGGCCTTCTCTCCACCTGTGCCCCATGGGGAACCGCATTCCAGCCGGGGAACGGTGATGATGACTCGCATTGAGGACGAGGATGGCGTCTTCGTGCATGCCTCGGATATCCAGCTCCTCGATGACGAGGCCGTGTCGAGGATATTGGCCTGGCAGGCGAACGTGGTGCTTGTTGCTGGGCCACCCCTCTATCTTCCCTGGCTTTCGTCCAAGCAGCGGAAGAAGGCATGGAGTAACGCCCTGCGGCTGGCTCGCGGAGTGGATATGCTGATCCTCGACCACCACCTGCTGCGCTGCGAGGAAGGGCTCTCCTGGCTCGACCGCTTGTCATCCGCGACGGGCCACAAAGTGATCTGTGCTGCCGACTTCATGGGGCGACCCCGCTGCCTGCTGGAGGCCTGGCGCCTTCGGCTGTACGAGGAGATGCCAGTTCCCAAGAACTGGCATGAAGCCTATGCTAGAGGGGAAGCCAATACCAACGCATACCGCGAATACCTGGCCCTCGAGGAGCTGAAGCCGGGGACGGTCCTGAAGGGGAGGGTGACAAGCATCACCGACTTCGGCGCCTTCGTGGATATAGGCGTGGGGAGGGATGGACTGGTTCACATCTCAGAGCTGGGAAAGGGGTGGGTGGAGAGGGTGTCGGATGTGCTCTCAGTAGGTGAGGAGGTCAGGGTGAAGGTGCTCGAAGTCGATCTGGAGAGGCGACACATCGCTCTGACGATGAAAGGGGTGTAGGGACGAAGCATCCTATGGAGGGAACGACGATGGAACTCAAAACGGTCAAAGTCGAGAAGCCCGAGGGGATGAACATGATCCTCGGCCAAACCCATTTCATCAAAAGCGTGGAGGACATCCATGAGGCGATGGTTAACGCCGTGCCGGGCATCAGATTTGGGCTGGCCTTCTGTGAATCCTCGGGGCCCTGCCTGGTGCGATCCAGCGGCACGGAGGAGAAGCTGGTCAGGCTGGCCGAGAAGAACGCCCTGGCCCTGGGTGCCGGCCACACCTTCATTGTCCTCCTGGGAGAGGGATTTTACCCCATCAACGTCCTCAATGCCATCAAAGCTGTCCCCGAGGTCTGCCGTATCTTCTGCGCCACAGCCAATCCCGTGGAGGTAATTGTGGCTGAGACGGAGCAGGGGAGGGGGATCCTGGGGGTCATTGACGGCCTAAGTCCCAAGGGGATCGAGACCGAGAAGGATGTGAAAGAGCGCAAGGAACTGCTGCGCACCATCGGCTACAAGCTGTAATGGGGCGGGTCATCTTCGTGTTCTTAGACGGCCTGGGCATGGGCTCAGCCGGCGACCACAATCCCCTCTGGCTGGCCCCCATGCCTACCTTGCGCAAGCTCCTTGGTGGGCCACTGGTTCAGGGGCACAGCGTGGATCGGCCAAACCTGCTGCTCAAGGCCATCGATGCTCGCTTAGGCGTGGAGGGCCTCCCTCAGAGCGCCACCGGCCAGACGGCCCTCTTCACCGGCGTCAATGCAGCGGAGATGGTGGGCCGCCACATGGGAACTTATCCCGATGCCCTCCTTACCCAGCTCATCAACGAGCACAACGTCCTGAAGCGGGCCACCGAGCGAGGCTACCGAGCCACCTTCGCCAACGCCTATACCCCTCAGTACTTCCGATTGGTGGAGGAGGGGAAACGCCGCCACTCCGCAACCACCCTTTCCCTCCTCTCCGCTGGTCTCCCCTTCCGCACCCTGGATGACTTGGAGCGGGGCGAGGCCGTCTACTGGGATATCACCAACCGTTACTTAGTGGAGCAACTACACCTGTCCGTGTCCATCGTGGAACCGGAGGTGGCTGGCCGCCGTTTGGGCAAGTTGGCCCGAGGCTACGACCTCGTCCTCTACGAATCCTTCCTCCCCGACCTGATCGGCCATAGCCGGAACCTGGAAAAGGCGCTGGAGATGCTGGATACCCTGGACTGCTTTTTCGCCGGGCTCCTGGGGGAGATGGAGTCGACCGAGACCCTGGTCGTATCCAGCGACCACGGCAATTTGGAGGACTTGAGAGTCGAGACTCACACCCTTAACCCGGTGCCTTTGCTGGTGGTTGGGCCGGGGGCAGGGGTTTTCCGTCGGGCCGAAGCCATTACCGACGTGGCCGGAGGGATCATGCGGGCCCTGGAGATGTGAAGGCCGTCTGTTACCAATAGTGTTGCGTTAATTTGAGAGTTGACCTTAGGGCGAGAAAGGTCTATCCTACCGTGCTTGAAGGGAGTTTGAACCTCAAGCAGCGATAGGTGGCCATATGATACTCTCAAAACGGTCCTTTCACAAGTTCATTGCACCCATCAGAGGTGCTGTGGAGCGGGTCACGCAGCGCTGCGACAGCGACAAGCGGTATCGCATGCTCCTCACCCGGCTCCATGTCAATTTGCATCTTTTCTTCCAGCTCAGCGATAAGGGACCTGGCCCAGGAACGACCGGGGCCTTCAGGAGGCAGTCGGGTGTCCATCGGTCAATCATTCATCGCTCTCACGGGCCAACGCCAGGCGGACTTTTCGGTTCTTTCGATTCATCTTTTACGCCCTGTATCTGAAGGCCATAAGTTGCGCTAGCTCTGGAACGACTTCCTCTTCGCGGTCACCGTGGCCCATAACCCCAATATCCAGCCCCTCACCGTGGGGTTAAACAACCTGGCCGGGAGCTTCATCGTGGAGTGGAACGTGCAGATGGCCGGAGCGCTCATGGCAGCCATGCCTACGCTACTGGTCTATATCTTCCTCGGGCGCTACTTCATGCGCGGGCTGCTGGCTGGCTCGCTGAAGGGATAAAGATGAAAACCCTGGCTAAGCTGCTCGTTTTGATCTT
>CAYYKQ010000127.1:0-4434 GCA_964440965.1 uncultured Anaerolineae bacterium | reverse complement strand
AACCTGCGACCTCGGCGTCCGCAGCGCCGCGCTCTATCCCCTGAGCTACGAGGGCTTACAGCGGGGAGAGTGGGATTCGAACCCACGGTAGAGCTTTTTGGCCCTACAACCGCTTAGCAGGCGGTCCCAATAGTCCACTCTGGCATCTCCCCGAAGCAATAAATTAACTTTTTTTCGCCCTGGTCTTTCACAAAATTTACAATCCATTCCACATAGGGAACATTTCGCTTGATTTCCTCAACACTAAACTTACCCTCATGAAAACTCCAGGCATGGATGTTAAAAGCTCTTAACCAGGCATCCTCTATCTCTTTCTTCCCTAAATCATCTGACAGCCTCCCCGCTGCCTGGGCTAGAAGATAACTCCTCCATCTCCCATCTTTTTCCGCCTTTTCATACTCGGGAATTCTATGCTTCTCAGCAAGAACTTTTATGCACTCCTCAACCGCTTTATAAAGCTTCTCGCTTGCTTGTACCGCGTCCCCTTTAGTAATGTATTCCTTGCCCTCAGCAACGGATCGTGATATTTCTACGACCTTCATGGCTACTCCAATCCCCTAACGGCGAAAAAGCGGAGGGAGGGGGATTCGAACCCCCGGTGGTTTTACCCACAACGCTTTTCAAGAGCGTCGCCTTAGTCCACTCGGCCATCCCTCCCCAACGCCACTTCAAGTATACCAGAAAGCTCCGGAAAAGTCAAACTAAAGCCCTTCAGTGCTGCTTTCGCCCTCCAGCAAAACGCTATCGAGCAGGGGGGGAGAAAAATCTTTGACAAGGCAGCCGATTTGAATTATAATGTCCGTAGCTTTCTAAAGTCAAGGAAAGGAGGCGTTCCAATGGAAGTCGAGGAGAAGACGAGCACGGGGCTGAAGCCCAACTTCGCTGGATTACTCTGCTACGTCCTGGGCTGGGTGAGTGGCCTGGTGTTCCTTCTCATCGAGAAGGAGAGCGAGTTCGTGCGCTTCCATGCCATGCAGTCCCTGGTCACCTTCGGCGCGCTCAACGTAGCTCAGATCATCCTGAGCCGTATCCCCCTCCTGGGCGGGGTTCTGAGTGCGCTCGTGGGGCTGCTATTATTCGCCTTGTGGATCATCCTGATGATCAAAGCCTATCAGGGTGAGAGGTTTAAGCTGCCCTGGGTGGGCGATTTCGCCGAGAGGGAGCTCTCGTAGGCGTTGGGAAAGGGGATGCGGCCAGCAGTGGCCGCATCTCTATTTCCATATCGGAGAGCAAGGGGAGATGGATGATCTCGCTCGCGACCGTTTGCAAGCCATCTTTGTCTCCGCTAACCCCTGGGTGGTGGCGCTGGCAGTGGTGGCATTATGCCTTCTGGCGGGGACCGCTATGGGCTGTCTCATTGCCTACCTCAGCCCCTTGCTCACGACGGCTTTGATAGCGGCTATCGTCCTGGGGCTGTTGATGCTGCGTGACCTCCGGTGGTGTTTCTTCGCCCTGGTGGGCGTAGTTGCTCTCCTTCCCTTCGCCGCCATCCCCCTCGACATCGGCTTCTCTCCCACTTTCCTGGACTTGGTTCTGGGCGTTACCTTCCTGGTATGGCTCTCCAGGATAGTCACAGGCCAGGAGGAGAGGTTCAGGCCTTCCCCTCTGGCCCTTCCCGTCCTGGCCTTCATCCTCCTGGCTATGGCCTCCTTCGTGGCCGGACTGGCCCATGCCCCCCTCACCGCCAGGGTACTGCGTCGCTTCATTGAGACCCTGATGGGCATTTGCCTCTTCTTCGTGGTGGTGAACAGCGTGCGAAGGCGGGAGCTATTGGAGCAGGTGGTGCTGGCGATCATCCTGGCTGGCTTCGTCGCGGCCTTCATGGGGGTCGTCCTCTACTTCCTGCCCCGCGAGTTGACTGTGCGTCTCCTCTCCGCTCTGGGCCGCTTCGATTACCCAACCGGCTGGAGCGTGCTGCGCTTCATTCGCGATGACCCCCGCCTGCCCATGCGGGCCACTTCCACCTCCATCGACCCCAACGTCTTAGGAGGGCTGCTCATCCTGGTTGCCTCCCTGATCACCGCTCAACTCTTCGCCCCTCGTCCCCTGCTTAACCGCAGCTGGCTGGCCTTCATGCTGGGGGTGGTGATCCTCTGCCTCTTCCTCACCTATTCGCGCGGCTCGATGATCGGCCTGGCCGTGGGCCTCCTCTTCCTGGGCTTGGTTAAATACAGGCGTCTCCTGCTGGCGTTGGTCCTGGTGGCCTTGCTCGTTCTGAGCCTGCCCCAAGCCCAGGGTTACGTCGAACACTTCCTGGCCGGGGTGCGGGGACAGGACCTGGCCACCAGGATGCGGCTGGGGGAGTACAAGGACGCCTTCATCCTCATCCGCCGTTACCCCTGGATCGGGGTGGGCTTCGCTGGCACGCCGGACATCGACCTCTACATCGGCGTCTCCAGCCTCTACCTCCTCATAGCCGAGGAGATGGGTCTGGTAGGGCTGGCCTGCTTCTTAACCATCTTGGGCATCTTCTTCATTCACACTCTGAGGGCCTGGTGGAGGATGCGCTCCGCCCCCCATCTGGAGCCCCTGCTTCTGGGCGTGCAGACGGCCCTGGTGAGCGGACTGACCGGCGGAGTCTTAGACCATTACCTCTTCAGCTTCCCCCACGCCGTGGCCCTCTTCTGGCTGCTCATGGGCCTGGGGATGGCAGCGGCGAGGATGGGATCAAGTGGTGATCTCAGCGGTACACCTCTGCACCCTGAATCGTAGAGGCCGACGGCTCCCGCTTGGAGCGAGCTAAGCCCCCTCCCTCTCGAGGAGAGGGCTTTTGTTTCTGCTGGAAATAGGATATAATCAATCCGGAGGAGTCGGCGCTCTCTTGTGCCGACAGGGGCGTTCTCAAATTTGGATGGAGATGGTATCTGAGCGATTCATCAAAGAGGCATTGCTGCAGGAGAAGGTCGGCAACAAAGTTCGCTGCCTGGTCTGCGAACGGCGGTGCGAGATCCCTGAAGGCGGCCTGGGCTGGTGCCGGACGAGGAGGAACATCAAGGGACGTCTCTTCACCCTTATCTATGGCAACGTCTCGTCCCTATCGGCCAATCCCATCGAGAAGAAGCCCCTCTACCACTTCCATCCGGGCAGCGTTGCCCTGACCGCGGGGAGCTGGAGCTGCAACTTCGCCTGCCCTTGGTGCCAGAACTGGGACATCTCCAAATCGGAGCCCAAGGATGGGCGCTTCATATCGCCGGAGGAATTCGTGGAGATGGCCTTAGACTGGGGCTGCCAGGGAACCTCCATCAGCTTCAACGAGCCCACGCTTTCCTTAGAATGGTCGCTGGACGTTTTCAGGCTCGCCAGGGAGAAGGGCCTCTACAACACTTACGTCACCAATGGCTACATGACCGCTGAGGCCCTGCGATTGCTCATCGAGGCGGGACTGGATGCCATGAATGTGGACATCAAGGGAGATAGGGAGGCGGTCAAGAGGTATTGCAAAGCGGACGTGGAGCCTATCTGGCGCAACTGCAGGGAGGCGATAGAGGCGGGGGTGCACATCGAACTCACCACCTTGGTGATACCCACGGTCAACGACGACGAGGAGGTCCTGCGAGGGATCGCTAGGCGGATACGAGAGGAGCTCGGCGACGAGATACCCTGGCACATCAACTCCTATTACCCTGCCTACAGGTTCCACCAGCCGCCCACCCCCCTGTCCATCTTGGAGAGGGGTTGGAGCATCGCTAAGGAGGAGGGCCTGAAGTTCGTTTACATCGGCAATGTCCTCGGCCACCGCTGCCAGAACACTTATTGTCCCGATTGCGGCAAGCTGCTCATTGAGCGGCGGGGCTTGAGCGTGATCGCCTACGAGCTGAAGGATGGCCGTTGTCCCCGATGCGGCCACCCCATCCCCATCGTGGGGGGCTGAACTGGAAGGCGAGCACCTTACCTGAGGAGCGGGGAAGGAGTGGACGTGATATTGGGCAAACATGATCTGGACTTCGTCAGTCGCAGCGAGGCCCAGACTCGGCGATTGGGGGCTCGCTTGGCCGAACTCCTGCGCCCTGGGGATGTGATCTGCCTGGTAGGCGAGCTGGGAACGGGGAAGACCTGCTTCGCCCAGGGTGTGGGATGCGGTTTGGGGGCTAAGGAGCCTATCACCAGCCCCACTTTCACCCTGATAAACGAATACCGAGGGGCTGGGATGCGATTGCCCTTCTACCATATCGATCTATATCGGATCGAAAGCGCAAAAGATCTCCTGAGCCTGGGCCTCGAGGATTACTTCTATGGAGAGGGGGTCTGCGTCATCGAATGGGCCGACAGGGCGCGAGGAGCGCTCCCTCAAGAGCACCTCTGGGTCCGCCTCCGCCATGTGGACGAGACCAAACGCGCCATCCTGATGAGAGGGGTGGGGAAACGCTACCAGGAACTGCTGCGGGAGTTCAGAAAGAGGACCTTCGGGATATGAGAGATTCTCTCTGTCAGTAG
>CAYYKQ010000126.1:0-4498 GCA_964440965.1 uncultured Anaerolineae bacterium | reverse complement strand
GCCACCGTGCGGCCGTCAGCGTTCTCCAAATTCAGGCTTCCCCTCTGGGGAGCATATTTCCTCAGGGAACCCACAAGCTTCACTTTGACGCCCATAACTTAACACCCACTTAGAGCTCCATCGGCTCGATGTGGATGATCACGTCCTTTACCCCTTCGAGTTCCTCCTGCAGCCTCCGCTGAACCTGATGGGCGATCTCGTGCCCCCTCTCGACGGAGATCCAAGGGTCAACCTGGATGTGCAAGTCGAGGTGGATGTCATCCTCCTGTCCTCGACTGCGAATGCGGTGACAGGACCTCACGCCGTCTACCTCCAGGGCGATCCTCTCCACTCTATTGATGTCAAGGACAGCCCTGTCGAGCAGGACCAGAGAGCTGGACCTGACGATGTCGAACCCGATCTTGGCGATGAGGCCGGCGATGATCAGGGCCAAAATGGGGTCAACGATGGGCACCCCCAGACGCACCACCACTAACCCGGCGATCACCGAGAGGGAGCGGTAGATGTCAGACCGGGTGTGCATGGCATCGGCCACCAGGACCTCGCTCTTCAGCCGCTTTCCGGCGCCGGACTCATAGATCACCACTATGGCGTGCACGGCGATGCTAACGAGCAAGGCGACGAAGCTCCAGACGTTAACCTCAGGCACGATTGTCTCCGGGGCGGTCAGGCGTGCCCAGGCGCTCTTGACCAGCTCCCAGCAGGTGATGAAGAGGAGGAGGGAGATGGACATAGCGGTGAAGGTCTCGAATTTGCGGTGGCCGTAGGGGTGCTCCTCGTCGGCAGGTCTGGCGGCGATGTAGATGCCCACCAAGCCGATGACGTTGGAGGCCGAATCGAACACCGAATCGAAGCCGTCGGCTACCAAGCTGAGGGAGCCCGTCCAGTAGCCGACGATGAGCTTGGCCGCAGTGGCCACCAGGTTCAAGATAAGGGTGACGATCAAGACCTGTCTAATGGCCCTGAATCTCTCCACTTTCTCCCATCCCCAATCGAATCACATCGGCGGTCCCAGTCTCGGCGTCCATTATGAGCATCCGACGGCGCAGGGGCTCTCCTCTGCCCAGCAGGAGTTTCAGGACCTCCTGGACCTGCCAGGCAGCGACCATCATGGGGGTGGCCGTTGGGCAGCCCTGCTCGGCCTCGATCCCCCGCTCGGGCACCTCGCCATGGCCATAGAGGGCATAGAGCCCCTCGTCTCCGGGGAGGATGGTGGTCACCTGTCCCGTCATGCCGCCGATGGCCCCATGCACCATAGGGATGCCCAGCCTTTGAGCCACATCCTGGAGCACGAGGCGTATGGGCAGGCGGTCCAGAGCGTCCACCACCACATCCGCTCCCTCCAGCAGTCGCGGCAGGTTCTCCGCGGTGGCCTCGACGGCGTAGGTTGTCACCTCCACAGCGGAGTTGATCTCAGCCACGCGGGCCCTGGCCATCTCGACCTTAGAAGCGCCCAGGTTGGCCTCGGTGCTCAAGACCTGTCGGTTGAGGTCGCGCTCGACGAAGGTGTCGGGGTCGATGAGGATCAGGCGTCCGATCCCGGCGCGCGCCAGCCCCTCGACGATGTTACCTCCCAGCCCACCGAGGCCAACGACCGCCACTGTCGCCTGGAGGAGCTTGATCTGGCCCTCCCAGCCAACCGTGCCCAGGCTGCGCAGGTAGCGCGCGGGCAGGATGCGTTGTTCGAGGGCGCGTATCTCCACCTCACGAGGGGAGAGGCCGAACTCCTGGGCCACCCGGCGCACCGCGCTGAGGGGGAGCAAAGTTAATCCCCGCTCCTCAGGGGCAACGGTAGCCAGCTGTCGTAACCTTTCTTCTATTTCCCCATTCATTTTGAGCGGACCATCCACTCCGGCCGCCAGGGCTCATCCAGGAGAGTCACCGTAGCCTTCTCCACCCCCTCCACTCCTTCGGCCGCGTTGCGAACCTGCTCGACCAAGAAGTCGGCCAGGGGGCAGCCCGGAGCGGTGAGCACCATCCGCACCTCCACTTCCCCCTCCTCGACGAGTATCTCCCTGATCATCCCCAGGTCAACGACGCTGATGCCGATATGGGGGTCGATCACCCTCTTTAAAGCCTTGCGAATCTCCTGTTCCGTAACCATCGACCTGCTCTCCTTTCCGAAAAGCTTAAGTCAGAGAGTAAAACAACCAAGCAGCCAGGGTGAGGAAAAGCCCCGCCGTGGCCAGTTTGATGGCCGCTGCTCTGGCCTGGAGGAAATGGGCTAATTGCTTCGAGGTGGTGCCATAGAAGGCCAGGAGGAAGATCACCACCAAAGGAAGGACGAAGAACAGATTGTAAAGCAGAAGGTAAGCCAAAGCCTTGGCCCGCAAAGAAGGCATCCCCATAACGAAGATGATGGTCGGTAAGTACACCTGGCCGGTACAGGCCAACTCGATGACGGAGACGACCAGGCCGGTGAAGAGGGCTGCCCAGGCAGAAGCCCTTGCCGTGCGACTACCCTGGCGGATTATCCTGTTTATGTACATCCGCAAACTATGGGGGAGGCTTAGGGCCATACCCCCCAATTCGCCTCGGCGGGCTTTCAGGTAGTCGAGGATGCTGAGGGAGGCCAGGAAAAGGCAGAGAATGGCAGTCAGCAGGTAGACCCAACGGCCAAGTACGGTCAAGAACTCGATGGCCTCCAAGAACTTCCAGAACCCCACTCCTATGAGCAGATAGGCCAGGAAAACGCCCAGGGTGAAGGCTGACCCTGCACTCAATATCTCCCTGCCTTTGCGCCTGCTGATGGCTAAATAGGAGATGAGAAATACGATCGTGGCGAAAGCACAAGGGTTGATCCCATCGATAAGGCCAGCCGCGACGACGGTAAAGACCCCGAACGATTGGAAACGTTCGACAATACATGCTTTGCCTTTCTCCTCTTCCCATCCCACCCAAGTCGGCTCCGCCCCTTCGGCGGCGTATTTCCTGAGCAAAGCCTCGAGGTTATCGACATTCACATCCTTGCCCAGGAGATAGTCCCTGCCGACGAAGACGGCCGGCGCAGTGAGGCGCTTCTCCTCGGGCACGCCGTAGCGCTGGCCCAGGCACTCGCTGAGAACGGCATCCTTGGGGATGCTGAAGAACTCGATCACAAGCTGGGGATACCTGCTCTGCAGGAATTTGAGGTCGTAAAGGGCGCGGTCGCATTGCGCACACCCCGCCTGATGGAAGTAGGCCAGGTGGATGGGCTTGCCCTTTTTCGTGGGTGCGCTTGGTTCAGTCGCCGAAGGAGTGGGGCACCAGCGGCACCCCTCCTCCGGCAGGCGCTCGACTTCCAAAGCCACCACAGGATAATCAACGCCCCCTGCCGCCAGATAGCGCTGGATCTCCTCGTCCAGGTGGTCTCCGATGTCAACCCACCCCACCAGGAAGGTCTGGCCGATGAATACCACCGGCACCCCCTGCAGTTCCTTGGGCACCTGATAGGCCTTCTCTAAGGCTGAGAACAGCTTGTAATTGTCCGGCTCGGAGACATCGAGGCATCTGACCTCCAATTGGTCGCCGTATTTCTCCTGGATGGGGGGCAGGATATCCTCCAAGACCTTATGGCAGGCGGGGCAGGTCTTAGACCAGAAGAGGATTATGCGCACCACCGGCTTGTCCGGTGAGGCCCCTATACGCGGCGATAAGGAGGGCGCACTCGCTTTAGGCGCCGGAAGGGATGCCCAGCACATCTGCTCCTTGGCTAAGGCAAGCGGATGCACTGCCGTCGCGGCGAGCAACAAAGCTGAAAAAAGCAGAGTTCTCCCTCGCATCGATTCACCTTCCGCAGCATGAAGTTCCGCCCGCCATCTCCGCGCTCTCATAGCTATCTCAATTATCATCGAGCGCCGGAGTTTGCGAACCAATTTTACCCTCTATCTCCCTACTGGTCAAGGAGCGGCGTGATCTGATCCTCCCTCAATGGGGAGGATTAGCGGCTCCTCGCCGAAGGGAACGGATCACCGCCCGAATCAACGCCCTCGCTGTGCCTGTCTCTATGCCCAGCTCCACTGGCGGATAATCTGGAGCACATACCCACCGCTTTTCAAAGCGGAGCATAAGCTCGCAGGGCAAACAAAAGGCTTCGTCCTGTTGATGCTTCCGCCAGAAAGCGTCCAGGTCTACAGCCTTTACCTCTTGCCCAAGGAAGAGGCTGTGCTGGTCGGCATCGTAGAGGAGGACGTAACCTTCGCCTCCGTCTCGGAATTCTACCAGAGTATAGCGTCCGTCTTGTAGGCAGGTTTTGATTTCCATCTGCTGTGGTCGTCAAGCCATCGATCGAATGGGGGAGCTACCCTGCGCCGATAGGAGAATTAGGGAGGGCTCCGCTTTGCCCTAAAGCGCCACTCAGGGCCGCGGGGATCCTCGCGATTATCTCTCCTACCAAGGTGTCCGGCTTAACTCTCAACTCCTCTCCTATCTGCCTCAGCGCTCCGCTTGCCAGTTCGAAGGCCACCTCGGGGGCAAAGCCCAGGTAAATCAACGCTGCCAGAATCCCAATCAGCGTGTC
>CAYYKQ010000125.1:0-4503 GCA_964440965.1 uncultured Anaerolineae bacterium | reverse complement strand
AAAGATCCGGTCACTTACAACATCGCCCTCCAGATCCTCCAAGATGAGGTAGAACACGAGGAAGACCTTCAAGCTCTCTTGGAGGATTTGGAAAAGATAACGAAAGGGTAAAAGGGTTTTAGGTTCAGAGGGCACCTCATAAGGCGCTTAAGTTGGAAATGATGAGGGGGAGAAGAGAGAAGCGGATTCTGTGCTTGAGCCTCGCCATTGTCCTCCTGGTTTTGGCCTGCGCACCCTGTGGCCTTCTCTCCACCCGGGTTCCCACATTACCTCGTTCCATCCCTACCTCCCCAGCGGCCGCTCAGCATCTGAAGGAGAAACTGGAAGAGACGCTGGCGGAAGGCGAGGAGGAGTTCACTCTGCGTTTAACCGAGGAGGAAGTGACATCCTACCTGGCCTGTAAACTGGAGGAAATGGGCGAAGGAGCACCGATCAAAGACCTTCGTATCTGGTTCACAGAGGGGAAAATCCATGCCACCGGGGATTTATCCAATGTGCTCCCCGTCCAAACCCGGGTGACCATTGTGGCCTCCGCTAAGGTCGCGAACGGCCAGGTGCAGATAACCATAGAGAAGGCCATGGCTGGTTCCGTCCCCCTCCCCTCCGTATTGTTGACCTCTCTATCCAAAACCATCAGTGAGACCCTTCAGGAGGCACAAGAAAAGGCGACTAAGGAGTCGCCCTTTCGGATCACAGAGGTGGAGATCAGGGAGAAGGAGATAATCATCACCGGGAGGAAGGGAAAGTGACCTCCTATGCTTTGGGGTAAGGCGCGTGCCTGACGTTGACCGTGATCTCCCCCAACTTCAAACCCATCTTCTCCTCGATTATCTCTTTAGCCACTCGGCAGACTTCCTCCGTTTTGGCAGGCACCTCGATATCGGGGTTGGTCTCTAAATCGAGTCTGACTATGACGTTCCCCTCTTTAGCGCTGACCTTGGGCGTAGCCCTGACCACATCGCTCAGCTGAGTGAGGTTATGCTCTAACCGGCTGGCGATGGAATCAAAGGACACCTGAGCCTTCCCGCCGCTGATCCCCTCTATCTCGATGGCTTTAACCCTCGGCTGCCTTAACTCCAGCCAAAGCAGCAGGATGCATAGGATGATCGAAAATATGCCCGCTGGAGCAAAAATAAGCCAGGTGGTTAAAGATAGATTGGCCTCCAGGAGGAGTGCGAACTGCTTTAAAAAGCTGACGACCGGCCACGGCGCTACCATAGCGATGGCTATGACAACGATGGCCGCTAGCAGGATCAGGATCACTACCACGCGGTTGAATACCTCCACGATAGTATCCTCCTTCGAGCTACCTCTTGGTGTACTGGGGGGCTTTGCGCGCCCTTTTGAGTCCTGCTTTCTTCCTCTCTTTCACGCGCGCATCTCTAGTGAGGAAACCGCCTTTGCGCAGGATGGGGCGTAGATCCGGATTGGCCTTCACCAAGGCTCTGGCTATGCCATGGCGTACAGCCCCAGCTTGGCCGGAGATGCCACCCCCCTTGACTTTGATCGTTATCCGATAATTCCCCAGGGTATCTGTGGCTTTCAGCGGCTCAAGAAGGTGGAGTATATCACTCTCGCGAGAGAAGTATTCCTCCACCGGTTTGCCATTGACGATGATCGCGCCATCGCCACCGGGGTAGAGCCTCACTCGTGCCGTGGCTGTTTTACGCCTTCCCACTCCCTCGTAATACCTGCCAGCTATCTCCATCTTCCTCCCCTTTACAATTCTAACACCTTAGGCTGCTGTGCCTGGTGAGGATGGGAATCACCAGCATAGACCTTCAACTTCTTGAACATCTTCCGCCCCAGTCGGTTTTTGGGCAGCATCCCCCGCACGGCCGCCTCCAGCACACGCTCGGGATGCTTCTGCAGCTGATCCCTCAGCTTAATGCTTTTAAGCCCACCCAAATAGCCCGAATGGCGGTAATAGATCTTCTGATCCAACTTCCGCCCGGTGACCTTTATCTTATCAGCGTTGATCACTATCACGTAGTCGCCACAATCCAGATGGGGCGTGTAGATGGGCTTATGCTTCCCCCGCAGGATCTTAGCGATCTCTGAAGCCAAGCGGCCCAGGGTTTTCCCCTCGGCATCGACCAGATACCATTCCCTCTTTATCTCCGAAGGCTTAGGTGTATAGGTCTTCATATGCTATCTCCGTAGGCTAATCGTAGTTCACTTTAATCAAACAGAGCCCCTTAGCAGGCACCGTCACTTTGATAAGCGCTGGATCCTTAGCCATCATGATCTCTCTGAAATCATCGGGAGTGAGCTCGCCGCTTCCAACCCGGAGCAAGCCTCCTACAATCCGCCGCACCATGCGACGGAGGAAGGCATTGGCCACCAATTCCACAAACACGAAACCATCCTCCCTCGTACAGCGAGCACGGTAAACGGTACGCACCGTCGAGCTGCCCTCCTTGGGGGCACTCCCAAAGGAACGAAAATCATGGGTACCGATGAGATGGGAGCAAGCCTCGTTCATAAGGCTTACATCTAAGGGCCAAGGATAGTGGTAAGCGAAACGGCAGGCTAACGGCGAGCGGACAGGCTTGTTCCATATCGAATACCGATATTCGCGGCTGACGGCGCTGAAGCGGGGGTGGAAATTCTCGGGCGCCAGGGCTAATTCCCGTATCGCGATGTCCTTGGGCAAGAGGGCATTTAAAGCCCTCTGCAGGTCCTCCAGGGAATGTCTCCAGTTCGTCTTGAAGGCGATAACTTGCCCACGAGCGTGAACGCCGGCATCGGTCCTCCCTGCCCCGATGATCCTTATCTCCTCTTGGGTGGCCGCCGCCAGCGCCCGCTCTATCTCCCCTTGAATGGTCCGCTCACCTCTCTGAACTTGAAAACCAGCGTAATCGGTGCCGTCGTACTCAACAATGGCCATGAGTCTTCGGGTGCTGGTTGCTGGCTGCCGGCTGCTAGCCTTAAATCCCCAGCTTCCAGCCTCCGGCATTCAACTACTCCACCAATTCCAGTATCGCCATCTTCGCCCCATCCCCCTGGCGCTGTCCTAACTTCAAGAGACGGGTGTAACCTCCAGGGCGATCTCGATAGCGGGGGGCTAATTCCTCGAAAAGCTTTTTAACCATCTCCGGATCGTTCAGCCGTGCGGCAGCCAAGCGGCGCGAATGAAGGTCGCCGCGCTTTCCTAAGGTTATCAACCTCTCCGCCAAAGGGCGGATCGCCCTGGCTTTAGCCTCCGTGGTCCTTATCCGCTCGTGGCGGAACAATTCGGCTATCAGATTTCTGTAAAGGGCTTTGCGATGGCCACTCGAACGGCTAAGCCTTCGGCCAGCTTTCCGGTGCCTCATTCGCTCTCTTCCTCCCGATGCGCCCGCCGTCCACGAATTTGAGCGGAAGTGTCACCGCCTGGGCTTTCCTCCTCTACAAACGAGTTCGCCGCCTCAGGGAGGAGGCCCTTGGCCCGCAACTTCTCCTTCAGCTCGGCCAGGGACTTCTCGCCGAAGTTACGAATCTTTAACATCTCATTATCACCCTTCTCTAACCTCTCCAAAACCTCCCCCACCTGTGATATGCCCGTCCGCTTAAGACAGTTGAAGACCCTTACACTGAGGTCCAATTCCTCGATCGGCATCTCATAGATGTGGGATGGGATGACTTCTTCAACCTCCTCCACCCTTACCTCCTCCCTGGCTCCGCTTATTAACGAGAAGTGCCTGACCAGGATATCGGCAGCGGTCTTCAAGGCCTCCTCGGGGTCGGTGGTGCCATCGGTCCATATCTCCATGATCAGCCGATCGAGGTTGGCTACCTGTCCGGCACGGGTCTTTTCTACATCGTAGTTGACCTTCTGAATGGGACTGAAGATGGCATCCACAGGTATCTCCCCGATAGGCAATCTTCCCCTTTCCTCCGCAGGGGAGTAGCCCCTGCCCTTCTCCACCGTCAACTCTAAAGATACCTCTCCATCGCTGGAATCTATGGTGAAGAGGTGTAAATCCGGGTTGACGATCTCTACACCGCTGGGACATTCCAGGTCCGCAGCGGTGACATCCCCTTCCCCTTTAGCCCTCAGGCGCAGACGGACCGGCTCGTCGGAGTCCATCTTAAACCTGAGGCGCTTCACATTGAGGATCAACTTCGTCATGTCCTCCTTCACATGAGGGATAGGGGAGAATTCATGGTATATATCGCTGACCCTGATGGAGGTAACGGCAGCGCCAGGCAGGGAAGAGAGCAATACCCGCCGCAGGGCGTTGCCGATGGTTATCCCATAGCCCTCTTCTAAAGGCTCGATGATGAAGCGACCGTAATTCTTAGTTTTCACTTCGCACTCGATTTTGGGCAAAATCATCTCTAACAAGGAGCAACCCCCTCAATACGAGTCCCTAAAGGGCCAGCCCTTTAGGGTGTCCGCATACTAGAGTTGTTGCACAATTGACTGATTGGCTCCAAAAGCGCAATTTTCTCCTCCAGGATTGGTTTTAGGCCTGTCCACTGATGAGCTCGCTCGCTGCTGGCCGGGGTGATGAGCTC
>CAYYKQ010000124.1:0-4507 GCA_964440965.1 uncultured Anaerolineae bacterium | reverse complement strand
CACGAAGCGGTTTTTGGAGGCCAGATCACCCCATTTATGCGCAAATTTCGGCCATAGGAGAAAATCGTACTATCAAGGCCAGTCAGCCAATTGTGCAACAACTCTAATAGGAGGCGAGGCCGATGGTTTCAGCTCGAGCGGAGATAAACTTCGAGCGAGCTCGCTTTAAGGCTTTTCTCAACGAGATAGCTTCCTTTGTCTCACGGTCTTCCAACGAACTCCTTTCCTTCTCTGAGGTCGCGGAGAAGTTGAAAATCCGCAGCCAATGGTACAAAGGCCTGCAGACCGTCCCTTTGGACAAGATCGTAGGGAGCCTGGGACGTTACATGGATTTTGACCGCGCCTTCCTGCCCTTACAAAGCCACACCAAGGAGCGCTGGAAGAAGATAGATGAGCTCTATGAGCGCGGCGTCCCCATGCCGCCGGTCAAACTGTACAAAGTCGGGGATGCATACTTTGTGCGTGATGGCCACCATCGCGTATCGGTGGCCAAGGAGAAGGGGCAGAAGTTCATCGAGGCCGAGGTGATAGAATGCAAGGTGAAGGTGCCCATCACCGCTGAGTTAAAGCCGGAGGACCTGCCCATCAAGGAGGAGTATATCGAATTCCTGGAGCAGACCAAGCTCGATCAGCTCAGGCCCGATCAGAGGATCGAATTCACCATCCCTGGCAACTATCGCACCCTTATCGAGCACATCTCCGTGCACCGCTACTTCATGGGATTGGAACAGGGCCATGAGATACCCTGGGAGGAGGCGGTGATCAGCTGGTACGACGACCTCTACTTGCCTGTAGTGGAAGCCATCAGAAAGCAGGGGATAATAGAGCATTTCCCGGGGCGCACAGAGGCCGATCTGTACATCTGGCTCATCACCCATTGGCACTATCTAAAGGAGAAGTATGGGCCGGAAATAAAGATCGAGGAGGCCGCAAGCGATTTCACCAAGCGATTTATAAAACGGTCAGGTTGATGCCTCCCAGCGTTCGATCAGGTAAGGCTTCAATTCCTCGAATATCCTCGCCTGAGCTCTGATCATTTCCTCAGCCTGGGCGTTAGTCATCTCTTGCGTCTCCATCACCAGGCCACCTGTTCTCCCATAGTAGAGCGGCGTCATGGCCCTGATGACCTCTGCTGGAGCGATACCGCTCTTGTTGTAGGCCACGGCGAAATCGAAGACCACCTTGGCCCACAGCTCGGCGGGGAAGGCATACCTCTCGTAATCGAGCGTGGCGATCTTCGTCACCTGCAAGAAGTTCTCAGGGGAGAGGACCTCCCGCCAGAGGTCCTCAAATTCCTCCAAACCGATTCTCATCTTATCGATCATGGCCTTTAAAGTCACTCGGATGGGCTCCGGCTTTGCCTCCACCGGTTCGCCATAGAAGGGGGTAACTCGACTCCCCCTCACCCTCTTCCAATTATCCTCGTAAAACCCCATTAGCCGGAAAAGCGTCCCTACCACCTGTCTGAACATCGGACCCAGGGCAGCAGCGGGGTCTTTGACATCGTGGATCTTGGCCCCTAATCGCGCCTGGCAGAGCTTAAAGCCCTCATTGATAGCCGTGGTAGTCATCCAGATATCCACACCGAAACGGGCTACATCCGTGTCCCAAACATCCTTCTCCAGATACGTCTCGGCCAGCTCTGCCGAGAAGCCGAACTCGCCGCCGATGGGCTGGCGCACATCTACCCCATAGAGAGAACGGGTCATGGGGTAGGCGATGTTATTGGTGATGGTCCCATCGTATTTGTGGCGGATGTAATAGGGCGCTACGTAATCATAGCCCTTTTTGAGGATAGGGCCGGCCAGCCGCTCTATCCACCAAGACTCAATGCTCCTGAGGTCAGAATCCACCACCACACAGACCTTCACCCCCAGCGCCTTAGCGATGGCGAAGATGGTGCGGAAGGCGCTGCCTTTGCCCGAAGGCCCCATATACTGAGTCACGATCTTCTCCACTTCAGGCGGAATGGGGGTTTGGCGGGCCACCTCCATCGTGCCATCGGGGGAGCCGCCGTCTGAGTTAACTACCACGGCTTTAAGGCCAGGGAAATAACGGACTATCCCTTCAGCAGCGGTGCGCACCACATGGGCGATGGTTCCGGCATTGTTATAGCTGGGAATGCCCACCAGGATATCGGCTTGCCCGATCTCTTTCAGCCGCAAGCGGACGTCATCGTGTAACAACGTCAGATTGTAATCCACTTCCCACCTCCTCAACTGTCATCTCCTCCCAGGAAGCACTGGCAGTCTTCGCCTGAGAACCTCCGGAAAAGTGCCCGTTCTTTAACCCTTCTCGACCATCACCTTGCACCTCTCCAGATCACCAAGCAGGCTGCACGCCCTTCCGCAGATATGGATATGAACATCTTCTAAAGTGTAAACCTTAATCCCCCTTTCGTCAAGCGAGTATCTCAACCGTGTGCGTGAGGTCGTCTTCGGCCTTCTTGCTGTCCCCTAATGAGGTGTCGTCAACCCTGATGATATATGCGACTATGCTCTCCCCAGAGTCACCGCTCGTCCGGTACGGGCCGATTCATAAGCGGCCAGGGCGATGGCCAATGCCGCTCGAGCGTCCTCCCCGGTGATAGCCGGCTCTCGATCCTCTAAGATAGCCCTCACGAATTCATTCACCAGCCCATCCACATCCCGCCGCCACCAATAGTGTCTTTCGACGCGCTCTGGCCCATAGCACCAGTAGTCATGGTAGGGGCTGTCAATGAGGAAAGCAGCCCTGGTGGTCAAGATCTCGAAGCGCACGTCCAGCCAGGTGGGATAGCCGTCAGGATTAGCCCACCCGGCACTCAAGGCTCCCACCACACCGTTTTCAAACTCAACGGTCATGGTGCCGATGTCGTCCACTGACAGGCCCTCGTGGAGAGCAGTGCTGACCTGCGCATACACCCTGCGGGCCTCGCTCCCCGCCAGCCAACGAAGAGCATCGATAGCGTGGATGCCAATGTCTAGAAAGCCCCCGCCTCCGGCCTCCCTCGGGTCGATTAGCCAGCTGTAATCAGCCTTAAGAGGGATCTTCGTGGGTAGCTTTCCATACTTGATGGCAAAGATGGAGACGAGTTCGCCCGCCCAACCGCTATCGAGGGACTCCTTCACCTTCATCAAGGGGAGCTGGAAACGGGGGTTGAAGGGCACCATCAATTTGACCCCTGCCTCCCGGCAGAGGCGGATAATTCCATCGGCCTCCTCCAGGTTCAAGGCGATGGGCTTGTCACAGAGGACATGCTTGCCCTGGGCCGTGGCCTCCCGCACCACCTCCAGGTGTCGGCGGGGTTCCGTGGCCACGTATACCCCAGCCAGGTCATCCCGCGCCAGCAACTCCCGGTAGTCGGCGTAGTAGGGGACACCGTAGCGCCGCGCCTCCTCGGCGGCCAGGTCGTCGTTGATTCCCGACCCGGCAATGCCCACCAGGTCGGCCTGGGGGCAGGCGGCGATGGCGGCGGCATACTTTGGGGCGTGCGGATGAGCATAGCTGACAATGCCTAAGCCAATCTTTTCACACATTTGACATACACCTTTCTTTGATGTAGAATATTTACACCACAATTTGGCTTCGGAAGTTCGCCTGGAGGTTAATGATGGCTACGGAAGCGACCAAGCGAATCAACGTCACCTTCCCCGTCTCGCTTTTGGAGGAACTCAGGCGTTACGTCCCCCGCCGGGAGCGGAACAGGTTCATCGTCGAGGCCACGGAGAAGGAGCTCAAGCGACGGCGGTTGCTCAAAGCATTGCGAGATTCAGCCGGAGCCTGGTCCGACGAAGACCACCCCGATTTGATGACGGTGGAGGATGTGAACCGCTACGTCCGTCGGTTGCGGGAGACGTGGATGCCCCGCTCCTGGGACGAGATCATTGAGGAGGCCAAGCGCGGTGGCTGATTACCTGCTGGATTCCAACGTCCTCATCCTTCACCTGCGGGAACGCCCTGGGATAACGGCCCTGTTGACCAGATGGGGTAAAGAAGGTACCCTTTATATCTCCGTCGTCACCCGGACCGAGCTCCTGGCCGGGATGCGTCCCCACGAGGAGGCGCGCACGATGGAGTTGCTCGATTCTTTGGAGAACCTCCCCGTGGACGAGGCTATCGCCGACCGGGCCGGCCGTCTGATTTACCAATACGCCCGCCGGGGCATTCAGCTCTCCTTCGCCGACGCCCTCATCGCCGCCACCGCCCTGGAGCATGACCTCACCCTGGCCACCACTAATCCCAAGCACTTCCCCATGCCTGAGCTCCGCCTTCACCCTTTGGAGTTGGATTAGTCTCCATCGGTGTAAGAGGGTGCCGACTCCTCAAGGAAAAACCCTCGCAAATGAGGAGGGGGTGTTCTCTAACGCCCTCTTTTTCCCTCATAACCTGACCGGCTCCCCCGTCTCAGCGGAGCGCTGCGCGGCCAGGGCCATCTCCAGGGCGGCGTAAGCGTCCTCCAGGCTCACCGCCGGCTCTTTGTCTTCGAGGACGCAGCGGACGAAGTGCCGAATCTCCTCCTCGAAGG
>CAYYKQ010000123.1:0-4523 GCA_964440965.1 uncultured Anaerolineae bacterium | reverse complement strand
CCTCTTTGGCGAAGACCTCCTCCCCGAAGCCTAGTCTCCTCAGGAGCTCGTTCCACGATTTAACAGGGATGACCCCGCTGGAGGCCTGGTCATGGCCGTAGCCCATGTAGCCCTCGGCGACGTCGATGTCGATTCCCCCCAGGAAATCCAACACATTCACGTCGGCGGATGTCCTCACACTGAAGGCCACGTAGCCGGGGATATAGCCCTCATTGGCGGCGATGATGATGCGATCGCGGAAGCGGTTGCGCCATATCTGGGCCACCAGAGGGTGGACATAGCAGGGGCTTTTGATGCGCACCAAAACCACCTGTCCGCTGAAGTGGGGGGCGGCGTGTTTGGCCTTGTTGAAGGCGGCTTTTGCTTCGCTCCTGTATTCCCACAGTCGCCGGGCCTCCTCCGTCTCCCCCTCCACGATCTCCCGGGGATGGGAGGCTTTCAGGATCGCCCGGAGGGCCGTTTCGGCATCGCCCGAGCTGCTCCTCCTGGCGGCGTTCACCAATGCCGTCGCCTCCTTCAGCCACTTGGCCTTGTACTTCTTCTTGGCCGCGGGGATGATGTCGAAGGGGGCTTTATCGCCCAGGTCGCTCAGCGTGCCCACAGCCGCCACCCAATCCAAATCCTCCACCTCAGCCACTTCCCTGCACAGCCACCAGGTCAGCAGGCTGGCGTTGGGGATGGGCTCCCAGGTGTAGCTGGAGATGAGGATGCCCTGGGGTGGAACGCCGAAGGGACGGTGATGGTCGATGAAGAGGGTGGTCACCCCGGGAACAACCGGCTCCTCTTTGCAGCCCAGATCGAGGACGAAAAGGACTTGGGGGTTCGTCTCCGCCACGAGCCTTTTGGTCTTAGGAGTGTAGGCGTTCTCCCCCTTGCCCGTGACCAGGATAGTCAACTTCTCGAAGCCTAATCGCTCCAAGGTGCGGTACATTATCGCCCCTGCGCTCACCCCATCGGCGTCGCTGTGGCAGAGGACGGTTGTGGGAATCCCCGTATCGAGGCTTCCCATGAACCTCCGAAAGGTCGCTTTAGCTTGCGGAAGGTGCTCCTCAACCTTACCCATTCTTCCCCCCTCCGCATTGTACGCTAAATTGCGGGAATTGACAAGCGGGAGGACAATGGAGTATAATTGGAGTGTGATGCCCCGGTGGCGGAATAGGCATACGCAGCAGGTTGAGGACCTGTGCCCTTTGGGCATGCGGGTTCGAGTCCCGCCCGGGGCATTTATCTTTCCAGGATGATGGTCACCGGCCCGTCGTTGTGTATCTCCACCAGCATCTCAGCCCCGAAGCGGCCGGTTTTCACTCTCAGCCCGGTCTCTCGCAGGAAATGAACGAACTTCTCCACCAAGGGCTCGGCGACCTCGGGCGGGGCGGCCTGGGTGAAGCTGGGCCGACGTCCCTTGCGGGCATCGCCGTAGAGGGTGAACTGAGAGACGACCAAAGCTTCCCCGTCCACATCCAGGGCTGAGAGATTGAATTTGCCCTCCTGGTCGGAGAAGATGCGCAGATTGGCCACCTTGCGGGCCATCCACTTAGCCTCCTCCTCACCATCCCCCTCTTTGATCCCCAGCAGGATCACCAGTCCCGGCCCGATGGCTCCCACCACTTCCCCCTCGATCGAGACCGAGGCTCTCTTAACCCGTTGCACCACGGCTCGCATTCTTATCCTCCCTCACTTCCGCAACCATCATGCCCGCTAAGATCAAGCCGCAACCCAGGAGCGCTCGGCCACCCAGGCGTTCGCCGGCCAGAAGATAGCCGAAGAGAGCAGCGAATACGGGCTCCGTGGAGAAGATGAGGGCGGTATGAGTAGGGCTGGTGAAGCGTTGGGCCGCGTTCTGGACGGCGAAGGCCAAGGAGGTGGCGAATATCCCGGTAAAGAAAGCGGCGAAATAAACGGATTTGGATGCAGTTGGCCAGGGCCTCTCCATAGTTAAGGAGACGAGCCCACTCATCAATGCCACCGTGGCGATCTGCATCGCCGTTAGATTCAAAGGGTCCATCTTAGAGGCAAAGGCGCCCACAAGGACGATGTGCAGGGCGAAGGCAAAGGCGCAACCGAGGACGAGGGCATCGCCTCGAGCTATAGTCCAATTGCCCCTCAAGGAGAGAAGAGCCAGGCCAACTGTAGCTAACACCACTCCCAAGATAGCTGGATAGCTTGGGCTCCGACGCAGGAATAAAGCGGAGAAAAGGGGCACGATGACCACCGAAAGGCCAGTGATGAAGCCCGCTTTGCTGGGGCTGGTATATTTGAGGCCCACGGTCTGGAAAGCATAGCCGGCGAAAAGGGCAAGGCCGACGAGGGATCCGGCCCTAACCTCCCTCCTATCCAAGATCACCACACGATTTGCAGAGGAATTGGCCCTCTCCTGCACCGACAGAGACGTTAAGGCCCCTTTCCTCTTCCACCAGATGACAATCCCCAGGGTGACAAAGGCGAGGACGAAGCGTAAACTCAGGAAGGCGAAAACGGGGAAATCCATCACCGCCTTCTTGACCATAACGAAGGTGGCACCCCAGATGAGGGCGACTGCGAGGAGGGCTAAATCGGCCTGCAGTTGCTCTCGTTTCATGACGCGTTCGGTGGGGAGAAGGACTCGGCGTGCCGGATGCGCCTGGCGATCGAGGGATGATCGTAGAGGAGGAACTCAACCCAGGGCGAGGGATCAACCTCGGCCAGGTTCTGGTTGGCCAGCTTGGCCATGGCCGAGATGAAGGCCCGCGGCTTGGCCGTCGCCCTCAGGGAGTACCCATCGGCCATCCTCTCCCGCCAGCGGGAGTAGGAATTGGCCAAAGGAGTGGTGAATACACTCCAACCGCCCAGGCCAATCGCCAGCAGAGGGAAAGCGGCGATGTCATCCAGCCCTGCAAAGCCGAAGCGGCCCACGCCCCACCGTAACAGCAGGTTCGTCAAGAACAGGCCCACCAGGATGATGGCCGACTGCACAACTATTCCCCACCAGATGTCCCGATGCACATGGTGTCCCAGCTCATGGGCCAGGATGGCTTCTATCTCATCGGCATCGTAGTCCTTGAGGAGGGTATCGCCCAGGACGATGCGCCTGGTGTTGCCCAGCCCTATCAGGGCAGCGTTAGCCGTTTTCGTCTTGGTGGAGAGATTGAGCGTAAAGACGCCGCGCACCCTGGTCCCTGCCCGCTCGGCTAGCCTCTTCAGGCGTTCCACCAGTTCCTCATCCTTCAGAGGGGTGAACTTGAAGAAGAGGGGGATGATCAGGATGGGCGCCAGGTTAGAGAGGATCACGGAGAAGAGGAGATACAAGAGACCGGCGAGCAGCCACCACATCGAAGGGAAGGTGGAGAGCAGCCAATAGGCAGCCTCCATGGCCATCAGGCCCAGGATCAATCCCAGAGCAGTCCCCTTGGCTTGGTCGGCCAGCCAGCTTCCTAGGCTCTGAACGGAGAGGTCGAAGCGATGGGGCAGGACGTAGCCTCTGTAGTAGCTCAGGGGAGCGGAGAGCACCTTGAAGGCTCCGAAGAAAGCTACGAAGTACAGGGCTAAGACGGCCTGCGGCTGAGAGATCGGAAGCCATCGTTTCAGCCAAGAGGAGAGGCCGAAGAGCATGGCCAATATGAAGGCGGTGCCCAGAGCCAAGTTGGCCAGAAGCAATCTCCGCCCCATCCTGGCATATCGCTTCGCTTTCCTTTGCCTCTCCGGATCTATCCCATATTTCTCCATTTCCTTCCGCCTTTCGCCATCAATGGGCCAGCAGGAATGCAGCCTGCAAGGACCATCAAAGCATAAGTTTGAGCATAGGGATAAACTTGGCCCCCACCAGGGCTACGAGCACCGTTTTGATGGTCTTCCCTAGCCAGCAGCTGAAGAGAAAGCGCCCCAGAGGGAAGCGGAAGGCGCCAGCAGCTATGCCCGCGAGGTCGAAAAGGGGGTTGGGGACGACGGAGAGGATGAAGATGACCAACAGCCCGAAGTGCCTCACCCACTCCTCCACTCGTTCGTAGGTGCGCCGGTCCTCGACGATGGCCCTCCCTCCATAGCCGGCCAGATAGCCCGTCAATTCGCCCAAAGCCTCCCCTACCCCCGCCACTAAGCCCACGAGGATGGGGTGCAACACCCCACCCATAGCGAAGGTCACGGCCAACCCGGGGACGGGAAAGACGACGGTGGCATTGCTGAGCAGACTGACCAAGAAGACCCCAGGGTAGCCGTAGCGAGCGAAATGCCTTATCCTCTCGCCCAGAAGCACGATGGCAGCTGTGATGGCTAAGGTGAACAGGATCGCTCCCAACTGCTTGTACCTTGTGCTCGCCTTTTTCTTCATCGGTTCTCCTGGCCGCCAAACAATGCGCAACCACCCTAATTGTACATCACCTTGCTTCCGGCCGTCAAGCTCCAAGCTTGTTCCGGCGTCCGGAAGTTGGTATAATGGAGACGAAGGCGGGTAGGGTATGATTTGACATTTCGAACAACTGTTCATACAATAGGGTGAAGCGGGAATAGTTATGGATACCCTGGAGAAGGTGGAGATTCTGGGCCGAGAG
>CAYYKQ010000122.1:0-4569 GCA_964440965.1 uncultured Anaerolineae bacterium | reverse complement strand
TGACGTTGAACAGGGTGGTCTTCCCCGCCCCGTTGGGCCCGATGAGGCCGGTGATGGTGTTGGGGGCTACATCTATGGATACCCCATCCACAGCCCTGATGCCCCCGAAGTACTTGCGGACATCACGTACAGAAAGAATGGGGGACTCGCCTTTGCTCTCCAAAGGTCCACCTCCTTCCTTAATAATTAAAAAATTAGGCTTAAGCCAAGTGAATTATTCCATGACTTTCACCTGTGGGAGGAATTATACAGGATTTCGAAACCTAAGTCAAATTACCCCGGGAGCGGTTAATACCAATAGAAGCTGCGAGACTCGCTGGTAGGGCTGATGGGTTCACCCTTATCCTTACCGTCTACACGATGCATCACCGTTACATCCCAAAGGAAGAGGTGTGACCTGGCCTCCAGAGGGGGGCATCTCTCGCTCGGCACTCGCCAACTGGTGTCCTTCCTCCACTCATGCCATTCAGCGACCACTTTATCATCCATCAGGTAGCGTAGGCGTACGAGGTAGTATTCATCGTCGCCGAGGATGCCCACCGAGGTCCAAGCTAGCATGATGGGCTCCTCAGTGCCGTGGAAAACCTGGCCATCGGCTGGGCGAAGGGGTACTGGGGCCTGGTAGGGAGGGCCAGGGGTGGGGGTGGAAGTAGGCCTGGGCGTAGGAGTTGGCGCCGGCATGGGTGTTTCCAGGGGTATGATCAATTCCTGGCCGATTCGCAACAGCTCAGGGTTGGAGATCTTGTTGGCTGTCATGATGGCCTCTGCTGACACGCCATATCGAACGCAGATAGCATACAAGCTGTCTCCGGGCTGCACCACATGGATGACCACCTCGGGGTTCGTTGCGGTAGGGCGCGCACCACCTATGGCCCCCACCGAAGGGATAATCAACCTCTGTCCCACTCGCAGAAGCTGCTCAGGAGCGATATCATTGGCTTCGGCGATGGCTTCCACTGTAGTGCCGTAGTGAGCGGCTATGGAGGTGAGGGTCTCACCACTGACCACGGTGTGGACGATAGGCGTTAATGTGGGGGTAACGGTAGGGGTAGGAGTGAACACGGGGGAGGGAACAGCTGGGGGGGTAAATCGGGCTTCTGCCGTCGAGGTGACGGTGGCAGGGAGGAGAAAGCTGAGCGCTTCCATCCTTACCTTCCGCCAGGGTTTAAGTGCCCATAGGGTCACTGATCCCACTATGGCTAAGAGGATCAACATCTCGAAGATGGGAACGGAGGACAGATGCCCTTTTCCCTCCAGTGAGGCCCCACACATGAGGCAGGTCTTAGCCTTCTTAGCCACCGGGGCCCCGCAGTGCGGGCATCGCCTCGTTTTCCCTTTCAACATTTCGCCTCCATCGTCAAAGTTTACTAGAAAAAACCATTTTGTGCAAGTTGGCTCAAACCCTGAGAAGGGCGAAATCCTCGACCAATCCCTCCGCCGAAGGCTTCTGATTTTCCTTTTTAAGATGTTTATGGTAAAATAAATCTAAAAAGTGGGGAGAGCGGGATGTCGGAGAAGATTTTGATTGCTGTTGCTTGGCCTTATGCCAACGGGCCGCTTCATCAGGGGCATATCGCGGGGGCTTACCTTCCGCCGGATATCTTCGCTCGCTACCAACGCCTGCGGGGCAACGACGTTCTTATGGTCTCCGGGAGCGATTCGCACGGGACCCCCATCACAGTCACCGCTGATCGAGAGGGCCTCTCTCCCAGGGAGGTCTTTGAACGCAATCATGCCGTCTTTTTGGAGAATTTCCGCGACCTGGGGTTAAGCTTCGACCTCTTCACCCATACCGATACGGAAAATCATCACCATGTGGCCCAGGACATCTTCAGGAGGCTTTTGGAGAAGGGGTATCTCTATCCTCAAACGATGCGGCAGCTTTACTGTGAATACGACCGGAAATTTCTGCCCGACCGCTATGTCCACGGGACCTGCCCTTACTGCGGCTACAAAGACGCCCGCGGCGATCAGTGCGAAGCCTGCGGCCGTCCCTTGGATGCAACTGAACTGATCGAGCCTCGCTGTAAGCTCTGCGGCCGTCGTCCTGTGATCCGTGAGACCAAGCATTTCTTCCTGGATCTGCCAGCCTTCGAGGATCGCCTCCTCACTTGGCTGAAAGACAAAACCTACTGGCGGCCTAACGTCTACAACTTTACCCTTAACTATCTGAGAGAAGGGCTGCAGGCCCGGCCTATAACCCGCGATATGGAATGGGGGATCCCTGTGCCTGTGGAGGGCTACGAGGGCAAATGCATCTACGTCTGGTTCGAGGCCGTCATCGGCTATCTATCGGCCTCCATCGAATGGGCGAAGAACAGAGGGGAACCTGAGAGGTGGAAGGAATGGTGGTATGAGCCAGCTCGCTCCTACTATTTCATCGGCAAAGACAACATCCCCTTCCACGCCATAATCTGGCCCGCTATCCTTATGGGTACGGAAAACCTGGATCACGATGGCAAAGAGAGGTTGAATCTGCCCTATGATATCCCCGCCAATGAGTTCATGACCCTGGAGGGGCAGAAGATGTCCACCAGCCGCAATTGGGCGGTCTGGCTGCCCGATTACTTGGCCCGCTATGACCCTGACCCCCTCCGCTATTATCTGACTGTGATCGCTCCCGAGACCCAAGACTCCGACTTCACTTGGAATGGCTTCCTGCACCGTAACAACGATGAGCTGGTGGCCATCTGGGGCAATCTGGTCCACCGTGTGCTCACCTTTGCCTGCAGGAACTTCGAGGGGCGGGTGCCCACCCCAGGCGAGCTCGACGAGGTGGATAGAGCTCTCTGGGGCAAGGTAGAAGCCGCGTTCGATTCTGTGGGGGAGCTCCTGGGGGGCTGCAGGTTCAAAGCAGCTTTGAACGAGGTCATGTCCTTGGCACGCGAGGCCAATCGCTACCTGGAGGAGAAGGGGCCCTGGTTCCAGATCAAAGAGGACCCCCAAGCGGCGGCCACCACCATTTATGTCGCTTTGCGGGTCATCGACTCCCTCAAGGTCCTCTTCTATCCCTTCCTCCCCTTCTCCAGCCAGAAGCTGCACCATCTGTTAGGCTACGGAGGGGACATTATGGGGAAACTGCACATCGAAACCTTCCAGGAGGAGGGGAAATCACACCAAGCACTCTGCTATGATGGAAGCGGAGCGGAAGGGAAATGGGCCCCAAGCATGCTGACCCCTGGGCAGCCTTTAAAGGAACCGACTCCTCTATTCAAGAAGCTCGATGAGAAGATCGTGGAGGAAGAGAGGGCGCGGCTGGGAAAGTAAGGCGGCCGCCAATCGTCGCAGGTGAGGTCAGGGACTTCATATCTAAATCGAAAGCGCCTCTACCCTTGGCCAAGGGCAGAGGCGCTTTTCCGATCCACTATCATTCTCCCAGAGCCTTAACTATCTCCTCGCCCCATTTAGCCGCTGCCTGAGGGCCGATGGCGGTGATGATCAGCCCATCGCGTTCGACATCGGCGCCGGTGTAGGTGGCCCCCCCAGCCCTAACCTCTCCGATGACCCCTTTAAATGCTGTGACCCGCTTGCCTTTCAACACTCCCGCCCTGGCTAGCGTCGCTGGGGCGATGCAGATAGCTGCCAACACCTTGCCTTGGCCCACCGCCTCGCGGGCGATGCGGTGGGCATTCGGGTCGTCCCAATACTCCTTAGCCCCTACCCCTCCGACGAAGACGATAGCGTCGTAGTTGCCCACCGCGATGTCGCTTACCAGGATATCCGGCTTCACCCGTGCGCCCAGCATCCCCGTAGCCATCTCCAAGGATGAGGAGGCAACGGTGATCTGGAATCCCTTAGCCTCGAACACGGCGCGTGGCCTGGCATATTCCTCATCCCTGAAGCCCTTATGGGCGATGATGAGCACCACCCGCTTAGCGGCAGGGGTCGGAGTGGCCGTAGGCGGCAGCGGGGTAGGAGTTAGGGCCTTAGGGATAGGTGTGGATGGGGCAGGCGTTGGCGTCGGAGGCAATGGGGTCGGTGTGGCCGGAGCCGGCGTGGGAATGGGCGGAGCAGGGGTAGGCGATGGCGTCGGCGCAGGAGCACAGGCGGCGAGCGTTATCACGATGAGGGATAGAAACGCGATCTTTCTCATCTTCATCCCCTTCACATTTCTACTGCCGGCTGATACGAGGCCACCAGCAGGACCTCCTCTCCCGCTGCTTCCGCCGCCGAGAGGTCAACGAAGTAGCCGAACATCAGCGGCACCACTTCTCCCTCCACCTGGGACCTCACCTCGCTCAGCCGGGCCAGGAATTGGCCCACTTCCCGGCCATAGATGCGCGACTTGACCTCGCCTAAGACCACAATCGGCTTCCCATCTCGGCTCCCTTCGCCGTAGAGGTCGAAGTCCACCACCTCGCCATCCACCCGGAAGAGCCTCCGTTCCAACCGGGCCACCTTGATCTTGTACCGCCGCTCTAAGTAGCCAGGCAGGACAACGCGGGCAATGTCTTCCAGCCCATAACCGATGTTCTGGCTGAGCGCACCCACCTCCTGGGCCAGAGAGCGAAGCGTTTTTTCAGTGCGTATCTGGGCTTGGGCTAGCTGCTCTATCGCCTGCTCAAGCCC
>CAYYKQ010000121.1:0-4600 GCA_964440965.1 uncultured Anaerolineae bacterium | reverse complement strand
TCCAATCCATCCTGGCTGCACAAGGGCTGGCTGTATCCTCTATCGCCAACATCGGGGTCATCTTCATAGACGACTTCCCCCAGGATTCGTCCACTCAGAAACTTGAGCCCATAAAAACGGAGTACGACCTCTCCATGGTTGATTTTTATAACCAAGTTTGGTTCCCCGATATGGTCAACCTCGCCCGACAGTACGACCTCAAGTACACCGGCGTGGTCCTCTTCAACTACAACGGCAAAACCAAGCCGCCTTTTGACTTCGGAGGGTGGGAACACGCCAAAATAAGAATAGGCTGGCAAGAGGTGCCTTACGGGGTTTTCTATGGCCAGAAAATATCCCAGGATAGGGACTGGGAGCTGGGCCTTCACGGTTACAACCATGAATCCCTAACCCTGGGGGATTGGGGAAGCCCGGAGAATATGGTGGCTGCGCTGGAGGCGGCTGAAAGAAGGTGGCAGGAGGATAGCCTGGGCGAATTGCCTTTCACTTATGTCCCTCCCCATAACATCTACGATAAGGCGGGGATGGAGGCTTTAGCCAGGGCTTTCCCCTCCATAAAAGTCGTCGCAGGAATGGCCATCGGGGACTTCAAGGAGGGGAGCGCCCGGGAATTCGGCCCCGAGCCCTGGCATAAGGACTTCTTCGATATCCCCCGCTGGAGCTCTGGTTACATGCTCGATAGTGAGAATAGGTTCCGCCTTTTCTCAGAGATGGGCACCTTTGGCGTATGGACCCACTTCATCCATCCGGATGATGTCTTTCATACCCCTCAGAATTATCCCGGCGCCGAGGAGTGGCGGAATCCGCACTCGCTTTTCTGGCGGGGCGATCACACCGGGAGGAAGGATGGCCTATACTACAAATTCATGGAATTGCTCGAATTCGTGCATGAAAATTATCCCTGGCTGCGATACATGACCGCCAGAGAGGCATACTATGGACTACAAAAATACCTGGCTATCAAAGCAACTTATAGCTTGAAACCACGCGAGATCGTTGCTACTTTCTCGGATTATCCCATCTATTTCCAGCTCAGGATAAACGATGGGCGTATACTGGACCTCAACGGGATGACCAATTGCCAATTAGTGGATATCCACCAAGGAGATGGATACGCCATCTACACGCTGAGGGCTGTGGGTAAGGAAGTGCACTTGAAACTGATGCTGCCCGGAGAATTTTAAATATCGATAAGGAGGGCCATGAGAAAGATATTGGTAATCGACGACGATCGCATCTCCCTGGAGAAGCTGAAGGCTATACTGAAGGGAGAGGGCTACCAAATCCTGACCGCTTCCGACGGCGAGGAGGGCCTGAAGATAACCCGAGAGGAGAGGCCAGATCTCATCATCCTGGATGTCCTGCTGCCGCGCCTGGATGAGTTCCGATTCTGCGAGATCTTGAAAAGCGATCCCCTCCTCAAAGACATCCCCATCATGATGCTAACCGGGGTTTACATTACCCAAGAGGATATCGAAAAGGGATTGCAACTGGGCGCTGAAAGATTCATCCTTAAAGCGGATGCTTATGCCTCTAAGCCCTTCGCTAAGGCGGACCTGGTGCAGGAGGTCAAATCGCTCCTGGGCGAGGAGATCTCCCCTAAACCCCCTCAGGAGGTTGTCTTGGCCATCGACGATGACCGCTTGACCAGAGAGCTCATCAAAAGAGCCCTGGAGATGGAGGGATATCGAGTGGTGATCGCCGAGGATGGTGAAGAGGGGTTAGCGGCAGTGGAGCGTGAAGGGCCGATCCTGATCTTCCTGGACATCCAACTCCCGAAGATGAGCGGTTTAGACGTCCTGAGCGAGGTAAGGAAAAAAACACCCTGATGTGGCGGTGGTGATGATGATCGCCCATGGCTCCGAGGAGATAGCGGTCAAAGCCATGAAACGGGGGGCAGACGATTACCTGATCAAACCCTTCAAGCCATGGGGCCTGGCAGCGGTCGCTAAGGAAAACATCAGTAAAGCCAGGCTGCGCCAGCTTAACAAGCAATCAATTGCCCAGCTGAGGGAATCGAACACCAGACTCATGGAGAAGCATCGTGAGTTAGAGGCGAGGAATAGGGAGCTGCAACGGGCCTATACTCAACTTAAACGGCCAAGCGTAAGGAAGGGAAGATGCCCCTTAAGCTGCAAAAGGTGAAAGTGGCGGAGGTGATAAAGAGCTGCTTAGCTCAGGCTGACTCCGGTCTCAAAGAGAAGGGGCTGGAATTGAGGACCTCCATCGCCGATGACCTTCCCCCCGTCAAGGCCGATAGGGACATTGTGGCTTAGATCTTGGCCAACTTGCTTGACAACGTCATCAAGTTCACACCCTCGAAGGGCTGGGTAGCCATCTCTGCAGAGGCGAAGCGGGGAGAGGTGCTTATCAGCGTAGCCGATTCCGGCCCCGGCATCCCCTTGGAGATAAATCAGTCGAATCCCAATCCGCGCTCTTTCAAACTCACATACCGCTGTCGGCCGATGATCAAATGGTCAAGGACCTCGATATCCAAGAGTTCTCCCGCTCGAGTGAGCAGTTTAGTGATTTTGACGTCCTCTAACGAGGGGGTGGGATCACCCGAGGGATGGTTGTGAACCACAATGATGGCAGCGGCGTTCTGCTTGATAGCTTCGCGGAAGAGTTCGCCTATGCGGATCATGGAGGCATTAAGGCTTCCGATGTAGATGGTGGGGATGGCCAAGACCCTGTTTTTGGAGTCCAGGAGGATAGTGCGCATGTGCTCCTGCTGGAGCATCCCCATTTCCAGCATTAAGAGGTTGGCTGCCTCGGCAGGGGATTTGATCTGAGGACGCTCCCTGGGGGAGGCGACCACCATCCTCCTCCCGAGTTCGAAAGCCGCTTTGAGCTGAGCTGCCTTGGCCAGGCCCAAGCCGTGCTCCTTCTCCAGCTCGGCGAAGCTGGCCTTAGCTAAACCCAGGAGCCCCCTGAACTTAGCCAGAAGCCTCATGGCCACGTCAATGGCGCTCTCCCCGCCTACCCCCGTTCGCAGGATGATGGCCAACAATTCTGCGGTGGAGAGGGAGCCCGCCCCGTACTTCTTCAGCCTCTCGCGCGGCCTCTCGCTCAGGGGCAACTCCTTGATGGTGGGATGGTATTCAACGACCTTCTCATCCATAGCTCCTCCGATCCCTTTTCCTCCTCTGGGCCGTTAATTTCAACCCTTCCTCTCTTTTCCTAACCCTTTTAAACCTTTCCCTCTCTTCGCCGGTGCGCAGTGAACCGTCGTGTCTGCGCCAAGGGATGGTGGCATCCAGACCTACCTTGGCTGTACGCGCTTTCTGACCCGGGATGTGAAGCGCCGAGGGGTCTAAGGAACTGCCGGGCTGATCGCTTAACACGATCAGGTCGCGATCGGCCTGAAAGCGGGTGGCAATGGCCCATTCCACCTCACTTGGATCCCGAATGTCGATGTCCTCGTCCACCACCACCACATGCTTGAGGGATCGGTGGCCGCGGAAAGCAGCCTCTATGGCCTTAAGGCCGTCGTCGGGGTGACGCTTCTCGATCTGAACCACCGCGTGGAGCCAGTTCATCCCGCCTCTGGTGAGCACGACATCCCTGCAATCACAGACCTTGCTCACCTCGATGTAGATGCTCGGCTCACGGGGGACCCCCATGAGCAGTTTATGCTCGCTTCCGCCCGGCAGGAGGGCTTGATAGATGGCATCCCGGCGGTGGGTGATGCAGTCTATCTCCACCACTGGCTGCTCCCTCACCAGATCCCAGGTCCCTGTGAGATCGAGGAAGGGACCCTCCCTGGCCTTGCGCCTGGTGATTCGGCCCTCCAGGACGATCTCGCACTCGGCGGGGACTTCTAAGTCCTTGGTGATGCACCTCGTTAAAGGAGTGGGATGAAGGGCATTGGCTATAGCTAGCTCATCCACCCCCTTCGGGGGAGACATAGCCGCCGCCAGGAGCACAGGGATGGAATTGCCGATGCAGATAGCCACCTCCAGATCGCCCTCCGCCTTTCTCAGGGCGGTATCCGTTCCCCTCCCTTCCACGATGCGAGCCACGAAGCTGTGGGAATCCAGCTTCATCAGGCGGTGGAAGCACATGTTTCGGCCATAGTCAGGGTCCTTGATGATGGCCACCCCTGCCGTGATATAGGGGCCGCCGTCACCGGGCAGATGGGTTAGGATAGGAAGTGAATCCAAATTGACCTCCCTTTCGATCACCTCCTGGCAGGGGGCCTCGGCGACGATCTCGGGTGATAAAGGGTTGGCTAGCGCCTCGGCTAAAGCGAAGAGCACTCGGTTTTCGTCTACCCCCAGGCCCAATGCGAGATACTCCCTGCGCGAGCAGATGCCAGCCACAACCCGATAGCTGGAGCCCTTCACGTTGGTGAAGAGGATGGGCCTGCCATCCAGCTCATAGGTGAGGCGAGCCATCTCCAGGTAGGGATCGACCTCCCTCTTAATGATGATGAGCCGATCTTTAACTTTTTCCAGGAAAGAACGCAGATCCATCTCGCTTCAATCCAGGCTTATGCAGTTTTCCCTTAATGAAAGCTGCGGATTCGGTGTAATTCTACCCCATTTCCCCCGAAATGTCCATCTTTGGCAAAGTTGATGGCACCATTGGCTTCGTTAAT
>CAYYKQ010000120.1:0-4737 GCA_964440965.1 uncultured Anaerolineae bacterium | reverse complement strand
TTCTGTAGGGGATAAGACCTCCCGTCTCCACATGGCCACTGGTGGGCACCAGCACCCCGGTGAGCATCTTGATGGTGGTGGACTTCCCCGCCCCGTTGGGCCCGATGTAGCCCACCAGCTCCCCTCGCTCGATGGAGAAGGAGACGTGGTCCACGGCCCGCACGATCTCGTACTCCCTGGTGAAGAGGGTGCGGATGGAGCCCCGAAAGCCGGGGTAGCGCTTGGGGGTGCGGAACTCTCGATAAAGTTCCTGGGCGACGATCATTGGGGCCATCACTTATCTTCCCTTTCAGCCATTCTCAACACCGACTGGACGAATTCGGCCTTACCCGGGGTGTAGAGATCGCGATTGCCCTGGGATTTGCGGGCCAGCTCCCTCTTGAGCCTGGCATATTCCTCGGCCACCTCCTTGTGCTGGCGGAGATAGTCCCTGAAGCGAATGTAGCTTCTCCAAGTCTCGCTGCCCCATTCCACCATGTGCAGGTAGTGCGTCCTGCGGCTGGGATCCCCTTTGACGAAGAAGTGCCTGTCGGGATGCCCCTCATTCCCTTTGTACTCATACCCCAGCCGTTCCAGCGGCTCGATGCACTTTTCCACATCCTCCAGCCGTCGCAAGCCAACGGCGATGTCAATGATGGGTTTGGCCTCCATTCCGGGGATGGCGGTGCTTCCCACATGTTGGATGTCCACCGCGTATGCGCCGATGGCCGCCCGCAACAGGCGCTCCTCCTGGGCAAACAACCGCGGCCACTCGGGAGAGTAAGGAACGAGTTTCACGATCTTTCGTTGCAGGCCGATCATGAGGGCTTCCTCCGAAACACTACAGCGAATTTGGAAGTAAACGAATTGGCCAACTCGATCCTCTCCAAATTCGTTCATATGCATAGCGTGCACCGCCGCCTTGCAGGGGACGTCGCTGTGCACCATATTCGAATATGAGCGATTCTAAATTCGTTGTAGTGCTCCTGTTCGCTTGCATAATCAAAAAGAAGCGGTGCAGCGGCGATCAGGACACCGCACCGCCCTTCAAGGACCGAAATCCTGACCCGGCGGGGCAGGAAGTGGCCTGCTTCGATCGAGTCCCTCAATCCTCCTCTTCCCTACTATCGGGGGGCTTCCTCCTGGGGAGGCGAGTCTGCCTACGGACATCCCACACCACCAGCGCCAGGAAGACGGAACTGAGCACAAAGGCGATCACATCAACCACGAACTCCGCCGAGCCCCTAGGCAAGAAGGGCAGCACGGCGAGGGAGAGGACGACGAGCAAAACCCCTATGTTAAAAGCTATCCTCCCTACAACGGGCGCCATTCCGGAATCCTTTCAGCAAGGTGACAGGCAATTAAACGGCCGTCCAATGGTCTGAGGGCCGGAACCTCCCGGGTGCAGATCTCCTCGGCATAGGGGCAGCGGGGATGGAAACGGCAGCCGCTGGGGGGCTTGGTGGGGTCAGGGAATTCGAGGCTCTTCAGCGGGAGCGGCCTCTTCTCCCTGGCTTTTTTGGGGTCGGGCACGGGCACCGCCGAGAGCAGCGCTTGGAGGTAGGGATGACGAGGTCTCTCTATAACCTCCCCCAGCTTCCCCATCTCCACTAGTTGCCCCAGATACATCACTGCTATCCTGCCGCCTTTGACGAAGTACCTGGCCGTTGCCAGGTCGTGGGTGATGTAGAGGAAAGCGATGCCAAACCTCTCATTCAGCCTGTGCATCAAGTCGAGGATGGAGAGCCTGAGGGAGACATCTATCATGGAGACGGGCTCGTCGGCCACGATGAGCTTCGGCCTGAGGGAGACGGCCCTGGCCAGGACCACCCGCTGCCGCTGTCCACCGCTGAGCTGATGGGGATACTTATCCAGGAACTCCTCCGGCGGAGTGAGGCCCATGAGCTCGAGGAGCTCGGCCACCTTCTCCCTGGCTTCACGGCGATTCCTGGCTAAATGATAATGGAGGAAAGGGGCACTCAGGCTCTGATAAACGGTCCTCACAGGGTTCAATGCGGCATAGGAGTCCTGGTGGACTATCTGAGCGTTGCGGCGATACTCTCGGAATTCGCCTTTGGGCATCGCCCAGATGTCCTTGCCTTTGTAAAGCACCTGCCCAGAAGTTGGCCTGAGAAGGCCAACCATGATCTTCCCCAAGGTCGTCTTTCCACAGCCCGACTCGCCGACCAAGGCCAAGATCTCGCCCTCCTTGATATCTAAGGAGGCCCTCACCACGGCCTGGATCTGGCCCTGACGCATGAGCCAGCCCCGCTTGAAGGTCATATTCACATCTTTGAGCTCGATTATGGGTTCAGCCATTTTTCGCCATCCTTTGCCTCCCCGAGAGCTTCAAGCTCTCGGGGAGTAAGACAGCTCGATGCTATGACTCGCCAGCATTCTTCAATACGATCGGCAGGAAGATGTGCCGAACAGCTTTGATCGTACCCTCTGTCATCAGCGTGCAGTACAAACGCTCGACGCCCCCTGGTGCCACTGACCAGATAGGATCATCATTATCAGGCCAGCCCATTACACGTACCCCATCGAGGTGAAAGATCTGCAGACGCTTCTCGAGGTAGGGGAGCTGGGGCAGGTACTCGTTGGCGACCCAAGCTAGCATTTCCACAATTTCCTTCTGCCGGTCCAGCTCGAAGGTCGCGCCCAGCTGCATAACGAGGTCAAGAAGGTCAATCATCTCACCCTCCGGCCCCTCCACCTCTTCGGGGAAGCCGACCCTCTGCGCGGTTTCACCTGCAAACATGCGGTTATATCCTGCCCAGGGATGGGCAAAATGCCACCAGGTGGCCGCCCAATCTATGGCCATCTGGTACTCCCCCTCGTTTAGCTTCCTCCAATATTCCCATCCAGAAACAGCGCTGGCCTCGGCCTTGATGCCGAAGGTGACAAGTTGGTTGGCTATGATCTCAGCACCACCAACCCAATCCGACCAACCGGCAGGAGCGATGATCTCGAATTCGAGATCAACCCCTTCAGGTGTTTCCCAGAAGCCATCCGTACCCCTCACATAGCCAAGCTCGGTCAGGAGCACTTCCGCCGTGGGGGTGTAATACTCATAGGCAGTTAACGTCTCCAAGAACTCGGCCGAGAGCCACTGATCCATGAAGGAGGGGGGTACGCCGGTGGCGTATGTGGCGTCCGTAAGGCCATAGAAGTAGGAAACCTCACGGACCTCGTCTCGGTCAATGGCATGGGCAATTCCTTCGCGGAACTTCTTCTCTGAAAGCGGAGCCTCGCGAAGATTGAAGAGGAGGGAGAACTCCGCCAGGTCAGAGGGGAGAGCGAGCTTCATCGTGGGCTGCGCTGTCATGATTTCCTCGGTTTGATCCTTGGGCGTTGCTGGGTGCGCGGCATCCACTTCCCCATTCTTGAGGCGATCCCACATCACCTCACTGGATTCCCACTTTAAGATTTTGACTTTGTTGAAATCAACCTTATCAGCGGCGTAATGACGGGGGAACTTGGTTAGTATCATCTCTGAGTCCGTGACCGTGTCCAACTTAAAGGGCCCGGTCCCAATGGGCATTTCCGGCCTGAAAGCTTCCAACCCTGCTTTGACCGACTGGTTCGGCTCCTCATCCGGAGGCACAGTTAGATCGACTTGGTCGGCCCACTCCCGGTAGAGATGATAGGGGGCGCAGATGACACGTCGTCCCATGAACTGCTTCCCGAATATCGTCGGCGTCTCCCAGCGGAAGACGACAGTGTAATCATCGGGGGTCTGGATCTCATCGAGGTAATCCCAGATGGTCCAGTCGTAGAGGTACCCGAGCATGAAGGTTGACCAGACGTCCTTTGAGGTGAAGGGAGTTCCATCGTGCCAGAAAGCGTTCGTACGAAGTGTCACGGTGAAAGAATCTGTGGTCTCCATAAAGGAGACGCCCAGGCGTGGGATACTCTCTCCAGTCGCCGGCACATAGACGAATAAGGGTTCGAATACCCACCACCAGGCCCCTCCGACGCCATCAGGAGCAAATGGGTTGCCGTGGTAGCCCGGCGGAAGGGTCCACCAAGCGGCTGTGATGAACTCTCCTTCGCCGGAACTGGAACTCACTTGCGCAAGGTTTGTGGGGTTAGCTGCTGCACTTGACACCGATTCGAGTGCGATAATGTCCCATTGCAACAGCAACACCACGATAAACAAGCTAACAGTGAGAATTACAAGGACAAATTGCCTTTTCATTGCCGTACTTCCTTTTCGCTCTTTCTAATCTCTCCGAGAGACCAGAGCTCTTAGGGAGGTTAGAGATTATCCTATCAGCCACCAATTATGGCAGGCCACCAGCCTCCCATCGCCGATCTCTTTCAGCTCCGGCTCCTCCTCTCGGCAGCGATCGGTGGCGTATGCGCAACGGGGATGGAAGGGACAGCCGGGCGGGGGGTTGAGAAGGTTGGGCGGCGAGCCGGGGATGGGCTTCTTGTCGGCGATGTCGCCGACAAGGGAGGGGGCAGCATTGATGAGCCCGACGGTGTAGGGATGCTTGGCGTCGTAGAATATCTCCTCTATTCTCCCTACCTCCATGATCTTCCCAGCGTACATCACGGTCACCCTGTCGGCTATCTTAGCCACAATAGACATGTCGTGGGTGAGGAGCATCATCGTCAGCCCTAACTTCTGGCGGATTTCGGCCAGGATGTCGAGGATGTAGGCCTGGGTCACCACATCCAGCGCGGTGGTAGGCTCGTCCAGTATCAACATCTTGGGGTCCAAAAGGAGGCTGAGGACGATGATGACCCTTT
>CAYYKQ010000119.1:0-4760 GCA_964440965.1 uncultured Anaerolineae bacterium | reverse complement strand
GAGTGGTTGCACGGAGTTTATTTAAGCGAGATAAACCCTGGCGATCTTTGCCAGGGTTTCTTGGCGCGGAGGGTGTAGCGCTGCATCCTATTCCCTGAACACCTCTGCGGTGAAGATATAGAGCTTGGCATCCTTCCACGCATCCTCCGGCAACCCCGCCTTGCGGCAGACCCCGCGCAGAAACTCCTTCCTATCCCAGCCCTGCTCCGTTGCCACCTGGGGCAAAAGCACCCCCTGATGCCCGCCTTTGACGATGAGCAGGCCGTGCTTCCCCACCTCGATCTGGCTGATGTCTTCAACGGGCTCGAGGGGCGAGAGGACAGAGATTTCGATTTCGATCTCGGGGAGCTCATCGGGAGTTACAGGAGGGAATCGAGCATCGTTTACCGCGGCTTCCATGGCCACTCGCTGGACGGTGAGGTAGAGGGGGCCTTCGGCGATCAGCCTGCCGATGCAACCCCTGAGCTGGCCATGTTTCTTGAGGGTGACGAAGGCCCCTCGCTCCTGCAGGAGGCCGGGCTCAGTGGGGGTGAACATAGGGGCCACTCCAGCTTCCAGAAATTGAGCGACGGTCTGACGGGCGATCTTCAGGAGCTTCCCCCTCTCGCTTGGGGTCAGCGGGGCAGGTTGAGGCGGGCTCACGCTGGTGGGCACAGCGAAGCTGGATGGTCCTCTCTCCCCTTGCCAGAACATCACCGCCCCGTAGCCCACCACTTGGCGACGGTCGCCGAAGGGGGTATCGCCGGAATTGGCATATTTGAGCACCGTAACTTGGTTTGCCCCCAACTTGGGGGCAGTAAGCATGGCTGTCAGCAGAGCTCCCCTGCTGCAGAAACAGGTGACCAGATTGGGGATGCCTTTCTTCATGTACTCATCAGCGGTGTCGAGCAGCTGCTGAGGATCCATACTCTCTACAGCGGCCAGGGTGGCCGCATCTACTTTGAGGGCATCTTCATAAGAAGGATAATGGGAGAGGTCGGTCGAGGCCACAATGAGGGCTTTCTTCCCAGCCAAGGCTTTGACCAAAGCTCTGCTCAGGATCTGAGCATTCTCCAGGGAGGGTTCGCGGAAGACGATGGGGACGATTTTCAGCTTTGTGCAGACCCGCTGCAGGAAGGGGAGTTGGTTCTCAATAGGGTGCTCATTGGCGAAGGCGGGCAGGTCGCGGGAGATGCGCTCATCGGCGGCTACGATAGCCTGGGCTACCTCTCCGTCAACAGGAACCAGCCCGAGCGGGGTCTCGAAAGCGCCCTCGGTGTAGACGGCGATAGCGCTGGATCCGGCTCCGGTGTGGGTATCGCCGATGACTACGATCACATCGTAATCCGCCCCTTCGACCTCCTTAAAGGCGTAGGCTGCCACCTGCCCCGAAAAGACATAGCCCGCATGGGGGACGACGATGGCGATGGGCTCGGCCTCCACCCTCCGCTCCGCCTGGTCTAAGTAGGCATCCACCATCTTCCTCAGCTTTTCCGGGTCAGCGGGGAACCACTGCCCCGCCCCGCTGCAATGGTGGATCTGGCCGACGATCGAGGTGGGCCTGGGCGTCAGCGAGGGAGCAGCGCAGGCGAGGAGGAAAGCTCCTACGGTGAGAAGAAAGGGCATAAGCAGAAGTCCTTTCATTTGGAGATGCCTCCTTTCGACATGCCTTTGAGCGCATGCCGATAGCGGATGATATAACGAAGCGCTGCTTTAGCCTGCCTGGCACCCGTCTTACTTCCATACCCCAGGGATGGGTTCCCCGCAATATTCGCACTTCCCATCGACGATGTGGTTCTCTGTCACGAAGAACCCCGCCCGATCGATAAGCAGCTTGCCGCATTTAGGGCAGTAGGTGTCCTCAGCGGGATGGCCGGGGACATTCCCGATGTAGACGTAGTGCAGCCCCTCATTCAGGGCGATCTCGCGCGCCTTCTCCAAGGTCTCGATCGGGGTAGGTGGCAGGCTCTTGAGCTTGTACATGGGGTAGAAGCGGGTGAAGTGGAGCGGGACATCGAACCCCAGGTTCCCCTTTATCCACTGGCACATCCGCTTGATATCTTTAGGATCGTCGTTGAGGGTGGGGACCACCAGGTTGATGATCTCCAGCCAGACCCCCTCTTCCTGAATGGTCTTCAGCGTCTTCAGCACCGGCCCCAATGCCCCATTGCAGACATTCATGTAGAAATCCTGGGTAAATCCCTTAAGGTCTACTCTGATGGCATCGATGAATTTGCAGAGCTCTCGGAGGGGTTCGAGGTTGATAAAGCCAGCGGTGACAATGACGTTTCTGATCCCCTTGGAACGCGCCAGTTTGGCCGTATCGAACATGTATTCGTAGAAGATGGTTGGTTCGGTGTAGGTGTAGGCGATGGATTCGCACTCTTTCTCCAGAGCTATCTTCACCACTTCCTCCGGTGGGAGGTCGTAACTTTGGACCTCCTCTGGCCTAGCCTGTGAGATATGCCAATTCTGGCAATAGGCGCACTCGAGGTTGCACCCCACTGTGGCTATGGAGAGGGCGGTCGTTGCAGGTAGGAAATGGTTGAAGGGCTTCTTCTCGATGGGATCGATGTGTACGGCGCAGGGGTTGCCGTAGACCAGAGTATAGAGCTTCCCGCCTCGGTTCTCCCTCACCTCGCAGTATCCCCGTTGTCCATCTAGAGCGATGCACCTCCTGGGGCAGAGTTCACATTGGACTTTGTTGTCCGTCAAAGGGGTGTACCACATCGCCTCACGGGCAGGAAGGGGTGGGGTGCTCGCTTCCTCCGGCTCAACTCCCATCCCCTTCGCCTCCGGCTTGGGTGGTGTGGATGTCGGCGTGGAGGGCATCGTCGGGTGGCAGGCGGCGAGGACCTCAGCCGCCGCTAAGGAGAAACCCAAAAGGGTCGCATAGCGCAGGAACTCCCGTCGGGTTATCTTGCCCTGCCTCAGCTGCTCTTGAAGCTCAGAAATCCGTCCGTCCATTTCCTTATCCATCCTTCGCCTCTCACAACTCTAGTACCGAGCGCTCCGGGCACTCGACCCCTCTGCTTGCTCATCATTCGAGGGCGAGGCCCTTCATCAGAATGGGACGTTAACAGGCCCCCTGTCCGCCATCAGGTGGCTTCGCTTTCTTCCACGTTGGATGGAGGTTCCACGGCGAGGGCGGTTCCACAGTAGGGGCAGATATCCCATTGGAGGTGCAAAAGGCGGCCACAATTGGGGCAGGCCTTTTTCAATTGAGCATGGCAATACGGGCAAACCAGGAACTCAGGCCGGACCCTGCGTTTGCAATTTGGGCAGACCTCCACCTCTTCGATATCCTGCAGCAGGGCCTCTTCCTCCAGAGTACGAGCGTAGACCTCGGCCAGGGTCTCCTTGGGGCGCAGGATGAGGTAGAGGAAAAGCCCTATCGGCCCTAGGATCAGGACCAGAAGGGCGGCTAAGAGCTGGAAGAAGATGTCCCTGGAGCGGGAGCGGATATCGTTGAATGTCCAGATGAGCATGCTTAGCCACAGGGAGGCGACCAGTGCGCCGGTGACAGCAGCTGCTATCTCCAGGCCCCTTTCGATATGGCCCATCAAATCTGGCGGCAACATTCTTGAGCTCGCTCCTTATGCTGGCGTATGGCGGATTTCTCCAAATGGATCAGCAGGATGGAGATATCGGATGGGGTGACGCCCTCGAGGCGGGAGGCCTGGCCCACGGTGGCAGGCTGGAACCTGATCAATGAGGTCTAAGTTCATGGTCAGGAGCAGCGCCCGTGCTCCTATCCTCGCCGCAGCCAGAGCCGCCTCGCAGCCGGCGTGTCCGGCCCCCACGACTACGACGTCGTACATCCCCCACCTCTGGCGTACCTGCCCGCATCTTGCAGGTACGCCATCACTCAGAGTATAGTACAGTTCAGCGTTTTGAGCAACTACGCTTCAGGAATTGTGGAGTGCGAAAACCATTCTCGTCGCGATGCGGATGGGAATGCGCCTCAGCACAATTTCCATCCTATGCTTTACAAAGCCCCTTGGCTGTGCTAAAATGAGGATGCGATGCGCTTAACCTCTGAGGAACAGGCTATGCTTGACGGCGAATACGGCCCAGGGGTGCAGAAGGCGATGGAGATTGTGGTCGCCCTGGGCGAAATCTATGGCGCTGAGGAGCTTGTGCCCATCACCAGCGCGCAGGTGGCCGGCGTGAGCTACCAAAGCTTAGGCGAGGCCGGGTTGGGTTTCCTACGGGAGTTGGCCGAAGGAGGGGCGAAGGTCAGGGTCCCCACCACACTGAATCCGGCGGGGATGGACCTCACCAATTGGCAGGAACTGGGCATCCCGAAGGGGTTCGCCCACAAGCAGTTGGAGGTCATCCAGGTATTCAAGAGGATGGGTATCACGCCGACCTGCTCGTGCACCCCCTACCTTATCGGCAATGTGCCCGCAATGGGAGAGCACATCGCCTGGAGCGAATCCTCGGCGGTGAGCTTCGCTAACTCCGTCCTGGGGGCTCGCACTAACCGAGAGGGAGGACCGGGAGCTCTGGCCGCAGCCATAACCGGTCGCACAGCCGCCTATGGCTTCCATCTGGACGAGAACCGCAGGGCCAATTTCGTGGTCGAGGTCCGCTGTCCGGTGGAGACCACGGCCGATTTCGGGGCGTTGGGATACATGGTGGGCAGGCTGACTAAGAGCGGGGTGCCATACTTCAAAGGTTTGGGGCGGGAAGCGGGAAGGGGAGGGAAGTTGAGGGCGCTGGGGGCAGCCATGGCTGCCAGCGGGGCGGTGGCCCTCTACCACGTTGAAGGCATCACT
>CAYYKQ010000118.1:0-4766 GCA_964440965.1 uncultured Anaerolineae bacterium | reverse complement strand
TATCGAACGGAAGCGATCATCCTTAAGCGGAGGGATTTCGGCGAAGCCGACAGGCTGCTGACCCTTTACACGCCCGGATTGGGCAAGATCAGGGCCGTCGCCAAGGGGATACGCAAGCCAACCAGTCGCAAAAGCGGCCATTTGGAGCCCTTCACCCACAGCCAGCTTCTGATCGCCAAGGGGCGCGAACTGGATATCATAACTCAGGCTGAGACCATCCACCCCTTCATCTCCCTGCGGGAGGACCTCCTGCGCACTACCTATGCTTACTACGTGGCCGAACTCGTGGATAGATTCGTCGAAGAGGGGGTGGAGAATCGGTCCCTTTTCGACCTCCTCCTGGCCACTCTGGGCCGCCTGGGCGAGGAAGATGACCTTGCCCTGGCGGCCCGTTTTTTTGAACTCCACCTCCTTGCTTTGGTCGGCTATCGCCCCCAACTCTTCCGCTGTGTGGAGTGTGAGAGAGAGATCGACTTCGAAGTCAGCTTCTTCAGCCCAGCTGAAGGCGGCGTCCTCTGCCCTAACTGCGGCAAGGGCAAACCGGGGGCGAAGAAGATCTCGGCGGGAGCCCTCAGAGTGCTCCGGCTGCTGCAGACCAGCGATTACGACCTCTGCCGAAGGGTTCACATTAGCCCCCAGTTGCACGCCGAGCTGGAAGCGCTCATGCAGAGATACATCGTCTATAACCTGGAACAGGAGCTCAGATCGGTCAAGTTTCTGCGAAGGCTTCGCCGCGAAGTTGGCATCCATGGAGGGGAGATGAGATGAACAGGGTTGGTCAACTCTATCGCCTGCAGACCGTCGAATTGGAGATCGCTGAGGCTGAGCGTCGCCTGAAAGAAGTGAAGGCCGGCCTGGAGGAAAGCGAGCGATTGCGACGGGCTCGCCAAGCCGTGGAGAAGGTCGAAGCCCAATGGCGCCACTGGCAAACCGAATTGCAAGACCTCGAATTGGAGATAGAAGGGCTGGCCGAGAAGATCGAGGCGACTAGGGAGAAGCTATACGGCGGGCGGATCAAAAATCCTAAAGAGCTGGCCTCTTTGGAGGAGGAACTCGGCTACTTAGAGCGCAGAAAAGAGCGGCAAGAGGACAGGATGCTGGAGGCCATGATCGCCCTGGAGGAGAAGGAGGGGGAACTTGCCGAGCGACGGGGGGAACTGGCGCGCCTCGAAGCGGATTGGCTAAGGGATAGGGAGCGGCTCACGGCCGAACAGAGGGAATTGGAAACTAAGCTGATCCGCCTGAGAGGGGAACAAGCCAAACTTCGAAGGATGATAGCCGCCGATGACCTGATCCTGTACGATAATCTCTGTCGTCGCAAGGGAGGGAGGGCAGTAGCCCTCCTCAACGGCAGGGTCTGTCAGGGCTGTGGGGTGACTTTGCCCAGCGGCAAAGCGCAACAGGTGCGGCGCGGGGAGGGGTTGAACTTCTGCGATGGCTGTGGGCGCATCCTGTACGCCAAATAGCCCCTAAGCCTCATCTGGCATAAGATAGGTGAAGCATGATATAATTAGAGCGGTTGCCTAATCGGTTCTGCAATCAAGGAGAGAAATCCCATGAACTTAGAGCAAATGGCCCAGATGCTCACCTGGCTGGACGAGGAACGCCGACGGGATAAAGCCGAGTTGACCAAGCTGAGGCAGCAGTTGGAGAGCCAGGCCACAGAGTTGACGGCCCAGGCAAAGAGGATCCAGGACTTGGGGGAGAGGCTGGCTGGAGCACAGGCCCAGCTGACCAGACTCTCCCAGTTCGACGGCCTCCTGCAGCAATTCAAAGATGAGGTGGCGTTGATGCTGAAGAGGCATGATGAGCAACGCCAGAAGGCCGAGGCGGAGGCGAATCGACTTAGGCAGATGGAAAGGGAGAGTCAGGCCAGGGCGTTAGCTAAGGTGAGGAGGGACCTGCAAAAGCTATCCCGGTTCGAGGAGGAGCTCCAAGCCAGGCGGGCTGAGGAGCAACGCTTGAACGAGCTGCTCATGGACCTCCAACGGGAGGTGGCCGATCTCGGCAAGGAGAGCGAGGGGTTCGCCAACGACCTGGTGTATCTGAAAGAGCAACGCCGGAAGGACGGCAAGCGGATCGCCGAACTGGAGGGAGAGACCACTAAACTGCTCGAATTGAGCGAGGCCCAAGCGACCAAGCTGAGGCTCCTGGAGGAGGAGAATCGGCGGTATAAACAGCAGCTCGACGAGCAACTCGGGTTGCAACAGGAACAGCGGCAAGAGCAGATGCAATTGATGGAGACCATGCGGCTCAACGAGCTTCGGCGCCAGAAACAGATGGAAGCATGGGCCGAGGAGGCCGAGGAGATACAGCGGAGAGCGGAGGAGTTCAAAGAAAGCTTCCAGCGCTTCAAGGAGTTGTATAACAAGAGCAAACAGGCCCTGGAGGACCTGGAGAAGTTTAAGAAGCGCCTGGAGCAGAAGCAGGCCGAGGTGATGGAGCTGCAGAGGCTGGCCGAGGAGCGCATGAGGGAGAGGATGGCGGAGTGGCGGGAGGAGGATGAGAAGCGCTGGAAGAAGCAGCTCACCCTGTGGGAGCATCAATGGGGCGAGCAGAAAAAGCATAACGAGGAACTAAGGGCTTGGTTGGAGAGATTGGAGGAGCTGAGCCGCACGAACCAGTCCCAGATCCTCGCCCTCTGGCAGGCCTGGCAGGAATTCGCCCGCCGTCAGATGGCTCAGCTGGAACAGCAGATCATAGAAGCGGAAGAGTACCTTGGCAACGCCTGAAGGGAGGGTCTTCGCCTTGCACGTGATCTGCACGGCAGGACACGTCGATCACGGCAAATCGAAGCTGGTCGAGGCTCTGACAGGCATTGATCCCGACCGCCTCAAGGAGGAGAAGGAACGGGAGATGACCATCGACTTGGGCTTCGCCTGGCTGACCCTCCCCAGCGGCCAGAAGGCAGGCATCGTAGATGTGCCTGGGCATGAGGATTTCGTGGACAATATGCTGGCCGGGGTAGGGGGGATCGACGTCGCCCTTTTCGTCGTCGCCGCCGATGAAGGGGTGATGCCCCAAACCAAGGAGCATTTGGACATCCTGAACCTCCTGCAGGTGAGGCATGGGGTGGTGGCCCTTACTAAGGTGGACCTCGTTGATGAGGAGCTGATAGAACTGGTCAAGCTGGAGGTGGAGGAGCTGCTCGAGGGCACCACCCTCGCCGATGTGCCCATCGTCCCCGTCTCCTCCAAAACCGGCCGGGGACTGTCGGATCTGGTGAGGGAACTGGACAGGGTGCTGGAGAGCACACCTCCGCCCCGCGACTTGGGCCGCCCGCGGCTTTCCATCGATCGGGTCTTCAGCATCACCGGCTTCGGCACGGTGGTGACCGGAACCCTGATCGACGGCCACCTGGAGGTCGGCCAGGAGGTGGAGATCATGCCCCGGGGCCTTAAGGCGCGCATCCGTGGCCTGGAGACGCACAAGGAGAGGATCGAGCGGGCTGTGCCTGGCAGCCGGGTGGCCATCAACTTGGCAGGGGTGAGCAAGGGGGAACTCAAGCGAGGCGATGTGGTGGCCCCTCCTGGCCAGCTCGCTTCCACCGAACTCCTCGACGTGGAGTTACACATGCTATCCAGCGCCCCCGCCCCCCTGCGCCACAACTCCTCCTTACGCTTCTTCGCCGGGGCGGCGAAGATAATGGCCAGGGCGCGGATAATCGGGGCCGAGGCCATCGCTCCGGGCCAGACGGGATGGGCACAGCTATGCCTCTCCGAGCCGACGGCGGTGGTGAGGGGCGACCGGTTCATCATCCGCCGTCCATCCCCGCCCATGACCATCGGCGGAGGCCGCATCCTGGATGCCCACCCCCGCAGGCGATACCGCCGCTTCCGTCCCGAGGTGATCGAACATTTCGAGGCCTTAGCCTATGGCAAACCCGAGGAGGTTTTGCGGGAGCTCCTAAGGGCACACCAGCCGTGTACAATGCCTGAGTTGATCAGGCTCAGCGGCTGGGAAGAGAAAGCGGTCGTTGAGGCCCTGGAGAGATCGAAGGCCGAGGGCAAGGTCATCGCCCTGAGTGGAGGACGGCTCCTCCCGGAGGAAGGCTGGCGGAGGCTCCTATCCCGCATCTGTTCCTCCCTCAGGGATTACCACCGGCGCCACCCCCTTCGCCGGGGGATGCCGCGCGAAGAACTCAGGACCTCCCTCCACCTCCCAGCCGGACTTTTCGACGAGGTAGTAGCCCAGGCCGTGAAAGAGGGGAAGCTCCTCGAGGAGGGAACTGTAGTACGCCTGGCAGAGCACGAAGTGAAGTTCAGTCCGGCCCAACAGGAGAGAGTGGATAAGCTCCTGGATGCATTCGCTGCCCGTCCCTACACCCCTCCTTCGGTGGCTGAGTGCGAGGAGATGGTGGGGACGGAGGTGTTCAACGCCCTCGTCGAGGGAGGAAAACTGGTGAAGGTGAGCAAGGATGTGGTCTTCCTGGCTGAGACCTATGAGGAGATGGTGGAAAGGATAATCGAGCGATTGAGGAAGGAGGGCTCCATCACCGTGGCCCAGGTGAGGGATATGTTCTCCAGCAGCCGCAGGTACATCCTGGCCCTGATGGAGCACTTGGATGAGGTGAAGGTGACCAAGAGGGTGGGAGACGAACGGGTGCTGAGGTAAATCTCTTATCCCTCCCGCAGGATACAAGCCTGCGGGTTTTTTTATTTCCGCATCCCTGAATTCATAACGGAGGGCGAGATCCCTGAGCTCGCCCTCTAAGCCTGCAAGGGAAAGCCTTCACTGAGGTAAACGAACCTCCCATCGAGCATAGT
>CAYYKQ010000117.1:0-4780 GCA_964440965.1 uncultured Anaerolineae bacterium | reverse complement strand
TGCCCGTCTATATTTACCCTGAGGCCCTGGCAGCTTAAGCAACGTCGGTACATTACTTACTATGTAGCGGCGATTGGCCTTCTCCGCCTGAAAAGGAGATTGTCCAATGGATACACAGCCTTCGCTCGAGGAATGGCGCCAGCTCTACGAGGCCGCCATTGCCTTCAAAGAGGCCCGCCCCTGGGAGTGGATGACCGAGGCCCATCTCTTCGGCGTTCGGAACCCCGAAACCAAGGAGATCGGTTACGGCAGCATCATGGGCATGAGGGGTGAACACTTCGCCCTGGCCGTCTACCTGGGCTCGGAAGGGCTGGATGGCTTCTGGCGGATGGAAACTCCTCAGGAACCGGATCCCGCCTTCCTCCTGGAGATACCTCTCCTGCAAGCCTCCTTCGAGGACCGTCGCGAGTTGCGGCGACAGGACTTGCAGGTCATCAAATCGCTGGGGCTCAAGTTTCGAGGACGGAAGGCTTGGCCCCTGTTCCGAAGCTACGTACCCGGCTACTTCCCCTGGTTTTTGACCGCAGAGGAGGCGCGTTTCCTGACCCTGGCCCTGCAACAGGCTCTGGAGGTCGCCCTGCGGGTGAGGGAGGATCCGACTTTGTTGGACCCCCTGCGGGAGGGCCTCTACTTGGTCCGCACGCCGGAAAGGCGGGGCGAGGCCCTGGCCTGGAAGGACGAATGGATGAGGCCGCCCCCTCCTGAGGCGCGCCCCTTGCCGCCCCCGATCGAGGAGGCGGACCTGGCAGCCATGCAGGCCCAACTCCCGCGCCGGCCCATAGGCTTGGAGGTAGACCTGTTCATCATGCCGGTATACGTCCGTGACAAAGACGATCCTCGGCCCTATTTTCCCTACATTTTGCTGGCAGTAGAGTCCAAATCGGGGTTCGTCCTGGGGTCGGAGGTCCTGGCCCCGAAGCCGTCGCTGGATGCGGTGTGGGCTAAGGCGCCGGAGAGGTTTGTGGACGCGCTTCGCCGCTTGGGTGTCATTCCCGCCAAGATTTTCGTCGCCCGGGAACGGGTCTGGAGGTTGCTGGAGCCGGTGGCCACCGCTTTGGGCATCCGGCTCGTCCAGGCCCGCTCTCTGCCCGCGTTGGAGAGGGCGAGGGCTTTTCTGGAGCAGGGGATGACATAGACTATTTGGAGGAGAGCGCTCGATGAAGGAACTGATCAAGAAGCTGACCGAGACTTACGGCCCTTCGGGCCGCGAGGAGAAGATCCGGGAGGTCATCAGGGCAGAGATCGAGGGGTTGGCCGACGAGATAAGGGTCGATGCCCTGGGCAACCTCATCGCCCTGAAGCGCGGCAAGGGCGGGGGAAAGAAGGTGATGCTGGCCGCCCATATGGACGAGATCGGCATCATCGTCACCCACGTGGACGAGAAGGGGTTCCTGCGCTTCGCCCCCGTGGGTGGGGTGCGCCCCCTCACCCTGCTGGGCGGACGGGTCTCCTTCGCCGACGGCACGATAGGCACCATCGGCATGGAGAAACGGGAGCCCGAGGAGGAAAAGAAGATCCCTAGCATCGACAAGCTCTACCTGGACGTCGGCGCTGTGGATAAGGATTCGGTTCCAGTGGAGGTAGGGGACATAGCCTGCTTCCAACGGCCCTTCGTCGCCCAGGGCGACCGCATCATAGCCAAGGCTTTAGATGACCGCGCCGGCTGCGCGGTGCTCATCCAGGTCATGAGGGAGCTAAGAGAGACACCCCACGACGTCTACTTCGTCTTCAGCGTGCAGGAGGAGGTGGGATTGCGCGGGGCCATAACCTCCACCTATGGTATCCAACCCGACTTGGGCCTCTCGGTGGACGTGACCCGCACCGGCGACACGCCCGAAGCTCACACGATGGCCGTATCCTTGGGGAAGGGGCCGGCCATCAAGGTCAAAGATAGGGGGATGCTTGCCCATCCAGGGGTGAAAAACCTGCTGGTGAGGACGGCCGAGGAGTTGGGCATCCCCTACCAGCTGGAGGTCCTGGAGCGCGGCACCACCGACGCTATGGTCATTCAGGTCTCGCGCGAGGGGGTGCCCGCTGGCTGCGTGTCCATTCCCTGCCGTTACATACACACCCCTTCGGAGATGGTGGACTACAACGATATGGCCAACGCTGTCAAACTGCTGGTGGCCCTGCTCTCCAAGCCTATTGAGCTGTAAAGGGATAGGACAGTGACGAGCCTGCTTGCGGGAGCCCGACAGAGCCTTACCTGCGATCAACAGCGAGCAAGCCCGCAAGGAGCTTGCTCCTTACATCATCGTTTGCCACGCAATGTAGCAGCGGCTCTCCACCTTCGCTCTCTAAACCAATACCTGCAGGGCATGGGGGATGATGCGGAACGTGGCCGGGGCCTCGCCTACGATCTCGCCTTCGGCCTGGATGAGCGCCCTCTCCTGGGATTCGATCCGTACCTTCTTCACATCTCGGTACTCGTCGACCTTGGGGTGGGTCAAATGGGTCCCTTTGTAAACCCTGGGAAAAGTGGCTACGAGCTCCAGCTTGCCGAAGTCGCCGACGATGATGAGGTCGAAGGAGCCATCGTCCAAGGAAGCATGGGGGGCCATGTGCATCCCACCGGCTAAGTACTGGCCGTTACAGACCATGGCCAGATTAACACAGGCCTTCAAATTCCGGCCATCGAAGGTGATATCCATGCGCTTGTTTCGGTAGGTCACTAAGGTGATGAGGACGGAGATCACGTAAGGAATGGTGCCCCCTAAGGCCTTGAGCTTGGAGAGGCGGTTAGTTAGCTCAGCCACCTCGGCGTCGAAGCCCAATCCAGCCGCGTTGATGAAGTACCGAGTTATCTCCCGGCCCTCATGGATGCAGGTTATCTGGCCGAGGTCGACGGTGCGTCTCTCGCCCCTCAGGAGGAGCTTGCAGGCTTCCTTGTAATCGCGGGGGATACCTAAGGTGCGGGCAAGGTCAGTCCCTACGCCATAAGGGATCATCCCTAAGGCCACATCCGCCCCAGTAGTCCCTTCGACCACCAGGCCGTTGATGACTTCGTTGACCGTGCCATCCCCTCCCACAGCGACGATGATTTTGTAGCCCTTTTCCATCGCCTGACGGGCCAGTTCTATGGCGTGGCCGGGAGCCTTGGTGAGCTCGGCATCGAAATCGGCCCCCTGGCTGCGTAAGAAATCATGGATCTGCGGCCATCGCTTGCCTACGCCTCCGTTGGCGGCCGCTGGATTCACGATCAACTTCATCTCTCTGGCCATTGCACCCTCCTACGGATGAATTCACTTCCCTCTTTCCCTAAGAACACCCTGCAGGGGTTGAAGTTTCGGAGGCCTCTATGGGAAAGCTGAAGGCAACCCTATGTGTCCTCTTGGTGATCGCCGCTTCGGCCGCGGCCCATCAATTTCCCCAATACAGGGCCTACCGCAGCCGTTTCCCCTTAGGAATCTCTTTAGCAGGCATCCCCGTCGGGGGAATGGAGCCGGAGGCAGCGAGGCGCACCCTGGAGGAGAGATTCAACGCGCCGCTGGAGCTGCACTACCTGGATACGAGCTTGATCCTCTACCCTAAGGATGTCGGCTTCCGAGTAAGGGCCGATGAGATGGTGGCCCAGGCCCTAAGGGCCCGAGAGAAGATGGGATTCTGGAGAGATTTCCTGGCTTTCCTGCTTCGCCACCCCATTCTCACCCTCGATGTCCCCCTGGACGCCACATACGATGAGGAAGAGATAAAGCGATTCCTCTCAGAGGTGGCCTCTCAGCACGACCGGCCCTTCCACAGGCCCCAGGCCATGCTCGAAACCCTCTCCTTTGCCCCCGGCCAACCGGGGCAGCGTTTGAACGTGGAGGCCTCCCTGCCCTTAGTGATCAAGGCATTGACCTCAACTGAGGAGCGGAAGGTGGATCTGGTCGTGGAGGCCATCCGCCCTCCTGAACCGGATATCGGACTCCTCAAGGGCCTTCTGGAAAAACTCCTGGAGGACTTTCCAGGCGTCGTCGGCGTGTTCGTCAAGGGCCTCTCGGACGGCGAGGAGATGGGGATAAACGCCGATGTGGCCTTCTCCGGGATGAGCACCCTTAAAGTGGCCATCGCCGAGGAGGTCTTCCGCCATCTGGATGAACCCCCCGACGCTCAGACGACCGGATTCCTCACCGAGACCCTGACCCTCTCTGGAAGGAACTGCGCGGCCAACCAGCTCCTCTCCCTCATCGGCGATGGCGATGCCCACCGTGGGGCTGAGGAACTCACCGAATCCCTGCGTTACTTAGGGCTGGTGAACACCTTCATGACCCCCTACGGCAACAAAGGCCCGCCTCCGAGGATATCCACCCCTGCCAATTCTCGCACCGACAAGGACACCAACCCCGACCCCTACATCCAGACCACTCCTAAAGAAATAGGGCTCCTGCTGGAGATGATCTACTGGTGTGCTCGGGGAGGGGGAACGCTCATCGCCGCCTATCCCGACCAGATCACCCCCCATGAGTGCCAGGAGATCCTCTCCCTAATGGAGGCCAACCACGAGGGTACACTCATCGAAGATGGCCTGCCCAATGGAACGAGGATAGCCCATAAGCACGGCTGGATCGAAGATACCCACGCCGACGCCGCCATAGTCTTCTCTCCCAGTGGAGATTATGTCATCAGCATCTTCGTCCACCGACCGGGACGGTTGGATTTCGAGACAAGCATCCCGCTGATAGCTGATATCTCCAAGGCCACCTACAACTACTTTAACAGGGGATTCTGAGTAAGGGCGCAGTGGCACTAGAGTTGTTGCACAATAGTAGAGGGATCTAAGACCATTCCGAAAATGACC
>CAYYKQ010000116.1:0-4787 GCA_964440965.1 uncultured Anaerolineae bacterium | reverse complement strand
GCTCAAATGCGCCAAGGCGCACTCCCAATTGCAGGCGTGGAAGCCCGCCAGCTTTATAGTCCTGCGACCGCCTGATCCGCTTGCCTGCCACAAAGCCCAGCCCCTCAGGCCCTCCGTTCTCCTCGATCAGCTCCGGTATCTCCTCCCTGGTATACTCGCTCATTCTTGCCCCTCTATCATCAAACTCAGAGCACCAGCCTAGAACGTAGCGACAATCTGCAACAAAAAGCCTATCACAAACAGCACAGCACCTAAGGCAAGAGAACGCTGGCGGAAACGCTCGTCGGCAACTAACCGTCGCATTAAGGGCCAGACAACCTTACATTGCAGTGCCCACCCTGCTGCCACCGCCAGTGCCAACACCAGTCCCATCACCACCGTCGATGCCACCGATGCCAACAAGTTCACCCTCGTTACCACCGCCAACCCCAATGCCACTATTAGCCCGACCACCGTCGCTATAATTAACGTCGACGATAATGGTCTCTGTTTACCCTCTAGCCTGCCCGCCAGGACAAACGCAAACGCCGCTATTGCCCCTATCCACAACGCTATACACCCAACCGGGCTCATCCACTCAAGGAAGCCCATCTTCAATACCACTACCAGCCCCCACGAACCCATCCCCAGCACCGCCAAAAACCCCCACTCTGCCGCCGGTAACACTTTCAGCCCTAATTCAAGCAGCTTCCTCAGCCGCTTCTCCCCCAATATCTCCGGCGCTGCGAACCAGAACGACAGAAATTCGAACATCAGCCCCACGCGGTTGATCCACTCCATATTGCTTGCTCCCTATGAGAGCCTCTACTATCTCACCCTGTAAATCCTCGTCCTCTCATTCTCGTAAGCCACCTCCAACTCCCCTCGCTGCACCATCTCGTCGAACTTGGCTAGGCCGGCGGGGTCGTAAACGGCCCGCTCTAACTGGCCGATGTAGATGTAGGAGATTCGCAGCTCGCGGATGAGCTGGAGGGCGCGGGCGATGTCCTGGGTGTTGAAGAACTCGCACACCTGGCCGTCGCGCCGGCCCACCTGCCAGGCGCAGCGCTGCTCGCTCTAATGGGCCCCCAAGAGGGTGGGGAGGCCGGTGTAGGTGGCCACCCGCAGGCCCCCCTCTCGATAGTAGGCAACGCTGCCTCGGCCACCACCGGCGTGCCCTTCGCGTTCGCCAGAAGCCATCGGATGGCCTGGTAATCGTATTTCAGCTCGATGAGGTTGTCCTCCGGCCAGGTGTAGGAGCCGACGGACATGAAGGCCATCCCATCCAGCGTGCCGATGGGAGGGCGGGCGCCGGGGAAGCGGTCCCTCACCCGGACGGGCGTGTACACGATGGGATAGACCAGGCTGGAGAGGAGCAGGAGGGCGAAAGCCCCCTTCCAGGCCCGGCGCCAGGCGGCCGAGCGCCAACTCCCCACGCGAGCCCAAAGGCGGGGAAGGGCCGCGCCCGCCCCCAGGCTCAGCACTTCGATTATCAGCCACCAGGTGAAAAAGCAGAGCATCCAGCCCCCTAAGGAGGTTCTACTTGCCCAGCAGGCGGAATATCAGGTTCAGGACGATGGTTAAGAGGATGCTGAGCAGGATGCAGGTGACGATGGGGAAATAGAAGCTGAAGCGCCCCTTCTGGTAGTAGATGTCCCCCGGAAGCCTTCCCAGGAAGGGCATCTTCATCTTGGGGGCGAAGATCAGAAGCAGCCCCACAAAGATGATGAACAGCCCCATCAGGACGAGCATCTTTCCCATGCTTTCCAAACCGAACATCTCCATCACCCCTTTAGCTGCATGGTGTCAGGGCTTGCCCCCAACGACCTGCCTGGAATAGATTTCGGGTAAGGATGTAGCGACGCTACACCCCTACGAATTCACGCGGCGAGGATGCCATTTTGCAGCCAAAAAGGAATTGCTGGGTAGACCGTCGGATGGCTGAGGGAAGCATCACAACCGGGAGCTCACTGCTATCGCTATTATCAGACCCAAGGCGATGGTCCCTGCTATCAGCCATACGATGCCTTTGAATAGATTTCTCCATCCCCCCAACGAATGGCTCTGGCTTCCTCGATCTTCTCCTTTCCCCAGCTTTTGCTGGACAATCCTCGGTCTATCAGGACCCATCCAGATCCTAAGCAGAAACCGATGGCCATGCCGATGAGGAGGCCGATAATGAATCCGATAGCCATAGCCCATCCTCTTACCACATCCCGGTTTCACCCGGGTATCAGAAGCTCATCGATGTGGGCCTTGTTGTACCGCTCCCACTCGCTGTAGATGCAGCCGCAGTACTGCTGGCGGTAGAGGTCATACTCCTTGGTCAAACGCCCCCTCTCCGACCAGCCACGGCGGAAGTTCTCGAAGTGGAATTTCACCCCGTTCTCGGCTGCCAACTCCTCGCCTATCCGGCGAATCAGGGCCTGGTTCTGATACGGGCTGATGAGGAGGGTGGTGGTGAAGGCGTCGAAGCCGCCCTCGACGGCCACCTTGGCCGTCCTCTCCAAGCGCATCCGGTAGCAGATTCGACAGCGCTCCCCGAACCTCTCGTGCCCTGCCACTGCCCGCAGGAAAAGCGGCATCTCGTAACGCTCATACCAGATCACCGGCAACTCGATGGCCTCAGCGTATCTAGCCAGGGATTCCCGCCGTCTCTCGTGCTCCGTCCAGGGATGGATGTTAGGGTTGTACCAGAAGCCTGTGACCTCGAAGCCCTCCTCTCGCAGCCTAGCGACGGTGTAGGTGGCGCAGGGGGCGCAGCAGATGTGAAGCAGGATCCTTTTCCCCTCGCCCACTCTCCCTTCCTCGACCTTCGCTGGCTTGGGGAGTTCCACGGCGTAGGGAAGCTGGATAACAAAGGGCTCTTCGCTCACGAGTTTGGCCTTCCCCTGGGCCAGCATCCGCTGCGCTTTCTCCGGCGTGGTGGGCGAAAGTTCCTGTCCGTTGGCGTCCAGGACGATGACCCGGGTCACTTCACCTCCATAGGGGCGATCCTCAAAGCAGTCTGGGCTGCTCCTCCTTGTCGTAAGGGATGCCTAAGTGCTCGTAGGCCAGCTTGGTGGCCACGCGCCCCCGTGGGGTGCGATCCAAGAAGCCCAATTGCAGGAGGTAGGGCTCGACCACATCCATGATGGTGTCGGACTCCTCGGAGAGGGCGGCAGCGATGGTCTCCAGCCCCACGGGGCCGCCGTTGAACTTCTCGACGATGGTGGATAGCACCCTCCGGTCTATCTCGTCCAAGCCGAGCTCATCCACCTCTAACATCTCCAGGGCCTCGCGAGCCACCTGGCGGGTTATGCGCCCATCGGCTTTGACCTGGGCGTAGTCGCGCACCCTCTTGAGGAGGCGATTGGCCACCCGCGGCGTGCCCCGGCTCCGTCGAGCTATCTCCTCCGCCCCCTCCTCGTCGATGTTCACCTTCAGGATCCTGGCTGAACGCCACACGATGGCCTTCATGGCCTCCAGGCTGTAAAAATCGAGGCGGTAGACCACGCCGAAGCGGGCCCTGAGGGGGGAGGTCATAAGGGCGAGGCGCGTGGTCGCCCCGACCAGGGTGAAGGGGGGGAGCTTCAGGCGGATGCTCCTTGCGCTGGGCCCCTTGCCGATGACGATGTCAATGGCGAACTCCTCCATAGCCGGATAGAGCACCTCCTCCACCACATGGCTGAGGCGGTGGATCTCATCAATGAACAGGACATCCCCTCCATGGAGGTTGGTCAAGATGGCTGCCAGGTCCCCGGCGCGCTCGATGGCCGGGCCGGAGGTGACCTTGATGTTCACCCCCATCTCATTAGCGATGCAATGGGCCAGCGTCGTCTTGCCCAATCCCGGAGGGCCATAGAGGAGGACATGGTCCAGGGCCTCGCCCCGCCTCTTCGCCGCCTCGATGAAGATCTTGAGGTTCTCCTTGACCCTCTCCTGGCCGATGAACTCGGACAAACGCTGTGGGCGCAAAGACGCTTCCAGAGCTAATTCCTCTCTCCGCGGAAGCCCCGAGACAACCCGATCTGACATGTATTTTCTCCGTCTTAAAGCCGAATCAGGCCCTTTGCTTTCCTAATTATACCAGAAAAGCTGAAAAACGAAAGTGCCCAGCTTGACATGCAAACTGAAAGGTGATATAAAGGGGAATCCAATAAAGGCTTTCCGGAGGGAGGAGAAGGCTGGATGGTTACTGAAACCGAACTGGAGGAGCTGCGGGAGAGGCTCGAGAGGGAAAGGGCCGAGGTGAAGGTTAAACTCGACAGGCTGAGGGAATATCTGAAGTGCGAAGTGGATATCGATGTGGATGAAGGCGATTTCAACCTCTATGAGCGGGAGAAGAATCTGGCTCTTGCCCAAAGCCTGGAGCATAAATTGGCCTCCATCGACCATGCCCTGCACCTGATGGATCAGGGCAGATATGGCATATGCGAGGAATGCGGGAAGCCGATAGCTATCGAGCGCCTGAGGGCGATCCCCGATACCACCCTCTGCCTATCGTGCCGGATCAAAAGGGAGAGGGAGGCCAGGAGGGAGCAGATGGCCTGAGGCATACTAGAGTTGTTGCACAATTGACTGCTTGGCTCCAAAAGGGCGATCTTCTCCTATGAAGGCCAAACCCTGCGCAGAGATGGAGTGACCCGGCTTCCAAGATCGCTTCGTGGGAGAGAAAAGTTCCCAAAGTTCGGGCAATTCCGGGATAGGTTTCAGGCCTGTCTACTGATGAGCTCGCTCGCTGGTGGCCGGGGTGATGAGCTCGCTCGCTGCCGACTGGGGTGAAAGAATTTCGCGAACTTACCGCGAGCGAGCTCATCAGGTGAAGG
>CAYYKQ010000115.1:0-5116 GCA_964440965.1 uncultured Anaerolineae bacterium | reverse complement strand
TAGGTGGGAATCTCCGGCGCAGGCATGCCGGCGGCGACCATCTCGCCGACCATGGTCAGGGCTCGGTCCATGGCCGCCAGCACCTCATCGACCTCCTCAGGCTGGATGATCAGCGGCGGCAGGACCTGGATCGTCGAGGGGCGGAAATCGGCGAAGATGGCGATAACCCCGTTATGGCCTAAGGCATAGGTCATCATAGGCCCCATCCGGTCTTCCGTCAGCTCGAAGCCCATCATCAGCCCGAGTTGCCTCCATCCGGCCACCAGATCCGGGTACTTCTCCTTTAGCCTTTGGAAACCCTTGACGAAGCGCTCGCCCATTCGGTTCACATGCTCCAGGAAGCCGGGCTCGGTGATCTGATCGAGCATGGCCATGGCAGCCACGCAGCCGAGCTCGGCTCCACCAAAAGAGGAGAGATGGATGAAAGGGTGTTCCTGAAAGAAGGCATCGAGCCTCTCCCGATAGCAGACCGCCGATAGGGGGTAGACCCCGCCGCTCATCCCTTTGCCTAAAACCATGATGTCCGGCACCACCCCCCAATGGTCGATGCCCCACAGCTTTCCCGTGCGGCCCAACCCGGTCTGCACCTCGTCCAGGATGAGAAGGGCCCCATGACGGTCGCATATCTCCCGCACAGCAGGGTAGTAGTCCGGGGGAGGGATGAGGATGCCCGCCGTGGCGGGGATGGTCTCCAAGAGCACCGCTGCCGTCTGCTCATCCACAGCCTGCTCCAGGGCCTCGATATCGCCGAAGGGCACGTGGCTAAAGCCCGGCGCTAAGGGCTCGAAGTACTTCTTGAACAGGTCATTGCCGGCTGAGAGGGCAAGGCCAGTGTGACCATGGTAACCTTTCTCGGCGGAGATGATCCCTGGCCGGCCGGTGTAGCCCCGGGCCAGCTTGATGGCCAAATCGATAGCCTCCCCACCGCTGGGGGTGAAGAAGGAGTAGCGGATGTCGCCAGGGGTCAACTCGGCCAGCCGCTTGGCCAAAGCGGCCCGATGCTCGCTCAATAGGATATGGTCGCCGATGTCTAACCAATCCAGAGCCTGCCGCAGGGCCTCGATGACGCGTGGCGGATGGTGTCCCAAGTTGAATACCCCGCCGCTGGAACGGCAGTTAATCCACGAACGCTCGCCATCGACATCCCAGATGCGGCAGCCCTCCCTTCGCCCGGGCACGAATTCGAAGCCCAGCTCACGATAGACCCTGACCTTGCCAGGAGAAACATAATGCGCGAAGTCCTCGATGATCTCCTTTTGGGATCGCTTGACTTTGGGCATTACCAACCTCCTCATCGTCCTAACCTGCTTTTGACCTCTTTTAGCTTCTCCTCGACGTTCTCGAAATCGCCCCTCTGCCCGGGGGGCAATAGAGCCGCTATCTCACACATTATCAGCCTGGAGATGTCGACCAAGAAATCGCCCATCTCGAACTCGCTTACCTTCCCCCCGTCCAAGGGGTTTATCGGCTTCCCAAACCTGACCTTCACCACCTTTGGCCTTCCTCCCCTCTCCTCGATCACCAATCCCATAGGTACAATGGGGATCCTCTTCTTGAGGGAGAAGAGAGCCGCTCCGGTCCTCAAATCGCGCTCTAACAGGCCGTAGCCCCTGGTTTTCCCGGTGATCGAAAGCCAAAGGATGTTCCCCTGGCCTTCTAAATGGGTTAGGACTTCCTTAAGGGTTTTGGGCTCCAATGTGTACTTCCCGGCCTCATCTTTCACCGCCGGAAGGATGAACTGGTCCACGCCAAGAGCCCTCAGCAAGGGGTTCGCCTCCGCCTTAAGCTCCCTTCTGGCGATCGCCTTCAGTCGAGGCCTCTCCCCAGGAAGGCGACAGCCCACCTTCATGACCGCCCTCAGCGTCTCTGAGACCGAAGGGTAATTGCTCACCAGGATAGCGCTCTTTCCTTCCCCCAGCCAGGGAGGGATGGGCTCCACTTCGATCCCCCTTATCGCCATGTCCAGCGCTCTTCGCACCCTTCTGCTGCGCACATTTAACTCCAACGAAGGCAGCCTAACGCCGATGCGCTGGGAGATCTTCCCCCTTAACATCTCCGAAATCGCACGGACATAGTACAACGCATCCCTCATGGTTTCGCCTCCGATCATGCGTAAGAGACCGATTCGTCAGCCTGGAGACCACATCCTTGTCCTAAAACGAAATGCAGACGCGGCCTAAACTTCCGAGCGCCCTTGCGTCTGCACTCCGAGAGCTTATTCGAAGACGAAGACGGCCTTGATGAGCTTGTTTCGGCCCTTATTGGCCACAGTTGCCAAGGCCTGCTGGTAATCCTCCAACCTGAACCTGTGGGTCACCAGGGGAGCCAGATCCACCTTGCCCTCGGCCATCAGGTCCAGGGCTACCTCGAAGGTGTGCATCCTCTTCCCCTGATACGATTCGATGCCGTAGGTGTAGCTGCCTTTGACCTCGATCTCGTTGAGCCAGATGGACGTCCAATCTATCCCTTTGGGCAGGGAAGCTGCGCCTATCAGCACCATCTTACCTCCGCTTTGAGTGAAACGCAAAGCGTCGTCGATGCTGCTGCCGCTCCCCACACAGTCGAAGACGAGATCGGCCCCGCCGACCACAGCCGGTTTCCCCATGATAGGCTTATGAAGCATGGCCCCCAATGCTTGGGCCAGCTCATCGTAGAACCCCTTCGCCATGCGCACCACCCGATCGGCGCCATAGTGCTCGGCCATCTCGGCTTGGAAGGGGTATTTAGCCAGGACGATCACCCGAGCTTTGCTCCCCAGCGCTCGAAGGGCAGCGACCACGACCAGGCCGATGACCCCTGCCCCCATGATCAAAACGGTTTGATCGTCACGGGGGTAGTTTCGCATAACCGCGTGCAAAGCTACGGAGAAAGGCTCTACCATGACCGCATTTTCATCGCTCACCGAAGCGGGCAACTTCAGGAGATGCGATTTGTGGGCCACGAAGAACGGCCCCCAACTGCCCCCTGTATCGCGGCAGTAGCCGATCAGCAACCCAGGGGCGATGTCTCCTTCGGTGAAGCGCTGGCAGAGGTTGGTGTCACCCCTTCGACAGGCAGGGCAGAGGTCGGAGAATCCGCGCACTTCGCAATTTAAGGTTGGATCCACCACCACCCTCTCGCCCACCTCAAAGCCCTCGACGCCCGAGCCGAGTTCGGCGATGGTGCCCACATTCTCGTGGCCAAAGGTGAAGGGGAATGAGGTGAAGGAGGAGAGGATGGGACTGGTGTGGAGGAAAATGGTGCCCATATCCGTGCCACATATCCCCCCATACCTGACCTTTATCTTAGCCCAATTCTCGTTAGGCAAGGAGGGTTCCGGCACCTCGCAGTACCGCAGGCAGGAAAGCCGGCTCCAGAATATGGGCCGGTAGAAGGCGCCGAGGGCTTTGGAAATGAGGTAGCGAGGAATGCTCCAGACGAATTGAACGGCTTTCACGTTGTACCCCCTTTCCTTGTTAGTAACACCCAAGGGAGTAGAAGGATACGGTTTCCTCTGGGTCAATGACCAATGAATCAATGACCAATGACCAATGAATCAATGACCAATGACCAATGACCAATTGGGATTTGGGATTTGGTCATTGAGATTTGGGATTTGGTCATTGGGATTTGGTCATTGATCATTGGGATTTGATCATCGGTCATTGGGATTTAAACTTCGCCATTCCAATTCGACGTCGCCGGTGTAGACTGTATCGCCGCTATGCGCTCGACCCTGACCCCTCGCATACGCCAGGCCCCGTTCTCGCGGGAGATGGTAAAAGCTTCCTCTTCAAAGGCCTTCTTCGTCAAGGCAAATAACAGTCAACCTCCCGCAGGTTTCGAAACCTACGGGAGGTTGGCTATCTCACATCTATCCGCTTCTTCCCCATCTTTGGGAAATCAGCCATCTTAAGAGCTTGGATGCAACCCTTCGCACGGGATCGGCGGGACGCGAGAAGAAGTAGGCATAGGTTCCAATGGTGGGAAGGATGCCGATGAATATCACCAAAGGGCTGTGAAGCTCTCTTAGATAGTGGTACCTCTCAGCGTCAACCTTCCCCCTCTTGAAATCCCACCACGCCCGCGCCCGTGAGAAGGAGGTCCAAACAACCCTTCCCACATTTCCTCCGAAGGGGACGGGGATGAAGTTGGTTGCCACGTGGATGAGGAAGTTGCGGAACAACGCCTTCCCTTCCTCCCCCCGAAAGAAATCCCGTAGCTCCCCTTCCTCCTCCGGCTGTATGATACCTTCCTTCAATCCCTTTTGGAGGGTTTCTTCCAAAAGCTCCCCTGCTCGCCCCTTGAGCTCCTTCCACCAGCGCTTTACCTTGGACAAGTGCTCAGCAGGCTTTCGCATCAGAAGTTTCTGGTCAAAGCCATCACTGCTCCGGCCAGCAGGGGCATGGTGAAATTGTCGTCGGCTGGCAAGGGGAGCAGTTCGGCCACTGTGGCGGCCAAGGCCCCTGCCAAGACAACGGCGAAGGGCAGCCGCAAGAGGCTCCAGCAGGCCAGCCCCACGATCAGGCAGGTTCCCAGACAGGCCAGGCTCCCCTTTAGGCTTTTGCCCAGGAACTTGGTCCTGCCCCACTTGATGCCCACCACCTCCGCCGCCATGTCGCCGAAGGTGGTAAAAAGCCAGGCGGTGATGGCCACGTCCCTCTCGAACAGCAGGGCAACAAAGAAGGAGGCGAGCACGAACCAGGTGGAGGAGGTGATATGGCCCTTCTCCCTCCCCTTCAGAATCATTGAGGCTTTCCGGAAGAGGAAATCGTTCACTGTCGAGCTTTTAAACCTCACCCCCTCCAAAATCAGGAAGATGGAGAGCACGACGGCGCTGAAGGTCAGCACCACTCCTCTGGAAGTCAAAAGGTATAACAGAGGGAAAATCAATCCCACCATGCGCCATGCTTTTCTGTAAGGCTTGATGCTCTCTTTCCTCACCTCAGATACTCCTTCTCCCAGATGCCCTCGGTGAGCTCGGCCAATCTCCGGTCGTACTCCACCAGCCCCCGGTGATAATCCTCATCCAGGAGAGCTGCGGCGGCCATCTCATCCTCGGGCTCGGGATGATAGGTCTCCAGGAGCTGGCGGCACACCTCATGGTGATCCCTGATAGCGCAGGGCATCAGCCAGT
>CAYYKQ010000114.1:0-5119 GCA_964440965.1 uncultured Anaerolineae bacterium | reverse complement strand
CCGGAATCGCCTAAACTTTGGGAACTTTTGTCCCCCGCGAAGCGATCTTGGAGGCAGGTCACTCCATTTCTGCGCAGGGTTTGGCCTTCGTAAGAGAAAATCGCCTTTTGGAGTCAATCAGTCAATTGTGCAACAACTCTAATCTGTCGCTGGAGCGGCTGTAGGTGGCGAAATGTTCGCTTTGAAGATATCCGCCGGAAGGGATACAGATAAACCTATGGAGGCTTCGCCATGACCATGATCGAGGAGATAAAAGCTCGTGAGATACTGGATTCACGGGGCAATCCCACTGTGGAAGTGGAGGTCTGGCTCGTCGATGGAGCCTTTGGAAGAGCGGCGGTGCCTTCTGGCGCTTCCACGGGCGTCCATGAGGCGTTGGAACTGCGTGACGGCGACGAGGCCCGCTATGGAGGCAAAGGGGTGCTCCAGGCGGTGGAGAACATCAACGTTACTATAGCCGATGAGCTCATCGGCTGGGATGCATTGGATCAAGCGGGCATCGACGAATTCCTTGTCAGCCTGGATGGCACGCCCAACAAAAGCCGCCTAGGGGCCAATGCCATCTTAGGCGTCTCGTTAGCTGTGGCCAAAGCGGCAGCTTCAGCTCTGGGGTTGCCTCTCTACCGCTACTTAGGCGGCATCTCCGCCCGCACCCTGCCTGTGCCGCTGATGAACATCCTCAATGGTGGGAAGCATGCCGCCGGCTCCACCGACCTACAGGAATTCATGATCGTCCCTGCGGGAGCACCCACCTTCGCTGAGGCCCTGCGCTGGGGATCGGAGATCTATCACGCCCTTAAAGCGGTGCTCAAGGACAAGGGCTACAATACTAACGTGGGAGACGAGGGGGGATTCGCCCCCACTCTCTCCTCCAATGAGGAAGCTGTGGAGCTCATCGTAGAGGCCATCGAGCGGGCGGGCTACGAACCAGGCAAGGAGGTGTATCTAGCCCTCGATCCCGCAGCCAGCGAACTTTACCACGATGGCCGATACCTCTTAAAGAAAGAAGGAAGAGAGCTCACGGGCGAGGAGATGGTGGCCTTCTACGAGGATTGGGTCGCAAAGTACCCCATCATCTCCATCGAGGACGGCCTGGCTCAGGACGATTGGGAACACTGGAAGCTACTGACGGAGCACATAGGAGACCGAGTACAGATCGTGGGTGACGACCTCCTGGTGACCAACGTGGAGAGGGTGAAGCGGGCCATCGAGGAGAAGGCAGCCAACTCCCTGCTGTGCAAGGTCAACCAGATCGGCACGCTGACCGAGGCCATCGAGGCGGTGAGGACAGCTCAGAGCGCGGGATGGACGGCCATCGTCTCCCACCGCTCCGGTGAGACCGAGGATACCACTATCTCCGATTTAGCGGTGGCCCTTAATACCGGCCAGATCAAAACCGGTGCCCCCTGCCGCAGCGACCGGGTGGCCAAATACAATCGACTGCTCCGCATCGAAGAGGAGCTGGGGGAGACGGCGTTATATCCGGGGCTGAAAGCCTTCGCTTTCTGGAGGGAGGCTAAGTGAGGAAGCCCATGGCTCTGGCGAATTGGAAGATGAAAATGACCATCTCCGAAAGCCTCAAGTACCTCGAGAGGTTCCAGCCAGCTGTGAAAGGGCTGGGAGACGCTGTGGAGATTGTGCTCTGCCCTCCCTACACCGCCCTCTATCCGGTTTCCCGGAGGATCGAATTGCCCTCCATCAAATTGGGGGCTCAGAACGTCTCCCCGGGCGAGGAGAGCGCTCACACCGGGGAGATCTCGGCAGAGCTGCTGGCCGACGTGGGCTGTGAATGGGTCTTAGTCGGCCATTGGGAACTGCGCCGCCACTTCGGCGAAACGGATGAGGTGGTTCGCAAAAAGGTACAACTCGCTTTCGAACATGGCCTGAAGCCCCATCTGCTCATCGGGGAGCCGAAGGAAGCGAGGGAGCGGTTTCAGGAGATCCTGATCGAGAGGCTGAGCCATATCCTCACAGGCCTTGAACCGGAGGATGTGGCCAGAATGGCTATCACCTATGAACCGGAATGGAGCATAGGGATGGATGAGGCCGCGCCTGTGGAAAGAGTGGACGAGGCCTGCCGGCTTATCCGCCGCTGGCTGAGGGAGGAATACGGGGATGGGATCGCCCAATCGGTCCGAATCATGTATGGAGGGAGCGTGACTCCAGAGAATGCGCGGGCTCTGCTCCAGCCAGAGGAGATAGATGGGGTGGGGGCGGGGCGCAAAGGACGCGACCCGATGGCCTTCGCCGAGATCGTCCGCATTATCGCGGAGGAGAAGGCAGGCAGTAGGGGGTAACGGCCTCTCCCTCCACGGTGAAAAGGGGCATCGCACCCATGAGAAGAGGGCCAGGGACTTCGATCCCTGGCCCTCTTTATTGGATCGAGGCTCACCTCGCCCTGGGGGCTCCGGGCAAGAAGCTGATCCTCTCGCGGCGCTTGGCCTGCGACTTCGCCTCTAACTCCTGCACAGCCGCCTCAAAGGAGACCAATTTCTCCAAGGCAGCCGTCCAGGCTGCGGACTTGATGGGACTGTGCAGGATGCGATGTCGCACCACCGCTATAGCCCCCTCCTCAGGGCAAACCTCCTGGCAGGCTCCACAGTAGAGGCAGAAGCGCTCATCGAAAACCAATCGTCCTTCCTTCATCAGAAGGGCATCGGTGGGGCAGATGTCCACGCAGGCCTGACAGCCCTCTGGACAACGCGAGACATCAAGGGCCACGTGGCCCTCCCAAGGCTTGGTTACGGCGATGGCCCCCTCGGGACAGGCCGCTTCACATTGTACGCAGTAGATACACTCGCTGCGATCAACCTTGACATCGAGGATGCGGACGATCTTTCCCTCTTCGTCCCGCTCTACCTCCACTTCGATGCAGTCCACAGGGCAGCTCTCCTGGCAGGCCAGCTCGCAATCGGGTTTGCACTTCCCCACATCGACGGTTATCTCCTTCATGAGCGTGGGGAAGGCCTCCCCTTTTATCACCGGCACCTCCGGCTCCCCGCTGATCATGAGGGAGAGGGCGTTAACAGGGCAGAGGACGACGCATTCGCCGCAGAAGTTACACTTCGCAGGGTCGATGTCCACCAAAGGTTTTTCGGCCAGCCTGCCGTCTTTAAGCAACGCCGGCGAGAGCCCCACCGCTTCCTGGGGACAGGTTAACATCCCTATCTGGCAGCCGATGCACCTCCCGCGGTCCAGCTCCAAGTGGTATGGCCTGACGATCATCTTCCGCTCAAGGATGAGCTTCTCATCGATCTCTCGCTTGACGGTCATGCCGCGCTTCATCCGGACACTCCTTATCGGGCTAATACTCTTTGGGCAGCCCTTCCAACTGGGCATAGCTGAAGATGGGGCCGTCTTTGCAGACGTAGAGGGGGCCGATGTTGCAGCGCCCGCACTTGCCGATGCCGCACTTCATGCGCCTCTCCAGCGACGAGTAAATCCTCTCCGGCGGGAATCCCAGGGCGGAAAGCTTCGGGAGGGTGAAGCGGATCATGATGGGTGGGCCGCAGACGACGGCATAAGCATCCTCCGAGCTGGGGGCCACCTCCTCGAGCACCGTGGGCACGAAGCCCACCCTCTTGGTCCAGCCGGGGAACTCCCTATCCACCGTCAGATAGACGTTCACGTCGTCGCGTTTCTCCCAGGCGGCCATCTCCTCCTTGTAGAGGAGCAGTCCCGGGCGGCGCGCTCCGTAGATGATGGTGATGTCCTTGAAGCGGTGGCGGTTCCGCTCGTCCAGCATGTAAACCACCAAGCTGCGCAGGGAGGTGAAGGCGAAGCCGCCGCCAATGACCACCACGTTGTGGCCCTCGAAGATGTCCAAAGGGTAGCCGTTGCCCAGCGGCCCTCGCAGCCCTACGATATCCCCCTCGCTCAGGTTATGCAAAGCTGTGGTGAGAACCCCGGCCTTGTTCACCGTGAACTTGAGGGGGCCTTTCTCGGTGGGCGAGGAGGCGATGGCGAAGGGGGCCTCCCCCTTACCGAAGACGGATATCTCGCAGAACTGGCCAGGGGTGAAGGTGAATCCCTCCCCGTCCTCCTCGTTGACGAAGGCCAGGTCGAAGGTCTTCAACATGGCATCATCGGTCTCAATGAAGATTCGCTCTATCCTCATGAGAATGGGTAGATACGGATTTCGCATCGCAAACCTCGCTCGTTTAGAAAGCCATCACGTCAGCGATGACTTTACGGATATCCAGGTTGACGGGGCAATTGATGACGCAGCGGCCGCAGCCAACGCAGAGGAACCGGCCGTAATTGGTGACGAAGTAATCGAACTTATGCATGAGCCTCTGGCGCCACCTCTCGCGGCCCGAAGGGCGAGGGTTGTGGCCGGAGGCCTCCAAGGTGTAGAGGGGGAACATGCAGGAGTCCCAGTTCCTCACCCTTTCCCCCTTGGAGTTCAGCGCCTCGTCTACGATGTCGAAGCAGTGGCAGGTGGGGCAGAGGAAGGTGCAAACCCCGCAGCCCAGGCATTTCTCGTGCAGCCTGTCCCAGAAGGGGCTGTCGATCATCGTATCGAGCTTCTCCTTGAGGCCATCGAGCTCCAAGGGAGGAGCCATCTTGGCCAGCGCCTCTTTCTCGACCTTTGCCGCCGCTCGCGCGTCCGCCTTTGTGGCCTCCTGGAAAAGCTCCTCGTCGAGCAGCCTCTCCCCTTTGGGGGTCAGCGCCTCGGCCAGATACCAATCGCCGATGTCGGTCAGGAAGAGATCAGCGCCCTCCTTGGTGAAGGGGCCGCTGCCGAAGGAGGTGCAGAAGCAAGTGCTGAGGGGAGAGTTGCAACCCAGGGCCACGATGGTGGTCTTCTCCCTCTTATTGATGTAGTAGAGATCCTTGTAGTCCGGGGCGTCGAAGACGAGGTCGAGAAGCCCTAAGGCGCGGACGTCGCAGGGCCTGGCGCCGAAGAGCACCCTCTCCTCCTCCACCTCCTCGGTCGATTCCAGACTGATCCTCCCTTTCCCCCTCTCATAGCGGAACATCGTCTCAGTCTGGGGGAAGAAGACCTCCTTGGGCGGCTTCTTGGAGTTCTGATAATCGAGTCTGATCTCCTCCGGCGCAGTAAGGCGGCGGAAAGAGACGATGCCCTCCTCCTCCACAGGGCCGTAGACGGCGTAGC
>CAYYKQ010000113.1:0-5144 GCA_964440965.1 uncultured Anaerolineae bacterium | reverse complement strand
CGATGAACAAAGCAGCCGATAAAAATAGGATCGCACTTAGAAGCCCTTTATGCCTCATAGATTTGATAACCCCTGGTCAGATGGCCCGAAGAGAAGCCGAACGATCGACCAAGGATCATTGATTCAAGAATCGATGGGGAAGGAGGGACTCGAACCCTCACGGGACAAGCCCACGTGATCCTAAGTCACGCTCGTCTGCCAATTCCGACACTTCCCCTTCGCTACAATTATATCTTTGAGCTAACGAATCTGCAAATCAATGCTCTGCATTTCAATTATCCGATGATCTTCCTTATCCATTAGGGCTTACTCCATACCCATTCGAGGAATTTGCCTAAATGGCCTTGCATAACCCTTTCCCTTGGTATATACTATCATTCGAGAAGGGGGTTCACTGGGATGGGTATCGAGGCTTTGCTCCGACAGGTGCGGAAGCACCTTTCTCAGGATGATCTGGAACTTATCAAGAGAGCCTATGAGGTGGCTGCTGAGGCCCATGCGGGCCAGATTCGCGCCTCTGGGGAACCGTATATCCACCATCCTCTGGCTGTGGCTCAAATCTTAGCTGAATTGGGCTTAGATGGACCCACTATAGCTGCCGGTCTCCTTCACGATGTGGCTGAGGACTCCCTGGTGAGCTTGGAGGATCTACGCCAGGAATTCGGCGAGGTGGTAGCCAACCTGGTCGACGGTGTGACCAAGATGGGCACGATCGGTGAGTGGAAAGAGGGGCCACGGAACCTGGAGGAAGCTGCCAGGGCAGAAAGCCTTCGCAAAATGTTTTTAGCGATGGTAGAGGATGTAAGGGTGGTGCTCATCAAGCTGGCCGATAGGCTCCATAACATGCGCACTTTAGATGCCCTCCCGGAGGAGAAGCGGCGCCGCATCGCCAAAGAGACCTTGGAGATATTCTCCCCCCTGGCTAACCGATTGGGAATCTGGAGGATCAAGCGGGAGTTGGATGACCTCAGCTTCCTCCATTTGTATCCGAGGAGGTATGAAGAGATCGCTGCTTCCATCGCTAAAACTAGGGAGGAGCGAGAGCATCGGATTGCATGGATAATCGAGACCCTCAGGAGGAAGCTTCGAGAGGAGGGCATCGAGGCTGAGATCTCAGGCCGCCCCAAGCACCTCTACTCCATCTACATGAAGATGAAGCGTAAAGGTGTGCCCTTCGATCGCATATATGATGTGGAAGGTGTGCGCATCATTGTGAATTCAATTAACGAATGCTATACCGCCCTGGGGGTCGTGCATCGGCTCTGGAAGCCCATCCCAGGCGAGTTCGATGATTACATAGCTAACCCAAAGGATAACATGTACCAATCGCTCCACACTTCAGTCATCGGTCCCGATGGTAAACCGCTTGAGGTGCAGATACGCACCCATGAGATGCACCGCAGGGCTGAGTATGGCGTCGCCGCCCATTGGCGTTATAAAGAGCGGGTGGAGCACGACGAGGCCTTTGAAGCCAAGTTGGCTTGGTTGCGTTCGCTGATGGAATGGCGCCGCGATTTGACCGATGCACGGGAATTCATAGCCTCCGTCAAGAGCGATGTCTTAATGGACAGGGTCTATGCTTTCACTCCCAAGGGCGATGTCATTGACCTGCCGGCGGGATCCACCCCCATCGACTTCGCCTACTACATCCACACTGAGATCGGCCATCGCTGCCGCGGGGCAGAGGTCAATGGCCGCATCGTCCCCCTCAACTACCAACTCAAGAACGGCGATAGGGTCAGGATTATCACCGGCAAGCGGGAAGGCCCCAGCCGTGATTGGCTTAACCCCCAATTGGGATACGTGAAGACCTCCCGTGCCCGCCAGAAAATCCGCCGCTGGTTCAAGCAGCAGGATCGGGCCCAGAACATTGCCCAGGGGCGGGAACTTTTGGAGCGGGAGCTTAATCAATTGGGGGTCGAAAAGAGCTACGAGGAGATCGCCAAACTCTTCGGGTTCGATAACGTGGACGATTTCCTGGCTGCGGTGGGATGGGGCGATATCAATTCCCAGCAGATCGCCGTGAAGGTGATGGAAATCGAAAGGGGGGAGGAGAAATCGGCGGAGCTCGCCCCTCCCACCTTGTCTGCCGAAGGGATCGTTGTGCAAGGGGTAGGGAACTTACTCACCCACATTGCCCGCTGTTGCAGCCCGCTGCCCGGTCAGGAGATCATCGGCTACATCACCCGCGGGCGAGGCGTGACCATTCACCGCAAGGATTGCCCTAACATCCTGTATTTGAAGAAGAAAGACGAAGGACGCCTGATAGAGGTCAGCTGGGGGCGGGCTAAGCAGACCTATCCCGTGATGATCGAGGTCAAATCCTACGATCGAATGGGGCTCATGCGGGATATCTCCGAGATCGTGGCTAACGAGGGGATAAATATAAGCGCTGCCCACGTGATCACCGATTCTAAGGATCACATAGCCACCATCACTGCCACCTTAGACATCACCAGTGCCGCCCAGTTGAGCCGGGTGCTATCCAAGATCAGGCATTTGCCCAATGTCTTCGAGGCCCGACGCCGGAAGGGATAGCAGAAGCAGAAAGCGGCCGCAACGAATGGCCGCTTTCCCATTTGTCTAGACGAGCTCCTCAAAGAAAGGCTTGATGTCCAAGACGGGTGAGCCATTAAGGGCATCCAATCCCCGCACTGTGAGGACGTTTCCCTCCACCCTTACCAGGTCCACAATGGTCACCCCGATGGGATTAGGTCGACGGGGGCTACACAAGGCGAAAACACCTCGTTTAGGGCGCGATGGATCGCCCCGTGGATGCTGGCGCAGTTCGTAGCCTTCAGGTGCCCGATGGAAGTGGAAGACGATGAGCAGCTTGTTGAACTTTTCGAGGCCCTCTAATCCCTCCACTAAGTCCTCGTCGATTACGATGCGCGACGTGCTCTTCCGCATCTCATCCACAGGGGTGGGGCGATTGAACTCATTCTCCACATGGCCGATAGGGGTGAAAACGATCCCCTTCACCGAGGCCTCCTTAGGTTACGAAAGGGTGTGGAGTTGCGTTTCTCCCTCTTCAGGAGGCGGAAGGCCGGCCCTCTCCCGGATGGTGGCGATGGCTAGGCTGATCTGCTCGGTGAGAGCCTTCCATTCGATGCCTACGATCTCGAAGTGAGGTTGGTTGATAGGGAGTAAAAGCTTGTAGCCGCGGGCATTGGCCACTGCTTCAGCGATCCCCGGAGTGATCTCGCCCAACATGGAGTTGGGAACGACAGCCCCGATAGGGGCCACAATGAAGTCAGCCTGATTTATGGAGACCTTAATGGCATTCTCCCCCGTGGCCCCTCGATTGGCCTTAGCTTTCATCATCCTCTGAGTGGCAACAGCATTGGTGCCCAGGGCCAAAATCTCCACTTCGAGTGGCAGCTCTCGCCTGAGTTGAGTCACGATCTGGGCGCCGATCCCTCCTCCCATGCCATCAACTACGGCTACGATCATGCCTTGCCTCCGATCAACCCTACCAGATACTTTGGCACATGCCTGAGGAGATCAGTGTATCCCATGCGTCCCTCGAATATCTTGAGGAAGGCCCTCGTCGCCGCCGGTTTGCAAACGGCCAGGGAGAAGCTTAGACGCGGAAGCCCATAGAAGATAAGGGCCAACTTGGAGCCGACCCGAAGGTTGGCTCCGATTTGAGATTGCACCCGCCTCGTGTAGCCAGACAGGTTGCCCTCCCGAATGGCCTCCACAGCCAGACGGGCGCTGGCGACGGCGTGACGGATGCCCTCTCCCAGCAGGGGATCCACCAGCCCCGCCGCATCCCCGATGAGCAGCGAACATGCTGTGTGGAGGCGCTCCGCACGAAGGTGAATGGGCAGGGGATGGGCATGGAGGATGGCCCCGCTCATCTCTATTCCGAACCTCGCCATCTCCCTTCGTAAGATTCCCCTCAGGTCAGCTTTGCCCTTGGCGAAGACCCCAATACCCACGGAGAGGTGATCCCGCTTGGGGAAGATCCAGAGATACCCCTTCTTGACGGCGCCGAATTCGAAGAGGGCCGTGTCAGCGTATCGGGTCAGGGTCAGCTCGTCCACTCTTACCTCGGCCTCTAAGGCCACGCCCAGGGCCTTGTTCCGCCTTAAGCCCAGCTTCCCGGCCACGAGAGAGTTCGCCCCATCAGCGCCAATGAGATAGCGAGCCACAAACTCCTGGCCGTCATCGGTCATAACCTGTACGCCTTTCTCACTCTCATCCACATCTACCACCTTCGTCCCCTCCCGAACGAGCGCTCGGGCATGCTCCAGGACGAAGGCATCGAGCTTGTCGCGCATCACCATGGCGATGGGCCGCTGGGGCAAAGGGATGATCGCTTCCCTCTCGCCTCGGAAGGAATAGCGCACGGCAGCAATCTGCCTCTCGATCACCTCATTGAAGGAGAAGGGGAAGTGGCGGAAGACGGACTTGGGCACGCCCCCAGCACAAGGCTTATAGCGGGGGATTCGCTCCTTCTCCAGCACCAGAACCTCATAACCGGCCTCGCCCAGGAAATAGGCAGCAGCGGCCCCACTGATCCCTGCCCCCACCACGATCACATCATAGGAGGCCATGGCCCCTCCTTCAAGGTAGAAAAGGCCCAGCTACCTGTCGTACTACAGTTGCCAGACCTTTCACCACCCTCCTTTGTTCGGAGATCATCTTTTTTCGGCGCCTATGCTCTTTAGATACTCCAAGACCTCCTCTTTGGACCTCTCAAAAAGCCTTAGAAGATTGGCATCGGAGCCCTTAAAGCCTTTGATGGCCCGCTGAGCGCAAGTGCAGCAGCCCAAAGACGCCGTATAGCTGCCAAGGTCACATCGCAAGCACTTGCATAGCTTGATCATCATCAGGGAGAAAGCCAGGCTATCCACATGGTCGTCCGGCAAAGCGGAGACATGCTCGACCAATCCCTGCCACTGGCTATCCCTTAATCCCTTAAGGGCTCGGACACAACGACGAGGGAATAGGATCTCGCTTCTAGGATACATGTATTCTCACCCCGTTTTAACTCCATTAGCTCGACGAAGTGATTGCACGATTAGGCATAAAAGTGAGGTTATCAACGGTTATTATGCAACCACTTTGGTGAAAGCTTGCGCTCCTTATGATAACACAGGGATAGGCTTTTGTCAAGATTTTTAACTTGCCATAAT
>CAYYKQ010000112.1:0-5186 GCA_964440965.1 uncultured Anaerolineae bacterium | reverse complement strand
AAGCCACAGTTACGGCAGGGCGTCCCGCCCCAGATGATTGGAGGGAGATACGTGTTCAATCCACTCGATGCCCTTTTGGGACTGTTCTCCTTGGACATCAGCCTCGACCTGGGCACAGCTAACAGCATAGTTAAGGTGCGGGGGAAGGGGATAGTCATCAGGGAGCCCTCTTGGGTGGCCATCGAGAAGAAGAGCAAGAAGATCCTGGCCATAGGCTCCGAAGCGAAAGAGATGGTCGGTCGAACCCCGAGCAACATCGTGGCCATCCGCCCCCTGCGCGATGGGGTCATCTCCGATTTCGACATCACCGAGAGGATGATCCACTACTTCATCCACAAAGTGCACGATCAGATATTCCTGCCCGCCCCTCGCCCGAGGGTGATAGTGGGCATACCCTCGGGCTGCACCGAGGTGGAGAAGCGGGCCGTCTACGATGCCACCATCTCTGCCGGGGCGAGGGAGGCTTACCTTATCGAGGAGCCTATGGCGGCGGCCATTGGGGCAGGGCTGCCCATCACCGAGCCGATTGGCAGCATGATCATCGACATAGGGGGCGGCACCACGGAGATGGCCGTGCTTTCCCTGGGTGGGATAGTGGTCAGCAAGAGCATCCGCGTGGCCGGCGATGAGATGGATGAGGATATCATTGAATACGCCCGCCAGAAGTACAATCTGTTGATCGGCGAGCAGACGGCCGAGAAGATCAAGATAACCATCGGCTCCGCCTACCCCCTGGCTGAGGAGAAGACCGCTATCCTTCGAGGGCGCAACCTAATCACCGGCCTGCCGGAAGCGGTGGAGGTATCCAGTGTGGAGATCAGGGAGGCGCTGGAGAACTCCTTGCAGGTCATCATAGATGCAGTGAAGAGCACCTTGGACGAGACCCCTCCGGAGTTGATATCCGATCTGATGGAAAACGGCATCGCCCTGGCCGGCGGCGGGGCCCTCCTGCAGGGAATAGCAGAGCGGCTCTCCGATGAGGTGAAGATGCGAGTCTATGTGGCCGATGATCCCATGACCTGCGTTGTCCGCGGCGCAAGTGAGGTCCTTGAGGAATTGGATGCCTTGTACAAGGTGTTGGCCAGCACCGGCCGTTGATCTGACAAGCTCTCACATCGATGCGAGAGCTTCGCACTCGGATTTGGGGAGCCTGCGGGAGAGCTTGTCCCCCTTAGGGAGCGGATGTTGAGCAAGTGGTTGCGCAGCAATTCGACTTGGTTGCTCCTTTTCGTCGCCTTAAGTATGATCGGGATGGCCTTGGACAAAAACGGGCATCTCCGAACCGCCCGCAGCTTCCCTCTGCGATTTATGATCCCCTTGCAAGAGCGTTTCGCCCGCGCCATCGATAGCACGGAGGGGATAGTCCGCACCTTCCGCCAGTCAAGGGAGTTGGAGCGGCGCAACAAAGAGCTGGAGGATTTGGTTGCCAAACTGATGGTCGAGAACGTATGCCTGAAGGAGGTGGAAGCTGAGAACGAGAGGCTTCGCCAACTGCTTAACTTCGCCTATGCTCATCCCGCCTGCGATTTCACGGCCGCTGAGGTGAAAGGGAGAGTCGTCGGCTACGATCCCAGCAATCTCCTGCGTTACCTGATCATCGGCTTGGACTCGAATCACGGCGTCAAAAAGGGCATGCCGGTGGTCACCGAGAGGGGGTTAGTGGGTCGCATCACCGAGGTTGGTCCCAACTGGGCCAAGGTTATGCTCATCATCGATCCGTCGAGCTCGGTCAATGCCCTCATCCAGAGCTCGAGGGCTACAGGCGTGGTGGAGGGACAAGCAGGGGGAAGGCTGCTGATGAAGTATATCCCTCAGGGGGAGGAGGTCAACGTGGGCGACATCGTGCTGACATCGGGGCTGGGAGGCAATTTCCCCAAAGGCCTGATCATCGGCCAGGTCACCGCCGTCCAGAGGAGCGATGTGGAGATGTTCCAGCAGGCCAACGTCCGGCCTACGGTTGACTTCAACAAGCTCGAGGTGGTGCTGGTCGTCACCGGCTTCGAGCCCATCGAGGGGGTAACAAGCGAGAAGTAGCACCTGATGAGGGGAGGTCACTATCAATCCGTATGTTACCGCTCTGGTATTGATCGGTGTATCCCTTGTACAGACGACGGCCATGCCCCATCTGGCCATCGCGGGCGTGAAGCCCAACCTTATGCTACTGGTGGTCATCTCCGGGAGCCTCCTGTATGGCCTCAAAGGGGGGTCGATCTGGGGATTTTTCGGCGGTCTGGGCCTGGATGTCTTCTCTGGTGCCCCCTTTGGCGTGTCCACCCTGGCCCTGCTGGTCATCGGTTTCCTGGCCAGCTTAGGTGAGAAGAGCATCTTTCGCACCCATCTGGCGTTTATCCCCCTCACCGCTCTCATAGCCACCCCCGTTTACCACCTCGTCTGCCTCTCCCTGCTCCAGGTGATGGGTTGGCCGATCTCCTGGACGGATAGCTTGATCAGGATCGTCCTGCCCTCCGCTCTGCTTAACACGGCCCTGATGCTCCCCGTCTACGGAGCCATGAACTGGCTGCACCGCAGATTGGCTCGGGCGGAGATAGAACTGGCCGATTGATTCCTGTGAGAGGATCGTCGATGAAGGCCAAATTGATTGCATCCCGGGTGATCATCGCCCTTATCTTCGCCATCTTGGCCGTTCGCCTGTGGGAGCTGCAGATCAACCGCTGTGGGGAATACCGCTTGCTGGCGGATAAGAACCGCTTCCAGGTCGTTCCCATCGATGCCCCCCGGGGCATCATCTACGACCGAGGGGGGAGGGTCTTAGCGCGTAACATCCCCAGCTTCACGGTAACCATCGTGCCCGCTTATCTGCCAAAGGATGAAGCCGAGAAGGAAGCGGTCTTCACCCGCCTGTCATCCCTGCTAGGCATCCCCGCCAGCGCCAGGATCGCGGCGAGAGGATCGAACGATCCGCCCCTGGGGATCGAGGAGATGGTCGAAAGGGGGAAGGATTCCCCCTTCCGGCCCATCCCCATAGCGCGCGGCATCGACCGGAACACGGCCTTCATCATCGAAGAGGAGCATCTGGACCTCCCAGGAGTGCGGCTGCAGATAGATCCCATACGCCAATATCCCACCGGAGCTTTGACCTCCAACATCATAGGCTATATGGGCCACATCCCGCCTGAACTGATCGATGAGTACACCGCTCGAGGCTACGATCCCTCAAGTGACAAGGTGGGGCTCACCGGGGTGGAACTGACCCTCGAGGGGGAGCTTCGCGGCCATAAGGGAAGCAAATACATAGAGGTGGACGCAGCAGGGCGGGAGATTAAAACGGTAGGGGAGCCCCAGCCGCCCCAACCTGGACATAGTTTGGTCTTGACCATAGACCTGGACCTTCAGCAGGCCATGGCTGATGCCTTGCAAAAGGGCTTAGAGAAGGCTCGATCGAACTCGGGCGTAGCCATCGCCATGGACCCCCGCACGGGGGAGATCCTGGGGATGGTCTCGCTTCCGAGCTACGATAACAACCTCTTCGCAGGTGGCATCTCCGCAGAGGATTACCAGAAGCTGGAGTCTGATCCCTATCACCCCCTGGTGAACCATGCCATATCGGGTCAATATCCCCCCGGCTCCACCATAAAGATCATCCACGCCGCGGCCGCTTTAGAGGAGGGAGTGATCAATAAGCGGACCAGGCTCGATTGTCCAGGGATCATCTGGCTGCCCAACAAATACTTTCCCAACGATCCCAAATTAGCCCAGCCCTTCTATTGCTGGATCCACGAGTATGGCCATGGCCACGGCCCTCTCAACGTTGTGGAAGCCATAGCCTATTCCTGTGACATCTTTTTCTACAAGGTGGGCGGGGGATTCGGTGACTTCGAGGGGCTGGGCCTGGAGCGGTTGACCCGCTACGCTCGTCTCTTCGGCTTGGGCGAGGAGACAGGCATCGCCCTCCCCGGCGAGGCCAAAGGGCTGGTCCCCTCCGCCCAGTGGAAGAGGATAAATTACGCCGAAAGCTGGACCACGGGCGACACCTACAACATCTCCATCGGCCAGGGGTTTATCCTAGTTACCCCTCTGCAGCTCCTTAACGCCACTGCGGCGATCGCCAATGGGGGGACACTCTATCGGCCCGAGCTCGTCTACAAGGTGATAGACGCCGAGGGGAACGTCATTCGGCCTTTCATCCCTGAGGTTATCCGTCGGATACCCGTCTCAAAGAGGAACCTGGCTATAGTCAGGGAGGGGATGCGAGCGTCGGTGGAGTGGGGGGAGGCACAGAGGGCCAACCTGCCCCAGGTGGCTGTGGCGGGCAAGACGGGCACTGCTGAGTATCCGGGGCCCCGCGACGAGAAGGGCAATCTGCCCACCCATGCCTGGTTCGTCGCCTTTGCCCCTTATGAGAACCCAGAGATCGCGGTAGTGGTCTTCGTCTACGGGGGAACCAGCGGGGCTAAGGTAGCTGCCCCCATCGCCAAGGAGATCCTACGTTATTACTTCGGCCTTCCTGAGCCGACGCCTCCGTAGCGCCGCCGGAGGGTGCGGCAGTTAGAGGGCGGTTATGGCCTCCGATAGGATCGCCATCAAGGGCATAGGAGAAAGTTTATTGATCATCTTAGGTGAGGGGGAGCTGCCGGAGCTTCTGGAAGAGCTCATCGGACAGCTGGAGGAGACTCCTGCCTTCTTTGAAGGAGCAAAGGTGGCCTTGGAGGTGGGCTCACGGGAGCTTTCCGTGGAGGAGATAAAGGCGGTAAGGAGGCTCCTGGCTCGACGTAAGGTCTCTTTGCAAGCCGTGATAAGCGAATCGGCGCGCACCAAGGCCGCTGCCTACAGGCTTGGTTTGGATACATCTTTGCATCCTCGAGCCCAACCCAAGCCTGGCCCGTCGGGACAATCCAGCCAGGGGGTGTTACTGCGCTGCACTCTGCGCTCCGGCCAGGTGGTGAAAAATCCAGGCCATGTGGTGATCGTCGGCGATGTCAATCCGGGGGCCGAAGTGATCGCCGGAGGCGATATCATAGTCTGGGGGAAGCTCAGGGGTACCGCCCATGCCGGAGCCATAGGCGATGAGGGGGCTGTGGTCTGTGCCCTCCAGATGTCGCCCACCCAATTGCGCATCGCCAATTATGTGGCTTGCCCGCCGGAGGAGCAGCGTGACAACCCCGTTGAACCGGAGATGGCCAGCATCCAAGACGGCCGGGTCGTGGTGGAGCCGTGGAGGTGAATCA
>CAYYKQ010000111.1:0-5236 GCA_964440965.1 uncultured Anaerolineae bacterium | reverse complement strand
TTACCCCTCCTGGGCTCGTCAAATATCGAAAGTGATGGTGGCAGCGTATCCGTCCTCCGTCCTTGCGATCTCCAGGTCGTGGAAGGTGGCGGCTTTGATGACCTTGGTCACCGCCTCGGTTTTTTCCCCCTCGACAGTGGCCGAGAGCTCGGTCGGGGAGAGGGCCTGGATGTCGAAGCTGCAGTAGACCTCCCCCTCCGCCTCATGGAGGTAAAGCAGTTCGTTCAACCAATCCACCAGCAGGGCCTCCTGGTCGGGGGCCTGCAGGTGCACCCGACGATGGACGGCAGGGGTGATGGACGATAAATCGGCCATCAGGCTGAACATCCCGTAGGCGGCGTTGGCGAAGAGCTCCTTCATGTCCCGCCCGTAAGCCCTCATCGCCATATCAGCGGTGTGTTCGATCTCCTCGTACCTCTTTTCCATCCGTTGTCCCTCGTTTCTACTATATCATATCTAAACCATAGTTGTCAACCAGGCGCATTGCGGCATGTCCGTGCCCTGTGGAATAGAGTTATATTCCACAGGGCGGGCACAGAAGAATCGTCCGATTATATGACCGCTCTAATTTGCCAAAACGCCCCTCTTATGCTAAAATGCCCTCTGTGTTGTTAAAGTTAACAACCGAAAGGGGAGGGGCGATGGAAGATAAATTAGTCCGCCTGGCAAAGGGTAGATGGGCCTTTCGATTGGTCAACTTCGTGCTGGTACCTATCCTGGTGGTAGCAGGGCTGCTCCTGCCGCCCGTCTCTGCAGGGCAGAGGGTTGTGGAGGCTGGTTACATAACCATCGATGAACAGCATCGGTTCGTGGAAGACCCCGATGGCACCAGATTGACCATCCCCCCCGAAGGGCTCGCTGGTCCCCTTAAGGTCAAATTGACCTCCGTGCCGCGGTTGAACTTTCTGGAGGGATCAGCGGGGAAGGAGCTCCTCCCCGCCGTCGAAGCCCTCGTCGCCAAAGGTTTGATCATGAAGAGCCCTTTCTATCGATTCCGCCTGCGCGGCAAGTCCCCCACAGAAGTTAAGCTTACCGTGCCCATCCCCAACGACGCTGAGCCCTATCGCACCTTAGACCTCTACGCGTGGACAGGAAAGGAGTGGCAATGGCTCCCCAGCCACGTGGACGTCGAAGATGACGAGATAAAGGCTCGCCTCACCTCCATCCCCCCTTCGGTTGCGGTGATGCAGACTAAGTTCCTGGCCCCGGCGATCTCCGTCGAGTCAGAGGCCATCCCCGCTGAGGGGGAGGGGATAGTGACGGAGGTCAACCCCTTGGGCCTCCGATTAGGCAACAGGGGGAGCATCACAGGGCGGTTAGAGCTCTCTTCCTTGCCTGCCTCTTGTGATGTCGTGCCCATCCTGCGCAACTGGGAAACCGGGGGAGTGGTAAGGAGTGACCTCGTAGCCAATATGCTGGCTAGGGAGGATATGCGCCGGGCGCATATAGAGGCCATCCTCGACTTGGTGAAGGAGGAAGGGTATCAGGGCATCGAGATCGCCTACCGGGGCATCAACCCGAGCTTGAGGGAGCAGTTCAGTCAGTTTATCACCGAGCTGGCTGAGAAGCTGCACGCCGAGGAGAAACGGCTCGTAGTGCGCGTCGAATGGCCGCGGAAAGCCATTCGCAAGTGGAAGACCGGTGCTTACGATTGGAGCGCCCTGGGAAGGGCTGCGGATGTCCTCGAAATCCCCGCTCCCTCCGACCCTCGAGCTTACGTCCCCGGAGGGGAGGTGGAGGAGTTGCTCTCCTGGGCGGTGGGGGAGGTGGATCGTTATCGGCTCCGACTCGCATTCTCCGCTCGCAGCTTGGAGGAGGTGGGCGACGCTAAGAACCAGATAACCTATAAGCAGGCCCTCTCCCCCCTCCTCCGGATCGCCATCGAGGGGGAAAAGACCTGGGTGACCCCCGGCGAGGAGGTGAATGTGCACCTGGCCTCTCCCCCCGGCTTCTCCGATATCAAGTTCGATGAGCAGACGGGAAGTTATTATTTCAGTTATGAGGACGAGACCGGACGCCAGCACACCATCTGGCTGGAGGATGCCACCAGCATAGCCCATAAGCTGAGGTTCATCAGCGATTACCACTTGGGTGGCGTGGCCATAAATGACTTCGACGAAGAGAGCGATGCCCGCATCTGGGATGTCCTGCGCCAGTTCAGAGAATCGGCGGCCCCGCAGATGGCGAGCCAGTTCTCCGTGGTGTGGACGGTGCGAGATAAAGCCGGCGAAAGGCTCACCGGAACGCAGACCTCGCTGGGCAAGGCCAGCTACAAATGGACGCCGCGGATGGAAGGCGAGTACACCATCAGCGCGGGCATCTCCTCCGATGGCGGCCGTACGATCGAAGGCGAGGACTCCATCGATTTGGCGGTGATCGAAGCCACCCCTACTCCCACCCCCGTGCCCACCCCCACCCCAACTCCGCTGCCGGATGCCGTGGTGAAAGTGGAGACTTTAAATCTGAGAGCCGGCCCCGGCACCTCCTACAGGAGGCTGGGGAAGCTGAACTCCGGAGATGAACTAGAGGTCATAGGCCGTAATCCGGATGGCGATTGGCTGAAGGTGATAGCCCCCGACGGCACCAAAGGGTGGGTCTTTGCTGAGCATGTCAAGCTGAACATCTCCCTGGATTCCGTCCCTGTGGAGAAGAAGGAAGCTCGCTCCTCCTCACCTAAGTTCACGTCCGCGCCCGCTTCCTCCAGAGCCTCCTTTGGCGCGCCTGCACCACCAGCATCGAGCTCCTTCGGCTATGGGATCCAGGCCCATTTCATAAACCAGGACCATGGGCCGATCATAAACGCCATCAAGGCTTTGGGTTTCAACTGGACCAAGCAGCAGATACGCTGGGAATTCTTCGAGCCGTCCAAAGGGCAGATCCAGTGGGGTGAGATAGATCGCCTGGTCGATAGCTGCGAGGCGGCGGGCATTAACCTCATGCTCAGCGTGGTCACCGCCCCTAAGTGGGCTAGGCCGGCGGGGACAGACTTCAGCGTGTCCGGTCCGCCTGCCAATCCACAGGACTATGCGGATTTCGTGGGCGCTCTGGCCGCTCGCTATAGGGGAAGGGTCGAGGCCTACGAGATCTGGAACGAGCAGAACCTGTGGTACGAGTGGGGGAACGAGCCCCTGGACGCTGCTCGCTATGTTCAGCTGCTTAAGGCCGCTTACCAGGCCATCAAGGCCCAGGATCCCAACGCCATCGTGGTCAGCGGGGCCCTCACCCCCGCCGGGAGCGTACCCGGTAAAGCCATAGACGATATCGTCTACCTGGAGCAGATGTATCAGGCCGGCTTGAAGAATTGGTGCGATGCCGTGGGAGCCCACCCCAGCGGCTACAATGTGCCTCCTGATGCCGATTGGAGGACCTGGAGCGACCCCACAGCCACCTTCCGGGGTCCATCCGACAACCACCATCACAGTTGGGTGTTCCGAGGCACTATGGAGGGCTATCGCAATGTGATGCTCAAATACGGCGATGGTGCCAAGAAGATCTGGCCTACGGAGTGGGGTTGGGCTTCTGTGGATGGGCTGGGTGTGCCACCCGCCCCGGGATACGAGTACGCTGCTGACAATACGGCTCAAGAGCAGGCCGAATGGACCGTGAGGGCCTTCCAGATGGGCAAGAGCTGGGGCTGGGTGGGGCCGATGCTCCTCTGGAACCTCAATTTCGCCCCTGTCGCTGGGCCAGCCGATGAAAAGGCCGCTTGGAGCATCGTCCTTCCCGACTGGACACCCAGGCCCGTCTACTATGCCTTAGCAAACATGCCCAAGTAGGTGAAAATCAATCAGCCTCCCGCAGGTCTCTTTAACCTGAGGGAGGTTTTGCTGTCTGGAGGTGAGATGCGTCGCTTTCTGTCCTTGGCCTTCACGATCGTGCTGGTGCTGGGATTGGCCCTCACCCTTTTCCAACCGTTCGCACCTCGGGTGAGGCCCACACCTACTCCCACAGCCACCTCGACCGCCACCCCTACCCTGGTTCCCACATTCACCCCCACATCCACTCCGACTGCCACCAGCACCCCCACTCCGAGCGCCACCACCCCCACGCCGTACTCAACTGCCACCTCCATTCCCACGGCTACGCCATCCCTCTCCGAGAGTCCTACGCCGATGGCCGCGCCCTCCCCTGAGCTCCCTCGGATGGATTCGCCGGAGTACGGCATGCAGGCTTTCCTCTGGTGGAGGCCGGAGACAGCCGATCGAGACCTGGGTTTGATAAGGGAGGCGGGCTTCGAGTGGGTGAAACAGAACTTCGGCTGGCGGGATATCGAAGGGGAAGGGAAGGGCATCTTCGACTGGAGCCGCACCGACCGCATTGTGGAGCAGGTCGAGAAGTACGGTTTGAAGCTGGCCGTCAGGGTCGATTATCAGCCCCGATGGGCAGGCGGAGGGGAGCCCAACGGGCCTCCTGACGATTACCGGGACTATGGCGACTTCCTCTACGCCCTGGCCAGCCGCTACAGAGGGCGCATCCATGCCTACGAGGTCTGGAATGAGCCGAATCTGGCCAGGGAGTGGGGAGGGAAGCCCCCCGATCCAGCGGGATATGTGGCCCTTCTGAAGGTGGCCTATCAGGCCATCAAGCGAGCCGATCCGCGGGCCCTGGTCATCAGCGCCGGCCTAACGCCTACTACCCGTTGGGACGAGGTGGCCATGCCCGATGTGGAATACCTCAAGCGGATGTACGCCGCAGGAGCTAAGCCTTACTTCGACGTCCTGGGGGTGCACGCCGCCGGTTACAAGGCCCCGCCGGAGATGGACCCGGGGGAGGTGGCCCGCGATCCTCACTTTTATAACCCCGGCGATCCCAACTGCCCAGGCGACCTGTGCCGCATCTACTGCTTCCGCCATGTGGAAGACCTGCGGAAGGTGATGGTGGAGAACGGCGACGCCGACAAGCAGGTGGTCGTTTTGGAGTTCGGTTGGACGACCGACCCCCGCCCCGATTCCCCCTACCATTGGCACGCCGTATCGGAGGAGGAGCAGGCCGACTACCTGGTGCGAGCTTACCAGTATGCCAAGGAGCACTGGTCGCCCTGGATAGGCCTGATGAGCCTGATCTACATAGCCGACCCCGATTGGACGGAGGAGGATGAGCAGTACTGGTGGGCCATCACCCTCCCCAGCTATCCGATAGCCAGGTTTCGTCCCGCCTACTTAGCGCTGAAGGGGATGCCAAAATAGAGTTGTTGCACAATTGGCTGACTGGCCTTGATAATACGATTTTCTCCTAT
>CAYYKQ010000110.1:0-5259 GCA_964440965.1 uncultured Anaerolineae bacterium | reverse complement strand
CACTTAAGGGAACACCTCACGGCACGAGCTGACGACAGCCATGCAGCACCTGTGCCGGCTCCCCGAAGGGTCGGTCACCTTTCGGATCCCTACCACCGGCATGTCAAGCCCAGGTAAGGTTCTTCGTTTAGCATCGAATTGAACCACACGCTCCGCTGCTTGTGCGGGCCCCCGTCAATTCCTTTGAGTTTTAAGCTTGCGCTCGTAGTCCCCAGGCGGGATACTTATCGCGTTAGCTTCGGCACTGACCACAATGGAGTGGCCAACACCTAGTATCCACCGTTTACGGCTAGGACTACCGGGGTCTCTAATCCCGTTCGCTCCCCTAGCTTTCGCACTTGAGCGTCAGGGGCGGGCCAGGAGGCCGCCTTCGCCACTGGTGTTCCTCCCGATATCCACGCATTTCACCGCTACACCGGGAATTCCACCTCCCTCTCCCGCCCTCAAGCCCGGCAGTATCGAACGACCTCTCCAGGTTGAGCCTGGAGCTTTCACGCTCGACTTACCGAGCCGCCTGCGTGCGCTTTACGCCCAGTGAATCCGGATAACGCTCGCCCCCTACGTTTTACCGCGGCTGCTGGCACGTAGTTGGCCGGGGCTTATTCCTGGGGTACCGTCCTTCCTCTTCCCCCAGAAAAGGGGTTTACGACCCGAAGGCCTTCTTCCCCCACGCGGCGTCGCTGCGTCAGGCTTTCGCCCATTGCGCAATATCCCTCACTGCTGCCTCCCGTAGGAGTCTGGCCCGTGTCTCAGTGCCAGTGTGGCCGACCACCCTCTCAGGCCGGCTACCCGTCATAGCCTTGGTAGGCCATTACCCTACCAACTAGCTGATAGGCCGCAGGCCCCTCCCGAAGCGTAAAGGTCTACAAACCCTTACTTTAATCGACGAACCGAATCGTCGACCACATGGGGTATTAGCCACCATTTCTGGTGGTTATCCCCCACTTCGGGGCAGGTCACCTACGTGTTACTCACCCGTTCGCCGCTCCGTACCCCTGTTCCACCCCCGAAGGGGCTTCACAGGAGCCGTCGCTCGACTTGCATGTGTTAGGCACGCCGCCAGCGTTCATCCTGAGCCAGGATCAAACTCTCCGTAAATCCGCAGTTAAACCACTGCGGAAAGTTTTTGACGTTGGCCCAAACGTTCGCCTGGCTTTCCTACCACTCTTCAGTTGTTAAGGTTCGCTCTTCACAGGCGCCTATATTATAACATAATTCAATCTGTTTGTCAAGTCACTTCCATGCAGATCCAGGGAGAAATTTACCCTCCCTCAAGCGGTTTTCATTATAGCATGGTCCAATTGGTTTGTCAAGTCGGCTGGCTTGCCTTTGTAAGGAGTTGGTGTAAAATGATGTCTAAGGGTTCACCGATAACATGGAACGAAAGGCTCTTAGACACCATCCCTCCTAGATAAAAAATGCACTACCCAGGGATTATCCTGCCTTTGCAACGGAATATCATAGTTATCTCCGGCACAGCCTTTCTGCTGTTTATCTCGCTCTTCGCTTGGTATCCCCTCCTGTCGCTCCATTTCCGTGACCCTGGAGCCAGCGATGCCCAGGTGGGCTTAGCCTATTCGGTGCTCGCCTTTGGCTTCGCCCTCATGCAATCCGTTGGCGGCTTTATCGCTGAACGCTATGGCAGGAAACTCCCCGTCGTGGTGCCCACCTTCGTTTTCGTGCCCCTTTATGTGCTAGCTGGGGCCACTCGGGGTTGGATCGTGCTCTTGGGAGCTTTGTTTCTCACTAACATCCTCAGCGCCATCCAATGGTCAGCTTTCATCTCCCTTCTGGCCGAATCCGCCCAGGAGAAGCAAAGAGGGAGGGCTTTCGGGGCCTTTAATCTGGCTCTTTGGAGCCCCTTCCCCTCTCTCCATGCCAAGGATGCCTGGGGATTAAGCGAGCCGCAGATCAATCGCCTGTTCGTGGCAGCTAACGTTGCCTCCTTAGGGCCAACTTTAGGGGCCTATCTCAGCGGGATCTTCGGCTCCGCTGCTCCCTTCTGGGCAGCCCTGGGTTCAGGCTTGATGATGGCCCTCTCTCTGCGAGCGGTATCCGCAACGGACAAGCTCATTTACTCCATCGGCCACTCCACTAGAACTCTTAGCGAGCTGGTGTCCCTTTTAGCCGCGTACGATATCGAGGCTGTGGCCGATGTACGGCGTTTCCCTCACTCCCGCCATAATCCGCAGTTTAACAAGGAGACCTTGGAGAGTGAGCTCCCTGCATTAGGAATAGAGTACCATTGGCTAGGGGAGACACTCGGGGGCTTCCGAGGAGGTTACACCGATTACATGTCCACTGAGGATTTCAAACGGGGATTGGCGGAGTTAGAGAGGATCGCCAGGGGTAAGCGCACGGCCTTTATGTGCGCTGAGAAGCTCTTCTTCCGCTGCCATCGTCGCTTCATCGCCGATGCCCTGGTGGAGCACGGCTGGCGGGTGCTCCACATCATCGAGAAGGGGCGAAAGCCCTACGAGCATAAGCTCAGGGCTTAAGCCCGTAGTTACCCGGTGGCCACCTCAGGCCCAATAGCGGATGCGGAAATCATCGTATTCGCCAGTGTAATCCTCGTAGATGACCTCGACGTTTTCCACTACTGCCCCTGAGGGCCCTCGATGACACCAGGAGACCATGCGCTCGACGGCTTCCTCCTCCCCTTCAAAGACCGCTTCCACCCTTCCATCCCATAGATTTCTTACCCACCCCTTCACGCCCAAAAGCTGTGCCAAGTCCTTGGTTTCAGCTCGGAAGAATACGCCTTGCACCAATCCTGAGATGAAGACGTGAGCTCTCTTCTTAGCCATGGTTCAATCCTCCGAATTTGGCTTAACCTTGGGCCCGTTGCCGTAAGGCGTTTAGAAGATAGCCAAGGGCCTCTTTGTATAGTTTCGGATTGGTGGTGCGCAGGAGCTCGAAGTTGGCATCCACGGCACCGTCAGAGGCCAGCCAGGCCAGTGCTCCCATGTAGGTACGCCATTTGGTGTAGGAGCCCTTTAGCGTCCCCTCCGGATCGAATAGAAGGAGGGGATGTTGCTGGCTGGCGATGATGAAATGGCCCGGAAGGTCGAAGTGGGTGGCCTTAATCATCACATGGAGGATTTCCTGGGGGTCCCCACCAGGAAAGCGCTCTCGGTCATGGGTGAGGAGAGGGGTGGGGTCGAAGCCTATCTCCTCCAGAATGGAGGGATAGCAGGCCAGGCCCCATCTCCTCACTTTGTAGATGCAACCCTGCTGGCCGATCTCCACCTCTGGGCAGGCATCAGCATAACCCTTTGGAAGCTGCACCGTGACCTTCCTATCCACCAGATCGCCCCGTTCGGTGACCACCCAGTAATAGGCACGCCAATCTTCGGTGGGATAAAGGCCGGGGAAGTTGTTTATCACCTCCGCATCGGAGGAAGCTGTGCTCTGCCTCATCACGTTGCCAGGAGATTTTGACATTTTAAAGCCCCCTTTTCCTCAATCGGGCAGGAAGCATTCGGTGTCCCTCTTCATCAATTCGCTTCGATATGCGGCCCCAGAGCCATAGCAGGGCTATCCCCAGGAAGGTTACGCCTAAGCCTATAAGCCCTCCCTCAGGACCGAAAGCCCCGCCGGTGATGAGCTCAGGCCCCCGAACGCTCGTCCGCAGCAGCCTGGGGCCGAGGGAGGTGCCACTCACGGGGTAGCCGACAATAGGGCCTTGGAAGAAGTTCCAGGAAAAGTGAAGGGCGATGGGCAACCAAAGGGAGCGGGTGACGAGGTAGCCGCTGGCGAAGAGGATGCCAGCCACAATCAGGTTAATGGTTGATTCCAGGTCGGAGTGAGGGTTGCCCAGATGGGCTAAGCTGAAGAGGACGGAGGAAGAAACTACAGCTACAGTCATCCCCCACTCCTCGGCTAAGTTCTGGAGGATATAGCCTCGAGCGATCAACTCCTCGTTGATGCCCACCACTGCGAAATCGAAGAAAGCGATCCCTAAGCCGAGTAAAAGGTTGGGCTTCATTCCGTTTTGCCAAGCGAAGCCCCGCACCTCGAGCCAGCCACCAGCAAGCTCCGCAAGGAAGACGAGAGAGATGAGTAAAGCCCCCAGCCCTGCTCCTACGGCTACATCCGTCAGCCATCCCGGATAATGGCGAAGGCCCAAATCTCGCAAAGGGCGTCCATCGAGGAAATAACGGGCAAGGTAGGTGACCAGAAGGACATCTGCCAGATAAGCCAGCATCATCAGCGGCATAAAGAGTTCCTTTGGCGGCCTGAAGGTACCCCAGAGCAATCCCAGCAGCATCCCCAGGATCCATATCGTCAACAGGAGGATGAGGATATAAACTATAACCCGCCAAGTTGGCCGCAGGCGATCTCCTTTGAGGAAAATCCTCGACCAGATGCTTCTCCTTAGCCCTTCCATTTATGCTCCTTTGTCGATCCACTGTAAGCTGGGGACGAATGCCCTTGTGATATATTTTACCACACTCTCTTCGGTACGGACAACAAACGGGTTATCCAAGTTTCTCCCACCTCTATTGACAAAGCCCATGCCATTTGACAGAATGCAGGAGGACGGTGTAAGATATTTCGTAAACATGAGGCTTGAGGAGGGTTTAGATGAACAAGCCGATCGCTGTTACCGATGAGACATTCGAGGCCGAGGTTATACGATCTAACCTCCCTGTGATCGTCGATTTCTGGGCCGAATGGTGTGCTCCTTGCCACATCATTGCCCCTATTTTGGAGGAGATAGCCGCTGAATATGAAGGCCAATTGAAAGTGGCCAAACTCCAGGTGGATAACAGCCCTCGTACGACTGCCAAGTTTAAGATCATGGCTATCCCTACGCTGATCCTGTTCAAAGATGGTCAGGAGGTAGAACGCTTGATAGGCGCTGTGCCCAAGGAGAGGATATTGGAGAGGCTCAAGCCTTATCTGGAAGCTGAAGGTCAGTGAATTCCGTAGTGTCAAGTCAAATGAAAATGTTACCGAGAGGTGATCGTTCAGTCAAAAGATAATGTTACCGGGCTGTCCTTCTCCTTTCCTTGATTTGTGGCGATTTGGATGGTGTTGGATTGAGGCGAAAGCCAAGTCTCGGGGTTTAAGTGTATGGCCAATTGTTTGATAGACATCTTCGGTTTTGCCGGAGGTAGCACCGGGCAAGGAGAAGATGTAATCAAGTCATAGATCTCCCGCCGCAACTGGCGGGGGTTGATTCTCTCCAGGGGATGCGTTTCATGGGGATGTCTTGGGTCAGCCGATTGGCGCGGCGAGGTCCTCGCCGGGGAA
>CAYYKQ010000109.1:0-5282 GCA_964440965.1 uncultured Anaerolineae bacterium | reverse complement strand
TAGCCCTTACCGCCTCGACCACCGAACCGCTCCTCAGGATCACCTCCTCCCCGCTATCCAAGTCAACGGCCACTAAGGCCAAAGGGATCTTCAAATCGTCGAAGGTTATATCCCCCAACCGTTCGACAAGGTATCTCCGGACCCTTTGGCCCTCGAGGAGACCAGGCTTGGTGAGCAGGCCATAATCGACGAGCTCAATCAAATGCCTCAGCTTGCTCACACGGAGGGCTTCCTCCTCCATGGATTCAACACTCCAACCGGAGGCATAGAAAGCAGCCACCGCACCCCCCATGCTGGCGCCGGCCAGGAAGTCGATGGGGATCCCCTCCCGCTCCAGGACTTTCAATACGCCGATGTGAGCCAATCCCCTGGCTCCGCCACCGCTGAGGGCTAAACCTACCTTCGGTCGCTTCCACAGAAACATCCTCATCGCCACCTCCGTCCCATCTCTATCCTCAACCATCTTATTTCCGAAAAAAACAAAATAATTTGGCAAAAAAAGAGGTTCGCTCATCTTCAGAGCGCATGACCGAGATCGCTTCAGTTATATCCAACGGGCTGAACTAAACCTCTATGATCCTCATCACCTCTTGGGCGAAGTCCGACAGCCTTTCCTTATCCTCAAAGCTCAACTTGGAGAGGTACTCCTGGTACTTCTGGGTATAGGAAAGGAGCAGGGTGGTAAAGTGCCGATTCGCCTTTTCCACTAGGGTCAGGCCTAAAGTCAGGCCGGCCAAGGCGTTGAGTCCTAACTCCCCAGGGAATCCTAAAGCACGAAGGTGTTTAAACAGCTCCTTAGCCTCGGCCTCCTTCCGGAGTTGATTCAGGCTTAAGATGGCTGCAGTGATCATCTCGGCTACGTAAAGCATAGGGGATTTACGGTTGGGAATCCGCAGCAAGATCTCATTTAGCAGACTCTCGTAATTGGTGCCCTTGCCCTTTCGTAACGCCTGGAGGATCCTCTCCTTAACTCGATGCCATTCCCCTCCATCCCATTCCTCTCCAGCCAACTGGGAGAGCAAAGCCGTGGCCTTCTTAGTGGGGTAAAAGACTATCATGGAGCGGCCAGGCCTATGGCCCCCCTCTGGGAGCAGATACTCTGAGGCAACCAATCCCCTCTCCTCCAGCAAGCGCAGCATGTCATAGGCGGTGATCTTGCTCACCCCTAATGTATCGGCCACTGCAGAATAGTGGATGGGCTGCTGAGCCTCCCGATACAGGTCGAGGAACTTGCTTAGGAACCTTATCTGCCGCTTTGTCAGCTTCATGGATCGCCCCTTCATAAAAGCCTAAAAATTCAAAACAATTATACACAATTAAAGATCGCCTGTCAAATGGGTCAACTCGGTGAAATGCGCTGAGTTTTAGCCCGGGAGTGCAGAAAGTAGAGCCCAGCCAAAGAGATGAGGGAACCCAAGGCTGCCCCGATGAGGAGCTCCCGCCTGTGCCTCCTCGCCAATCGGATGCTCCTCTGGCGAGCCATAGCCAGGAGCCTCCGGCCCAAGTCCTCGACGAAAGCCGGCGATGGCTCTACCGGCACTAATACCTCCTCAAGCTTTTTAACCAGGGCCGATGTCTGAACTTCGGCCATCTCCCCCTCCTCAAACTTCGTATGAGACGACTCCGATGGTGCCTGGCCCTCCGTGTACGATCAGGGAGCAGGCCATGTCCACAACGTGCATCTCATCACAGTTGAAGGTCGCTTCTAACCTGATCCTGAGGGCATCCGCCTCCTCAGGCACCTCGGCATGGACGACCGCTAATTTGACGGGGTCAGTGGTGCCCACCGCCTCAGCCGTCAGTTCCACCAGCCGATCCAGCGATTTACCCCTGGTGCGCACCTTCTCAAAGGCCTCAAGGAGGCCATCCTCCACCTTGATGATAGGCTTCACGTTAAGCAGGGAGGCCAGTACCCCAGCAAGCCTGCCCACCCGCCCGCTCCTGCGGAGGTATTTTAAGGTGGCTACGGTGAAGTAGATATTCATCCTCGATCTTATCCCCTCCAAGAGTTGAAGGATCTCCCCCACACTCTTCCCCTTCTCAGCGGCTCTGGCCGCGGCCAACACCTGATAGCCGGTGCCCATGGAGATGGAGAGTGAATCGAAGACTTCGATGTCGGCTTCGGGTATCATCGATCTGGCTAACAGTGCCGATTGATAGGTTCCGCTGTGGCGAGAGGTGATATGGATGGAGAGGATGGAATGGCCCTCTTCTGCCAACCCTCGATAAACCTCCAGGAACTGCCCAGGCGAAGGCTGTGTGCTTGTGGGCATAACCTCCTCCAGCCTGCGGAAGAAGGTGGGACGGTCTATGTCCACGCCCTCTAAGTAGGTCTCAGTGCCGAATTGGATGCAGATGGGCACCACCCGGATGTCGTACTCCTCCAGCAGGGATGGAGGGATATCAGCGGTGCTATCGGTGACTATCTTAACCATCCTCCTCCTTCGCTGTAACCTTATACGAGACCACCCCGATGGCTCCTGGTCCGCCGTGCACAGCGAGCGCTGGTGTGAGCTCTACCGTTAGAATCTCTTTACATTTAAGGATGGCCTCAAGCCTCTCCCTGAGTTGCTGTGCATCCTGAGGAGCACGGGCATGGATGACGGCTATCCTAACCGGATCGGCTTCGCCCACCGCTTCCCGGGTCAGCTCTACCAGCCGGTCCAGGGACCTGGCTCGGGTTCTAACTGCACCGAGGGCTTTAACCAAGCCATCTCGAATGGTGATGATGGGCTTGATGTTAAGCAGCGAAGCTAACATCCCTCCTAACGTCCCCACTCGTCCACTCAGTCGAATGTACTTCAAGGTAGAGACGGTGGCGAAGAGGTTTATGCGGGATCTGATGCCCTCGACTCTGGCTAGGATCTCCTCCGCCGTCCTTCCTGCCTCGCTGGCCCTGGCTGCGGCCAGGGCCAAGAATCCCGTCCCCATGGAAGCCGAGAGCGAATCGATGACCCTGATATCCACTTCGGGGAGCATCGATCGAGCCAGGGTGGCCGATTGAAAGACGCCGCTCAGCTTGGAGGAGATGTGGATCGAGAAGATGGTGCTGGCCTTCTTCGCCAGCTCCCTGTAAATCTCCAGGAACTTTCCAGGGGCCGGCTGGGAGGTGGTGGGGACGATCCCCTCCTCCATCTTGCGGTAGAGCTCCTCGCGGCTCATCCCCACCTCATCCTCATACGATCGCTTTCCGATGTGGATGTTAACCGGCACCGTCCTGATGTCGAACCTCTCCCGAATGGCCCTGGGCAGGTCACAGCAACTGTCAACTACTATCTTGATCTTCCCCCTCATAGCCCTCTTTCAGCTCCTTCCTAAGGGCAACTAAAGTCCGGTGGTAGAGAGATTTGATGGCCTCCTCGCTCCGCCCCATAACCTGACCGATCTCTGCATTGGTCATCCCCTCCACAAATTTGAGGATCAGAAGCTGCTGGCGGTCTGGGCTGAGGCGTCCGATGGCTGCCAATAAGGCCCGCTTCTCCTCATTAGCTTCGGCTAAGCGAACAGGCTCCATCTCCCTTTCGGATTCGATGGCGAGCTTGTCCAGAGAGATCATCTTGTGACGGTTTCGATGGCGATGCCAATTGGCCACTAGGTTGTGGGCGATGCGATAAAGCCAGGCGGAGAAGGGTATACCGCGGTGCTCGTAGCTATCAAGTCTACTCAGAGCTCGATAGAAGGTCCTGGCGGTAAGGTCTTCAGCGTCTTGCTGATTGCCGACTCGATAGTAGATGTAGTTGTATATCTTCTTAACATGCTTTTCGTACAAGACGCCGAAAGCCGCTGGATCTCTCTTCGCCCTTTCCACTAGGGCTTTTTCGTTCTCCGTCACTCCATTCATAAAAACACCGGGGAGGGCTGAAAGTTCCGATTCCTTATTTGCCTTTTAGTATAACAGAATCACGGGGGATGTCAACATAGGCCTCGGCCATCTCGGCCCACAAGGCCAATTAACCCCTTGGCTGACATAGATGTTTATCTTGTCAGGGTACGCCGTTTGCGGGATGCCCTGAAGCCGACTATAATGCGGATGTGCAGAGGGAAAACTAAGGAGGGAAAGATGAAATACAACGTTGCCTTTATCGGCTTTGGAACGGTGGGCCAGGGGCTGGCCGAGCTCCTCCTGGAGAAGGAAAAGCTCCTCAGGGAGGAGCATGGCTTCGAATACTCGGTAGTGGCCATCTCCGACCTTCTGAGAGGCTCGATCTACAATCCGGAGGGGCTGAAGCTGAGCGAGCTCCTCAGCCTAGTGAGGGAGGGAGGTCGAGTGGATGGGTATCCCCAAGGGGAGAAGGGATGGGATAGCCTGAGGACGATCGAGGAGTCCAATGCTGACATCATCGTGGAGGTGACCTGGACCGATATCCGGACCGGCGAACCAGGGCTCAGCCACATCAAGGCCGCTTTAAGGAGCAAGAAGCACGTGGTCACCACCAATAAGGGCCCCATCGCCCTGGCCTACCGGGAGTTGTCGGAGCTGGCAAAGGCAAAAGGGGTATTCCTCCGCTTCGAGGGCACGGTGCTATCGGGTACGCCCAGCCTCAATCTGGGCCTGGAGGCATTAGCGGGAGCTGAAGTCAAGGAGATCAAGGGGATCCTGAACGGCACGACCAACTACATTCTCACCGAGATGGCTAAGGGGAAAAGCTACGAGGAAGCACTGCGGGAGGCGCAGCGCTTGGGCTACGCCGAAGCCAAGCCGGACGCGGACGTCGAAGGCTGGGATGCCCTGGCGAAGATCGTCATCTTGGCCAATGTCCTGATGGACGGGGACATTAAAGTGGCCGATGTCGAAAGGAAAGGGATCACCGAGATCACCTCGGCCGATGTGGAAAAGGCCGAGAGGGAAGGCAAATGTTGGAAGCTGATCGCTCGGGCCTGGAGGGATGATGGTAACATCAAGGCCAGGGTGACCCCCGAGAAGGTGGACCAGGGAGACCTCTTGGCCGCCATCGGTGGGGTGAAAAACGCCCTGGTCCTCGACACCGACGTCTTAGGCGAGGTGATGATCATCGGCCCCGGCGCAGGCGGACGGGAGGCCGGCTTTGCCCTGCTTTCCGACATGCTCAGCATCCATCGCTTGCTAACCGGACACTGAGCCGGTACAGCCCACGGTTGCAGTAGAGTTGTTGCACAATTGGCTGACTGGCCTTGATAGTACGATTTTCTCCTATGGCTGAAATTTGCGCATAATGGAGTGCTCTGGCCTCCAAAAACCACTTCGTGCGGGCCAAAAGTGCCTAAAAGGGGTCGTTTTCTGAATAGTCTTAGATCCCTCCGCT
>CAYYKQ010000108.1:0-5354 GCA_964440965.1 uncultured Anaerolineae bacterium | reverse complement strand
CCACCACCTGCGCCTCGCGCATCCTGGAGGATTTCATCCCTCCTTACGACGCCACAGTGATGGAGCTCCTCTACCAGGCCGGGGCGGTGCTCCTGGGCAAGACCAACATGGATGAGTTCGCCATGGGCTCCTCCACTGAGAACTCGGCCTTCTTTCCCACTCACAATCCCTGGGACCTGGAGCGGGTGCCGGGGGGGTCGAGCGGGGGGAGCGCCGCCGCCGTCGCCGCCGACGAGGCCATCTTCGCTTTGGGCTCCGACACCGGCGGAAGCATTCGCCAGCCGGCCTCCTTCTGCGGTGTAGTGGGCCTTAAGCCCACCTACGGGCGGGTATCCCGCTACGGCCTGGTGGCTTTCGCCTCCTCACTGGATCAGATCGGTCCCCTCACCAAAGATGTGCGCGATGCAGCCACAGTTATGAACGTCATCGCCCGCTATGATCCTCGCGACTCTACCTCGGTGAACCTCCCCACACCCGATTACACCCGAGCCCTCGTCCCCAACATCGAGGGCCTGCGGGTGGGTGTACCCAAGGAGTACTTCATCGAGGGCATGCAGCCAGGGGTGGAGGCGGCGGTGCGGGCGGCCATCGAGAGGCTGGCCGAGCTGGGAGCGGAGGTGGAGGAGGTCAGCCTTCCCCATACCAAGTACTCCCTGCCGACCTACTACCTCATCGCCCCCGCCGAGGCCTCGGCCAACCTGGCCCGCTACGATGGGGTGAAGTACGGGTTCTCCTATCCCGATGCCGGAGACATCTGGGACGCCTATCGCAAAACGCGCCAGCAGGGCTTCGGGCCGGAGGTGAAGCGGCGCATCATGCTGGGCACCTACGCCCTCTCCGCCGGCTACTACGACGCCTATTACCTCAAGGCCCAAAAGGTGCGAACCTTGATCAAACAGGACTTCGACCGGGCCTTCGAGAGGTTTGACGTTTTCGTCGCCCCCACCTCCCCCACCGTGGCCTTCAGGCTGGGGGAGAAGGTGGAGGACCCGCTGCAGATGTACCTCTCCGACATCTTCACCCTCTCCATGAACCTGGCGGGCATCTGCGGCATCTCCATCCCCTGCGGCTTCGCCGACGGTCTGCCGGTGGGCCTGCAGATCATGGGCCCCGCCTTCGGCGAGGAGACCGTGCTTCGCGTGGCCTACGCTTACGAGCAGGCGACGGAGTGGCACAGGAGGAGGCCGGCGCTGTGATCAGCGAAACGGGTGTCCAACAGTGGTTGGCTTATGCCGAAGCCGATCGGCAAGCGGCGGAGCATCTGTTGGAAAGCGGCGACTACATGGCCTGTGCTTTCCATAACCGTCAAAACATGGAGAGCTTGCTCGCAGAAACGTCTGAGGTATATCAATGGTTTCTGACCAAGCTAAACGAGATGAGCAAATCCGGAGATTCATAGAGCACTTGCAGCGTCATATCGCTGTGCATGAGGCCATCCTCTTCGGCTCATATGCCTATGGAGAGCCTCATGAATGGAGCGATATTGACCTGGTGATCATTTCACCCGACTTTGTGGGACAATCCATGATAGACCGCCTGCAGTTCCTCTACTGGGCAACCTGGGAGGCCGGTACCACCTGGATAGAGCCGCTCGGCTACACGCCGGAGGAGTTCGAATCCGCCAGTCCCTTGAGCCTCCTGGGCGAGGTCCGAGAACGGGGCATTGTTGTCTACGATAGGGAATCGGGGAAAGGAGAGGTTGAGTTATAGCCATGGATTGGGGCGTCCTGGGGCTGATAGCCCTCGTTATCGGCATCGTCGCTGGCATTGTGCAGGTCCTCGATTACCTCGAAAAGCGGCGCAGGAAGCCCGAAGAGCCTTCACTGCCCCTACCACCTCGGCCTGAAATCCCTCATAACCTCCCCCAGCCGGGCGAGTTCATAGGGCGGGAGAGGGAGAAGGCGGAGGTGCGGGAGGCGCTGGCGTCGCGCTCGTATCTCATCTGCATTGACGGCATCGGCGGCATCGGAAAGACGGCACTGGCGCTGGAGGTGGCGCACGATTGTCTGAAGGCGAGCAAAGGTGAGCTCCCTGCCAACGGCATCCCCACCTTCGACGCCTTCGTCTGGACGACGGCCAAAGATCGTGAGCTTGCCCTGAGCGACATCCTGGACACCATCGCCCGCACCCTGGACTATCCTTACATCGCCCAGCTTCCACCAGAGGAGAAGCCTCCTGAGACAGCCAAGCTGCTTCGCCAGTACAAGTGCCTGCTCATCGTGGACAACTTCGAGACCATCACCGACGACGCCGTCCGCGATTTTCTACTAAACCTGCCTGAGCCCAGCAAGGCCCTCATCACCAGCCGTTATCAGAAGCTGCGCCAGGCACGAGCCGTCTCGCTGCGGGGGATGGAGCAGGGTGAGGCACTGGCCCTGATCCGCAGCGAGGGCAAGCGGCTTGGCCTTCCGGCGGTGGAGAGCGCCGAAGAGAAAGTGCTCCTGCGCCTCTACGAGGCCACCGGTGGGGCGCCCCTGGCCATCAAGTGGGCCGTGGGGCAGATGAAGCAGCGGGGCCAGTCGCTGGACACGGTGCTGGACTACCTCTACGAAGCCAGGGGAGACATCTTCGAGAACATCTTCGCCCGCTCCTGGTCGCTTCTGAGCGAGAACGCCAGGCGCGTCCTGATGGTGATGCCCATCTTTGCCACCTCAGCCTCGAAGGAGGCCATCGAGGCCGCCAGCGACGTCCACAAGTGGGACCTGGACGAGGCGCTGGGGCAACTGGTGGAGATGTGGCTGGTGGAGGCCAGTGAGGAACTGGACGAGGCCAAGCGACGCTACAGCATCCACCCGCTGACACGGGCGTATGTGGGGGCAAGGTTAAAAGGTGCTGTCACGTTTGAGAAGGAAGCAAGAATAAGGCTTAGTAGCTACTTTATCAATTTTATGAAGGCGAGAGGTGGCAAGCGATTTCATAACATTTGGACTAAGAGTGCGCTTAAGGAGCTTGAAGTAGAGGTAGACAATGTTCTCGCTATAATGGATTGGTGTTATGACACAAGGGAATGGAAAGCGGTGATAGAACTCATGTCAGGCATTAGTGAATTTCTAGGTCTGCGCGGTTATTTGCAAGAGCGCATTATGTATGGGAATAAGGCGATAAAGGCAGCAAAGCAATTGAAGGATAAATATGCACTTGGTTGGTTAAATGCCGCCGCTATATCGTGGCCTTATCTCATGATGGGTTATTATGAGAAAGCGAAGGCATGCGCTGAGGAGGGGTTAGCTCTCTCTAAAGAAGTGGGGGATTTAGAATCTGCTGTTTTAGCAATGCGTTATTTGGCGAGAATTGCACGAGAGGAGGGTTTGATGGATAAAAGCCAGCAAATTATAAAAGAAGCGTTAAAAATAGCCTGGATTCATAATTTTAAAAGCTTGTTCAGTGCTGTTTGTAGCGATATCGTCTATTATTTTGCATTAAAGCAGGGGAAGTATAAGGAAGCAGAAAGATGGCTTAGGAGAGCATGCAAAGGATTTGAAGAGCTGAATGATAAGGGAAGATTAGGCGATAGATCTATTGATCTAGGGTACGCAATATTTAAGCAAGGAAGGCTTTCAGAAGCGCAGCATCTATATGAGAAGGGTCTAGTGTTAAGCCAAGAATTTGGTAGACAAGACAGTGTGGCTAATGCATGGTACCGGCTTGCACTTTTGGAGAAAAGCCGAGGCGATTTTATAATGGGACAAAAGTATGCGCTTAATGCATTGGCGATTTATGAACGATTAGGAATGAAGAAAGCAATCAAAGAGACGCAGGAGCTGGTGGAAAGGCTGGAGGCTAGGATCACGGAGACACGGAAGTGACGGAGGGCACGGAAGGGGAAGCTATCAGCGGATAGGGAGCGGATAAACGGATAGCGAATGGGGCATCCGCTTATCCGCTAAGCCGGAGGCTATCCGCTGAATGACCGGTAAGGGAGGGAGTTATGCCCACGTTGACGGTTGAGGTGACCTTAGAGCAACTTCTCGAAACTATCAAGCGTTTGCCGGAGGAGGAACAGGCGGAGTTATTCGACGCCTTGGAGGACTATTTCCTGGGCAAGCACATTGAAGCAACCGAGGGAGAAAAACTGCTTAGCCGGGAAGAAGCGATGCACTACCTGGCCGAGGAAGGTTGATGTGGCGTGCTGAATATACCCCCACGTTCCTCAAGGATTTCAAGCGCTTGCCCAAAGCTGTCCAAGGACGGGTTAAGCAAATTGCATTCAGCGAGGAAATTCTGCATGACCCTTTCCTGGATGGTAAGACCCAGAAATTACGTGGGTATCGAGATTATTACAAAATCCGCATCGGCGACTATCGAATTGGCTTGCGCCTTGATTTTAAGCGCCGGGTCATTGAGTTCAGGCGAGTTCTGCATCGCAGCCAGATATATCGGAAGTTCCCGCGAGACTAGTTATCCGATGGAGAGTTAGCCATGAAACTCATCCTCCCTATGGCGGGGTTCGGGAGGAGGCTCAGGCCGCACACTTACTCCAGGCCCAAACCGCTCTTGAATGTGGCCGGCAAGCCCATGCTGGCTCACGTCCTGGACAGGTTCGAGGGCCTGGACATCGAGGAGGCCATCTTCATCGTCGGCTGGCTGGGGAAGCAGGTCGAGGAATACGTGAGGGCCAACTACGATTTCCCCGCCCATTTCGTGGAGCAGAGGGAGCTTCTGGGCCAGGCCCATGCCCTCTGGCTGGCCAAGGAGCACATCGAAGGGCCGGTGTTCATCATCTTCGTGGACACCATCTTCGAAACCGACCTCAGCGGCCTCGAAGACGAGGAGGCCGACGCCGTGGCCTTCGTCAAGGAGGTGGAGGACCCCCGCCGCTTCGGCGTGGCCGTCGTCGGCGAGGATGGCTACGTGACCAGGTTCATCGAGAAGCCCCCCACCTTGGAGCACAAGCTGGCTGTCGTCGGCCTCTATTACGTCCGGAACTCCTCGCTTCTCCTGGAATGCATCGAGGAGCTGCTGGAGAGGGACATCAAGACCAAAGGGGAATATTACCTGGCCGATGCCTTTCAACTGATGGTTGAGCGCGGTGCAAGATTTGTAGTCCGGGAGGTGGAGGTCTGGGAGGATTGCGGCAAGCCGGAGACGGTGCTCAAAACCAACCGCTACCTCCTGGAGCACGGACACGACAACTCCACCGAGATAGAAGCACAAGGCTTCCTCATCATTCCCCCCGTTAACATCCACCCTTCGGCCGAGATAACGGCCTCAGTTGTAGGCCCTTACACCACCATCGCCGCCGGATGTAAAGTGAGGAATTCCATCGTCCGTGACTCCATCATTGAAGAGGAAGCCATCCTCGAGGACGCGCTGCTGGAGCACTCGCTCATCGGCAGGAGGGCGCGGGTGAGGGG
>CAYYKQ010000107.1:0-5367 GCA_964440965.1 uncultured Anaerolineae bacterium | reverse complement strand
CGCTTGAAGAAGGAGATCTGGGAGGCCAGCGACGAGGAGATTGACGCCATCCTGGCCGAGTATGGCGTGCCCTCGCCGTGCGAGTGGGCGAAGCCGGGGTCCTACATCCAGACGACGGTGCGCCACGAGCTGGTGGAGAACCGCCGCAAGAACGACATCGTCTTCATCCCGGTGGGCAGCACCGAGTTGCACGGCGACCACATGGTCAGCGCGGTGGACACACTCTTCGCCAGTCTGATTTGCGAGGCTGTGCGCCGCTACACGGCCAAGCGCGGAGCGCCGGTGAACCTGGCCCTGCCACCTCTGATGTACGGCGCCCATCCCTACCACCACATCGGCATGCCGGGCACGGTCATCATCCGGGACGAGGTCGTCAAGGAGTTCATGGTGGACGTCATGCTCGGCCTGTGGAACGATGGCTTCCGCAAGCAGATCATCGTCAACAACCACGGGCAGCTCTGGGTGCTGGTGGAAGCCATCCATGAGTTCACCAAGCGCTACCAACTGCCGGGCATCTACCGCGTGGTAGATTGGCACCGCGCCGTGCGCGAGTTCTTCCTCACCAAGGAATATGGAGGGGCGTTCGAAACCGATTTTGTCCACGCCGCTGAGGCGGAGACCTCCCTGGCCCTGTTCCTCTTCCCTGAGATGGTGAGGATGGAATACGCCGTGGACACCGAGCCCGTCTCCTTCCTGCCCGGTGGGCACCTGGATACCTCGGTTGATGCCCACCGCCGGCCATGTCGCTGGTCGGAGGGGGAGGGCCACGCCGCCATCGAGATAGCGGGGACGCCGGAGGGAGTGGTGGGGAAGGCCACGCTCGGTGCGGCCCACAAGGCCAAACGGGCATTGGCCGCCATCCTGCGCTACCTGACCCTGCTTCACGACGAGATTCTGGAGGCCTTCCCGCCGGGAAAGGTGCCGCCCACGGAGATGGTGAGCCTGCGCTCGGCCGAGGAGATGGAGCCCTACCTCAAGGAGCCGATGAGCCCCGGCTGGAAATCGGTCTATGGCCTGCCGAAGATAGGCCAGTTGTAGAGGTTCAAGTTGGAATGGGGGCGTTGGCAGAGGCGCATCTTCGTCGCCTCGTGGCTGACCTATGCCAGCTTCTACCTGGGGAGGGTCAACTTTTCGGTGGCCCTCCCCTATATCCGGGCCGAGTTCGGCTGGGGCAAGGCTCAGGTGGGCCTCATCGGGACGGCCCTCTTCTGGGCTTACGCCTTTGGGCAGCTCGTCAACGGCCAGTTGGGGGAGCGCTTAGGGGCGAGGGGATTCGTGGCCGCCGGGCTCCTCGCCTCAGCGGTGCTCAACCTCGCCTTCCCCCTCTCCTCCAGCCTGGCGGCGATGGCCACCATCTGGGCGCTTAACGGCTACTTTCAGGCCACCGGCTGGGGCCCCATCGTGGGGTTGCTGGCCGGATGGTTCGGCCCTCGGGGGCGTGGCAGGCTCTCAGCCCTCTTCAGCCCCTGCTACGTGGTGGGGAACGTCGTTAGCTGGTCTCTGGCCGGTTGGCTGGCGGCCCGCTTCGGCTGGCGAATGGTCTTCTGGGCCCCCGCCGGCCTCATGGCGCTCTCATCCCTCCACTGGTATGAGCGCGTCCGCAATCCGCCTCGAGCCCTGGAGGGAAGGGGCGCCTCCTTAGAGCTCTCCCTCCTCTGGCCCGTGGCCCTGGCCAGCTTTCTCTACGGCATCGTGGAGAAAGGCTTCCTCCTCTGGGCGCCTGCGCTGCTTGCGGAGACCAAGGGGCTGGCCCTCGATGTGGCCGCCTACTCCGCCGTGGCGATGCCTCTTCTGGGCGCGGCGGGCATAGTCCTGGCGGGCTGGGCCGCTGAGGGGAAAGAGCCCCGCCTCGTGGCCTCTTTGATGGCCGCCCTGGGCCTTTTGGTGCTCCTCTTCCGTGCCGCCCTCTCCTCGGATGCCCTCTGGCCGGGGCTAATGGCCCTGGGGGCCATCGGGGCGACGGCTCATGGAGCGAACGCCCTGATGGTGACGGCCATTCCCCTGGGTTTAAGGACGCGAGGAGGGGCCTCATCGGCGGCCGGTTTCCTCGATTTCGCCTCTTACCTGGGGGCAGGGCTGACGGGAATGCTGACCGGAGCCATCTCCGATAGGTGGGGATGGGATGGTGTGTTCGCTTTCTGGGCGGCGGCTGCTTTCGCAGCGGCGCTGGTAATGGGTATCACTAGGAGGTGAGAGATGAAGCTCAGCATCGTCCTCTCCACTCAACCTGCTCGATTCGAGGCCCTGGCCTACAAAGGCGACTTCGAACGCAATGTGGAGAAGATCGCCCGCCTGGGCTACGAGGGGGTGGAGCTGGCTGTGCGCGACCCAAACCTGCTCGATGCCGACTACGTGGAGGAGGTGGTAAGCCGCCTGGGGCTGGAGGTGCCGGCCATCGGCACGGGCCAGGCCTACGGTGAGGAAGGCCTCTCCTTCACTGACCCCGACGAAGGCGTGCGGCGGCGGGCGATAGAGCGCATCGAGGCCCAGATTCGCTTCGCCCGGCGCTTCGACGCCCTGGTCATCATCGGCCTCATCCGGGGAAGGGTAGCGCCGGGCGTGGAGCGCGGACAGGCCCTGTCCTGGCTGGCCGAGGCCCTCCGGGAGTGCGCCGCTCTTGCTGAGAAGGAGGGAGTGAGGCTGGTCCTGGAGCCCCTCAATCGCTATGAGACCGACCTGGTGAACACGGTGGCCGAGGCCCTGGAGCTCATCGAGCGGGTGGGCGCCGGGAATATCGGCTTGCTTTTTGACACTTTTCATGCTAATATTGAGGAAGTCTCTATCGAGAGGGCTATTCGGGAGGCAGGCGAGCGCCTCCTCCATGTCCATGTGGCCGATTCCAACCGTTGGTATCCCGGCGCCGGACATCTCGACTTCGCCTCCATTGTGGCTGCCTTGCGTGAGGTGGGCTACGAGGGCTACCTTTCGGCGGAGGTCTTACCTCTCCCTGACCCCGATGCCTGTGCTCAAAAGGCGATAGGATTCATGAGAGGGCTATTCCAGTAGATAATCGAAAATCGAAAGGAGGGAGAAAATGGAGGCTGAAATGGCAGAAATGGTTCGCTCCGCCATCTTCGAGTCAAGGCCAGAGGAGCTCGAGTTCCCGCCGAGGAGCTTAGACCATGCAGACCACGTCGTTCGAACCGCCTTGGCGGGGCACACCAAGCTGGCCAGCGACCACCTCTTGCACAGGGAGATGGTGGGGAAGCTGGAGAGAACCGTAGGGGATGTGATCCGACAGCTTAACCTGGAGTTCCGGAAGAGCGATAGGGCGGTCGAGGAGGACATCCTCGTCCGCTCAAGGTCCTACGAGACGCTGATCCAGCTCGCTTTCAGCCTGTTTGGCGTGGAGAAGAAATGGATAGGTTTCTCCGAAGAGGAGGTGGAAGGAACCCTAAGCAAGATCATCCAGGCATTGGACGAGTGGGAAGGGATGGAAAGGGGGGAGATAGGGGACTGCCCCATAGCTAAAGCGACGATCGAGAAGGTCCTCTCGGAGCTCAAGATGGTGATGTCCCACTACTACAGAGCCCCTGGATCGATGTCGGCTAAGATGGCTGAGGAGATAGAGGCGAAGTTGGATGATGATAGGCTGTTGTCCAGCTTCATGGAGGCGGCCAGGGAGGAGATCCAAGGGAATGTGTACTACAGGATGAGCATGGAGGGGACATGCAAGTTCGGCAACGATTATGCCTTAGGCCTCAGATGGGTTCGCCATTTGGGGTATGTGCAGGTATCCACCAATCCCGTCCTGGCGGCGGTGGCCTACGAGGATGACCCCAGCCTCTGGGAAGGGTTCAAGGGGGAGAGCTTCTGCAGGGACCTGAGGGCGGTGGTAGAGGAACACCCGGAGTGGCACGAGCACCCCGAGGACTATGGAGATGAGATCACCATGAAGGCCACCGAGCTCTCTATATTCCCCAACCTGGCGGTGTTCAGGCCTATAGCCATAGCCTCGGACTTCTACCATGGGATGATAAGCTATCAGCTTAATCCGAACGTGGCCAGCAGCAGGGAAGGGAGCTTGAGGGATGCCCTCCAAATCTACTCGGACGCCACCGATTTCCTGAGAAAGTACGATGAATACCTCCTTTGGGGCTATTCGACACACGTGGAGAAAGGGAGGCCCAACTTGGTCTTCAAGGTCACCGGGAACACCCCTGCCGCAATCCAGATAACCTCGGACCTGGAGAGTTTGGGGATCGGCACCAACAACACCGTCACCTACACCGTTCCTCAGGAGACGACCCTGATCCTGTCCAAGATAGAGGGCAGGGCGAAGGCGATCAAAATGGGCATCACCCCGACCATGTGCTACGAGACGACCATGGGGGGCAGGCTGGACGATCACCTCAGGGAGAAGCAGGCCGAGGCCCTCCTGGGAAGGGCTTTGGCCAGGATCGGGGACGATGCTCTGGAGGAGCTGGCTAAGGAGTTGGGGGCTTGGGAGAAGATCAAGGGGATGGACTCGCTGGAGGAGAAGATAAGGACCGTCTGCCATCACAGCCACCTCAGGCCGATCACCAAGGAGCCCTTCGTGGAGCTCCTCGCTAAGGCCGGCGTGGGAGGCAACTCGAAGGAGGAGGTCAGGCGGTTCCTCTCCCAGTTGGAGGAGGATATCGGTTACGCCGGGATAACGGTCACCCACAGGGTGTACCACATCTTCTTCTCCCCTGAGAACAGGCCTAAATGGCTTGCGTACATCCGATCCAAGTATGGCCTGAGCGAGGAGGAGGCGGAGATGGTCCTGGGGAGGATAGATGTGCTCCCTGCCTCCAAGAGGAAGCCCATGGACACGCTCCTAACTTTGGCCAGCATAAACATGACCAACACGGAGTTTCCCAACCACCAGACGAATGTGTTGATGGAGAGCAGGAAACCCGATTTTAGGATGGAGGATTACAGGGAATCGGTTTCCAAGGATATCGACCCCGCGATAATCCACAGGCTGGTGGAGGAGCACGAGGATATCAGGGAAGACGCCCGCGATGCCCTGGAGTTGACCCCTGAGCTTATCGAGAGGCTGAGGGAGGTGGGGGTAGAGGTGGACTTCGGGGACCGCGGGCACGAGCCCGAAGAGTGGCCGGAGTTCGGATCGGTAGTCAAGACCATGGACCAATTCACCAAGGCTTACAATAGGTTCAGGGAGAAGGTCATCGAGTTCACCCGCCAAATCGCCTAAGGCCGAGGTGCTGCCTGATACCGACCGGGCAGTTAAGGAGGGTGCAAAGGCCCATGAATCCATCTGGAGAACCATCTATGGGCGAGGACGTAATTTTCACCGATTCGCGCTTCACCCGCGATAGCGAGGCTTTCTTCGCCGCCAGGCTGGAGGGGATGGATTGCATCGTGACCTTCTTCCGGCCC
>CAYYKQ010000106.1:0-5617 GCA_964440965.1 uncultured Anaerolineae bacterium | reverse complement strand
TTCAGCGGAAGCCCGCCAGAGATGAGGCCCATGGGAGAATTCCTGGCTGGGAAAGGCATCACCGTGGTAGGAGTACGGCTGGCCGGCCATGGGACCTCCCCTGAGGAGATGGCCAGAACCACCTGGCGCGATTGGGTAGCCTCCGCTGAGGAGGGCCTGCAAGAGCTCAAGCGGAGATGCCGAAAGGTCTTCGCCGCTGGCCTCTCCATGGGAGGGCTCATCGTCCTACACCTGGCCGCTCACCACTCCCTAGAGGGGGTTATAGCCATGGCCACCCCAGCTTATATCCTCGACCGGCGCTTCCGCTTTCTGCCTCTGGTCCAGCACTTTATACGCTGGGTGAAGCCTGAGATCAAGCCCGATTTCACCGATCCGGAGGCCGAGAAGCGCATCTCCTCCTACAAGATCCTCCCCACCCGTTGCCTGGTCAGCTTAGGGCAATTCCTGTGTCTGGTCAGGAGGGAGCTTCCCCAGGTTAAAGCGCCGGTTCTGATCATGCAGGGAGAGAAGGACCATCATATCCCGCAGGAGAGCGCACGGATCATCTTCGAGAGAGTAGGATCCGAGGAGAAGGAGATCGTCTGGTGGCCCAATTCCGGCCATTGCATCACCGTTGACAGCGAACGAGAGGCGGTTTGGACTAGAGCCTACGAATTCATCGAGAGGCATAGTTAACCATAGCTAAACGCCTGCGATCTCACATAGACTCAGGTTCAGTAAAACTTCATCTGAATAGCAGCTATCACCAGAACATGAAAGCTCATCTTGACGGAGGAGGTAGGCATGGGAGTGGAAAAGGGGACATGTTATCTTGTCGGCCATGCCCATCTCGACGCCGCTTGGCTTTGGACAAGGGATGAGACGATCAGGATCTGCCGCGACACTTTCTCCTCTATTCTCGACCTGATGGAGAGATATCCAGCTTTCCATTTCACTCAGAGCAGTGCCCAGTACTACGAGTGGATGGAGGAGCACTATCCCGAGATCTTCAAGAGGATAAAAAAGCGAGCCCAGGAAGGCCGCTGGGAAGTTGTGGGAGGTATGCAGATCGAGCCCGATTGCAATCTCCCGTCGGGCGAGTCTTTAGTCAGGCAGATCCTTCATGGCAAGCGCTACTTTCGAGAGAAATTCGGCATCGATGTGAAGGTGGCCTGGCTGCCCGACTCCTTCGGCTTCCCCTGGACTCTCCCCCAGATCCTCAAGAAATCGGGGATAGACTACTTCTTAACCTCTAAACTCAACTACAGGACCACCCTCCCGTTTCCTCACAACCTCTTCTGGTGGCGCTCGCCCGACGGTTCCCAAATCCTCGCCTGCCAAACGATCGGCAATTACAACACTGTGGACCCCAAGGAGGTCGTAGTCCAATCGATAGCGGCGAAAAGGCTGTTTAACCTCGACGACGTCATCGTGCTTTATGGATATGGGGATCATGGAGGAGGGCCAACCTCTGAGGTGCTGGATAAGATGATCGAGCTATCCAAGCATGAGAATGCCCCGCACATCCGCTTCTCCACCGCAAAGATATATTTCGATAGGATAAGCGAAGTGGTGGCCGAGAAGGCCCTTCCAGTGGTCAACGACGAATTGTACCTCAAGAGTCATCGAGGTACCTATACGACCCAAGCTAAGGCGAAAAGAAATAACAGGAAGGCTGAGACCCTGCTTGAGAGCGCGGAGAAGTTCTCCTCCATAGCCAGGATGTTGGGGTTTATGAAGTATCCTAAGGAAAGCCTCCGAAAGGCTTGGAAGAAATTGCTCTTCAATCAGTTTCACGATATCCTGGCTGGCTCGTCGATACCAGAGGTCTATGAGGAATCCGAAAGGGACTTCGAAGAGGTGTTTGATATCGCCGAGAGAAGCCTTTCTGACGCCTTAAAGGCGATAGCAGAGGGCGTTGATACCAGCGGGGAAGGGACCTCCATCCTGGTCTTTAATCCCCTGGCTTGGACGAGGGATGCAGTAATAAAGGTCGCCCTGAAAGATTTAGGGGGCACCGATTCGATAGAGGTGCTGGATCTGGATGGAAATATGATCCCTTCTCAGGTCACTGGGGGCGAGCTTCTCTTCATCGCTGAAGGCATCCCCTCCATGGGATACAAAGAGTTTAGAGTAGTCCCCAAAAAGAAGGAGAAGCTTCCCACGGGCCTCTCGGCTTTAGAGGATGAGAAAGGGATCACCCTGGAGAATAGATTCTACAGAGTGAGCATCGATAAGGGATCGGGCCTGCTGATCAGCATCTACGATAAGGTCAATGCCAGAGAGGTGCTCGATGGAAGAGGGGACATCCTGCAGGTGTATGAAGATGGCCCTTCAGTGGAGGATGCCTGGAACATTAACCTGGGGGCGTTGACCGAGCTGGATAACGCGATTGAGGTGAAGCTCATCGAGGAAGGGCCGGTGAGAGCCGTGGTCCGTGTCAAGCATGTGTACCACCAGAAAGGGAGGCCGGATTCGACTTTTGTCCAGGACATCATCCTCCACCACAAGATACCATGGATCGAGTTCAAGCTTCGAGTGGACTGGCATGCCAAACACAGGCTCGCCAAAGTGGCTTTCCCCCTGGCCCTCCGCAGTGAATGGGCGACCTACGAGATCCCCTATGGCTTCATCCGCCGCCGGGATCCCTCCTCCCTCAGAGCGAACCCCACCGAGAGGAGCAAATGGGAAGTCCCTGGGCAGAAGTGGATAGATTACACCGATGGGTCAGGGGATTACGGCGTCAGCCTGCTTAACGATTGCAAATATGGGTTCGATGTGAAAGGCAACGTCATGAGGATGACCCTCCTTAGAAGCCCCTGCCATCCCGATGCTTTAGGACTACCGATGCCGGAGATGCCCACAGACCAGGGCGAACATCTCATCGGCTACGCCCTCTACCCCCATAAAGGCGATTGGAGAGAGGGGGAGACAGTAAAGAGGGGATATGAATTCAACTGCCCACCCCTTTTCCATATCGAGCCCTCCCATCCTGGCAAACTGCCCAAGGCCCATTCCTTTGTAGAGGTCCGTCCGGAAAACATCGTCCTCACCGCGTTTAAGGGAGCGGAGGATTCAGAGGCGATGATCCTCAGATTTTACGAAGTCGCCGGCAGTGATACCCAAGCCGAAATCGCGCTGAAGGAGCCTCCCTTGGAGGCGTGGGAAACCGACTTATTGGAGAGGGAGATGTCGAGGCTGCCGATAGAAGACAGAACGATCCGGATTGAGGTCGGCCATTGGGAGATAAAGACCATCAAGATCAAATTTCCGAGCAGATAATCTCCTTTCCTAATGAGCAGTTCGAACGCTCAAAGAGACGGGGAATGATTTGCTCCCCCAGAGTTCGATTCTATGAAGTCGAGATATCCTCGCTCCAATCGAGCATCATGACCTTCACTCGCTCCCCGGCATCCATATGGCTTCTCTCCTCCGGGATGATAGCCAGTCCGTTGGCCTTAACCATCGAGCTGAGGATGCCGGAGCCCTGCTCGCCGGTGAGGTGGGCATAGTATTCATCGCCTCTTCTTTCAACTCTGACCCGCAGGAAGTGGCGGCGGTTGTCTTTATGCTTCACCTCATCCAGCAGGATGGCCTCCACAATGGGCTTCTCGAAGCTCGTCTTGCCCAGCATCTTGAGGATGGCGGGGCGAGCGAAGAGCTCGAAAGAGACCATCGCCGAGACAGGATTGCCTGGAAGGCCGAGGAGGGGGACTCCTTTGATCTGTCCGAAGGCCAGCGGCTTCCCGGGCTTCATGCAGACCCGCCAGAAGGTTATCTCCCCTTCGGCGGCCAAGACCTCTTTGACGATGTCGAAATCGCCCACAGAGACTCCTCCGGTGGTGATGAACATATCGACACCCAGCTTCAGCCCCCTCCGTATCCTATCCGTCAGATCCTCCACCACATCGCGGGCGATGCCCAGCATCAAGGGGATACCGCCGTATTTGAGGACCTGGGCAGCATTGGAATAGCCGTTAGAGTTGCGGATCTTCCCCGGAGCCAAGGGTTCATCCACCTCCACCAATTCGTCACCGGTGGGGATGATGGCCACTCTGGGCCGCCGGATGACCAGCACCTCCTTCCTTCCCAGCGAGGCCAGCATCCCTATCTCCTGAGGACGGATGACGGTGCCCTTCCTCAGGATCAGCTCTCCCTTCCGGACATCCTCCCCGGCCAAGCGGATGTCCTTGCCCACAGGGACCTCCTTGAAGATCTCCACCCATTCGCCCTTTCGCTCCGTCTCCTCGAAGCGCACCACCGCATCAGCCCCTGGTGGGAGGGGGGCACCGGTCATGATGCGAACCGCTGTGCCCGGCATCACCTCGACGTCGGTTGTGTAGCCGGCGGCTAAATCGTGGATGATGCGCAGTCTCCTGGGATTTCGACGGCTGGCCCCGACGGTGTCGGCGGCCAATACTGCATAGCCATCCATAGCTGAGTTAGAGAAGGGTGGGATATCGATGTCTGAGCGGACATCCTCAGCCAGGACCCTATCCAGAGCCTCGAGGATGGGGACACGCTCTGGCTCCAGAGGATGGAAGAATTTCAAAATCCGCTCCAAAGCCTCTTCAGGGCTTAGCATAGGATAAAGTTCATGACCCATCTTCACCTCCGCAATCGATGAGATTCCCCTTTCCAATGCGCTGGCAGAGCTGCTCGGCCCCTTGTCCATCCCTCTGCCCCTTCAGCCACCTATCTCAGACATAGCCCTTTCATGGGGGGAGAGGCCCTTATCCAGGTGGTGTCGCTCTGGCTTGTTATGGACGGCTTCGATGATCAAAGCTTTGATCGTCTCCACGCTGGCTCCCTGGCGCAGAGGCGTACGGAGATCGATTTCATAGTCGGAGAGGAGGCAAGGGCGCAGTTTCCCGTCGGCTGTAAGTCTTAGGCGATTACAATGGCGGCAGAAATGCTCGCTGATGGGAGTGATGAAGCCGATGGTACCTTTGGCCCCAGGGAGGCGATAATACCTGGCGGGGCCGCTGCCCCTTATCTTGGCCGGCATAAGCTCTCCTAAGGCCTCCTCGATCCGCCTGCGCACCTCTTTCATTGGCACATAGTATGCCCTCCAATCGAGGCTTCCCCCCACGGGCATCAGCTCTATGAAACGGACGTGCCAGTCGGGTGCATAACTTAAGCGGGCGAAGTCCACCACCTCATCATCATTTATCCCTCGCATCAACACGGTATTGATTTTGACGGGCACGAGGCCCGCTTTCTTGGCTGCAGCAATGCCCTCTAAGACATCGGACAATTCGCCCAGGCGGGTGATGCGGCGAAAGCGTTCCGGCTTCAAGGTGTCCAAGCTGACATTAACCCTCCCGAGGCCCGCCGCCTTCAGCCTTTGGGCATAACGGGCGAGCAGCGTCCCGTTGGTGGTCATAGCTAAATCGTCGATGCCGGGGATGCGCGCTAACATAGCCACCAAGTCCACCAAGCCCTTCCTCACCAGGGGCTCGCCGCCGGTCAGCCTGATCTTGGTGATGCCCAGGCTGGCAGCGGCCCTCACCACCGTCTCGATCTCCTCGTAGCGCAGGATCTCCTCACGGGGGCGCCAAGGGACCCCTTCCGGCGGCATGCAGTAGATGCAACGTAGGTTGCAGCGGTCAGTCACAGAGACCCGCAGGTAACTGAT
>CAYYKQ010000105.1:0-5640 GCA_964440965.1 uncultured Anaerolineae bacterium | reverse complement strand
ACCTCATCGTCTATCGGCTCTACGGGCTGACGGAGGAAGAGGTGGCGGTGGTGGAGGGGGCAAAGTGATGGATGAGGACATTGTGCAAATCACAGACGAAGTAGCCATTCCGCTCTCCGAGCTGCGCTTCCACTTCGCCCGCAGCAGTGGCCCAGGTGGACAGCACGTCAACCGCTCCGCCACGAAGGTGGAACTGCTGTTCGATGTGGCCCGTTCGCCCAGCTTGAACGAAGCACAACGCCACAGGGTACTTAAGGCATTGGGATCGCGCATCGATCAAGAGGGAATCCTGCATGTGGTCTCTCAAGCCCACCGCAGCCAGCTCCGTAACCGAGAGGAAGCGATAGAGCGCTTTCGTAAATTGATGGAAAGGGCGCTCCATATCCCTAAGCGGCGGGTGCCCACGCGCCCCACGAAGGCAGCACAGGAACGAAGGCTGGCAGCCAAACGCCATCGGAGTGAGATCAAAAGGATGCGCCGCCGAGTGACTCCGGATGCGGATTAGGAGGGTCGCCCGATGAGAGATCGCTTGCGCTTGTTCGTCAGCGCCGGTCCCGATCTGGAAACCGAGCGGGAGATCATAGGCCGAGCGATAGCTAAATTGCCCGTGCCCGTAGGTTGGGTCATCAAACGCACGCCACATCGGAACGAGCCATTCACTCCCGCGTTGAAGGAGGTCAAAGATTGTGACTTCTACCTGCTCCTCTTGGGTTCGGACATCCAAGCGCCGGTCGGATGGGAATTGCGAGCCGCACAGCAGGCAGGGAAGAAGCCCTTAGCTTTCCTTAAGAAAGTGAGCCATACGCCGGCAGCCCGCATCTTTCTCAGGGCTGCCGGCATCAACTGGATACCCTTCGAAAGTCCCCAGGAGCTGGGCCCCCTCGTGCAGAGGGTCCTAGCCGAGCGCATCCTTGAACAGGCCCAGGAGCTTTCCCTCGACCTTGCCCAACTGGAGGCGCTCTCTGCCTTTCTAAGGAAGTCGAGCGAGGAGAAGCCTGAGGAGGTGGAGGAAAGGGAAGAGGGCGGCGCAGGGGAAGGCGGGGTAATCTTCGCTCCAGGGGAACCGCCATCCGAAGGGGTGCCTGTACCGAGCTGAGGAAAAAAGAGGCGGAGATGAGCTCCTTTGTCAAGCAGCTCATGGCCAAGGACATCCGCATTCCCAAGGAGTGGAAAAGGATCAGGCTCGGATCTTTCAGAGGGACCATCATGGTGATCGGCCGGTCCGATTCGGGCAAAACCACCTTCGCTAAATACCTATTCCAAGAGCTCTGCCGCCTTTACGATCGGGTCGGCTTCTTGGACTGCGATATGGGCCAGAGCACTTTGGGCCTGCCCACTACCATGACCTTGGCCCTCTCCGCCCGAGCAGAGGCAGCTCAGCGAACCGTCCCTCCTCCCTCCCAGGGCGAGGTGATCTCCTATTTTGTAGGTTCGACCTCGCCCCGGGGGCATATGCTCCCCACCGTGATCGGAGCTTATAAGCTACAAAGGAGGGCTCAGGAACTTGGAGCTGAGGCTATCGTAGTGGATACCACAGGGCTCGTGGATCGCGCGATGGGCGGCGGGGAACTTAAGCAGTGGAAGATCGAGCTCCTGCAGCCCTCAACCTTGGTGGGGATAGAGAGAGGGGCCGAATTGGAGCATATCCTCTGGCCCTGGCGGTGGGATAAGAGGGTACAGGTGTACGAACTCCCGGTGTGCGAGTACGTTACCGAGAGGAGCAGGATAGAGCGGATCCACTACCGGGAGAGGAAATTCCGCGAGTATTTCGAGAAAGCCCACAACTTAGAGGTGCCTTTAGGGAGGGTCATCGTCTTCGGGATCGACAGGATGACCAGGAACAGACTTCTGGCTTTCCAAGACGAACGGGGTTTTGCCCTGGCCCTGGGCATAGCCCAGGATTACGACAGAAACACTCAAACCCTGACTGTGGTCACCCCCCTCCCGGGCCTGGAAGGGGTAAGCAGCATCCGTTTCGGTTCCTTAAAGCTCGATCCATCGAGCGGACGGGAGCTTTAGCTTTGGATTTCGCACCTGCGGCGATCCAGAAGTGGGCGCATTCCCCAGTGATGATGGATACGAAAGAGTTTATCGCGCACCTCAAAAGGCAAAGGTTCTACAAAGGCCAGATCATGCACGTGGAGCACATCCCGCCCCGGGAGGCCCGATACGGCGAGCTGGATAACCCTCTCCCGCCTCCTCTCCAGGAGGCCTTGGGGAAGGTGATAGGAGTGAATGATCATTCGCCCCTCCTCTACACCCACCAGGCTCAGGCCATCAATGCCGTCCGCGAGGGCAAAAACGTCGTCGTGGCCACCTCCACCGCCAGCGGGAAGACCCTCTGTTACAACGTGCCGGTGCTGGAGGCGATCATCGAAGACCCTCGATCGCGTGCTCTCTACCTCTTCCCCACTAAGGCTCTGGCCCAGGACCAGCTGCGCAGCCTGCGTGAACTGATCAGAAGGATGCCATTGAAGACGCCTATAAGGTTTGGCACCTACGATGGCGACACCCCCCAGTCCACACGGACGCGCCGCCGCAGGGAAGCGGCCATCATCCTCACCAATCCTGATATGCTCCACGTGGGCATTCTGCCCAACCATACCCTTTGGGCCCGGTTCTTCGCCAACCTGAAGTTCGTAGTCATTGACGAAGCCCACGTCTACCGAGGGGTCTTCGGCTCCCATGTCGCCTGCATCCTGCGTCGTCTGCGCCGCATCTGCGATTTCTATGGGAGCAAACCCCGCTTCATCCTCTGTTCGGCCACCATCGCCAATCCAGCCGAACATGCCGAGAGGCTCATTGGGCTCCCTGTAGAGGTGATCGACGACGATGGCTCTCCCAGAGGAGCCAAGGATTTTATCCTCTGGAATCCACCCTTCATAGACCAAGCTAAGACCACCCGCCGAAGCGCCAACATGGAGGCTACCTTCATCTTCATGGAGATGGTCCGCAAAGGCATCCGCAATATCACATTCACCAAAGCACGAAAGGTGACCGAGCTCATCCTCCTCTATGCTCGTGAAGGGCTGGATAAGCAGTTCGCCCCCTTGGTTCAACCTTACAGGGCAGGGTATCTGCCCGAGGAGCGCCGCAGGATCGAGCGGGACCTCTTCCAAGGTAAGCTTTTAGGGGTGACTGCCACCAGCGCCTTGGAGCTGGGCATCGATGTGGGGAGTTTAGACGCCACAGTTCTGGTCGGCTATCCGGGCACCATCGCTCGCCTCTGGCAGCAGGCTGGAAGGGCCGGAAGGGGCGTCAGGGAATCGCTCTCCATCCTCATCGGATTGGACAACCCTCTGGATCAATACTTCATGCGCCACCCGGAGGAGCTCTTCGGCCGATCCCACGAGAGCGCTCTCATTGATCCCGGCAACGTCCACATCCTGGAGCAGCACCTACTCTGCGCAGCCCACGAACTCCCTCTCTCCACCGATTCCTCTGATGAGGAGATATTCGGCCCTGGCTTCAGGGAAGCCCTCTCAAATTTGGAGAGGCAAGGGATTTTGCAATGCCGTCGCCATCGCTGGTACAACGTCGGGCCTGATTACCCGGCACAAAACGTGAGCATCCGATCAGCATCCGGCGCCAAATTCCTCCTCCTCGACGAATCACAAGGCTATCGGGTCTTGGAGGAGATCGAGGCCAACTCCGCCCTCTTCCGCGTCCATCCAGGGGCCATCTACCTCCATCAGGGCGAATCCTACCTGGTCACGGGGCTGGACTTGGAAGCTGGGATAGCTTACCTCCGCCCAGTGGATGTGGACTACTACACCGAACCCCAACAGATCAGCGATGTGCACATCATCCGCTCCTATCGGGCCAGGAAATTTCCCACCACTAACGCCTTCTTCGGCCGAGTGCGGGCGACGGAGCAGGTCATCGGCTACAAACGAAAGCAACGATTCAGCGAGGCCGTTTTGAGCGTGGAGTACCTCGATCTCCCACCCCAGAGCTTCGAGACCACTGCCCTCTGGTTTGACATCCCGCCGGAGATCGCCCGCGAGGTCAAAAGGCGGGGTTTGGATTTCCATGGGGGACTGCACGCTGTAGAACACGCCTCCATCGGCATCCTGCCCCTCTTCGCTATGTGCGACCGTTGGGATATCGGGGGCCTCTCCACACCCGAACACCCGGATACGGGAAAGCCCCAGATTTTCATTTACGACGCCTTCCCCGGCGGGGTGGGGATCGCCGAGAAAGGTTTCGAGGTATTGGAGGAGCTATGGGAGGCCACGCTGGACGCCGTCGAGGGGTGCCCCTGCGAAGGCGGTTGTCCCAGTTGTATCCAATCCCCCAAGTGCGGCAATAACAATCAACCTTTAGACAAGGAAGCGGCGATCGTGATCCTGAGGGGGCTGTTAGGGAAGGAGTGAGCTTTGCGGTCTAAATTGGCGAAATCGCTCGTTATCATCGCCGGATTCGGCGTCGCTCTCCTGGGCCTGTTGGCAGGGGCGCTGTCTTTCATTCCTCCCCTGATCGGAAGAGAGGAGATCAACCTGCTGAGCGCGATCGTGGGTGCCTCCCTAGTCGCCGTAGGGATAGGATTGGGGCTCCCCTTGGCTTGGCAAGGGCTGAATTCCTGGCGCTGCCGCCCTTCGCGCTCCTTCCGCCCCTGGCCAGCCTGGGCTTTGGCTCTGGCCTTCATCGTGGCTGTGTCTCTCGGCCAAACTGTCCTCTCCCTCAAGCTGATGCCCCTCTTGTTCTTCCCTCCCTTACACATCATGGCCACCGCCCTGCCCTCTTGGATCGTCCTGGCCTCCATCGGCCGCCGATTAGCTGGGGTTCGCTGGAGGGAAGTGATCTTCCAGATGGCCAGCGGCGCCTTCCTCGCCACCTCAGGGACCTTCATCCTTGAGCTCGCCTTAGCCCTGCTCCTGAGCTTGATCGTGTTCACGGCCGTAGCGTTAAGGCCGAGCGGCGCTGCCTGGCTCCAGGAGCTTTTGATCAACCTGCAAAATCCCGCTTGGCTCAAGGAGCCGAACAATGTCCTTCAGCTTCTGCTTTCCCCTGCCGTGCTCGTAATCCTAGCCTCGCTCATCCTCTTCATCGCCCCTTTGGTCGAGGAGTTTCTCAAATCCTTAGGGGTGGTTATCATGTGGGCTAAACGGCCGAGCAAGGCCCAAGCCTTCCTCTGGGGGTTGGCTGGCGGGGCTGGCTTCGCCATGGTTGAGGGGCTCTTCAGCGGGGCAATGGCTATAGAGGGCTGGAGCGCGGTGACACTGATGCGGGCGGGAGCCGCAGCTGTGCATTGCTTAGGGAGCGGATTAATGGGGCTGGGATGGTATTACCTCCTGACATTCCATCGCCTTTGGCTTTTCCTCGGCGCTTACGCAGCTAGCGTGAGTATCCATGCCTTCTGGAACGCAGCCAGCGGAGGCATGGTCTTTATCTTATTGAACCTCACTCTGGCCTCCGGCCAATTCAATAGAACCGTAGGCAGCATGCTCATCCTGCTCCTAACCGGACTTTTGGCCTTGTATTCTCTCGTGGCCTTTATGCTCATCCACTATATCGGCATAAGAGTGACACGCCCTCTTAACTAAAGCGAGGAGGCCTGAGGGAGGATCTGGTGTGTCGCCCTGGCCCCTTAGACCAATCTTGCCCTCTCCCACACCCTGACTACTCGCCAGTGAAGAG
>CAYYKQ010000104.1:0-5768 GCA_964440965.1 uncultured Anaerolineae bacterium | reverse complement strand
CCATTGAAGTAGCCGGCATAGCCGCCCGCCGAGCTCACGTGCACGCCGTCGCCGCCCGCCGAGTGCACATACACGCCGGCGCCGCCCGCCCAGCCCACATCCACGCCGTCGCCGCCCGCCGAGAGCACTCGCACGCCGTCGCCGCCCACCGAGCCCACTTCCACGCCGGCGTCGTCCGCCGACTCCACATCCACGCCGTCGCCGCGCGCCGAGCCCACATACACGCCGTCGTCGCCCGCCGAGCCCACATACACGCCGTCGTCGCCTGCCGAGACTTCGAGGGCATGACTGTCGCTGCTGTTTAAGGTCAGGCCTACACCGCTCCCGCTCCAGGTCTCACCCCAGTGATCATGGGGACCCCCGCCCACGGGTTCGCAGGTCACTGTGCCATCAGCGTGGATGACCCGGATGGCGTTGCCTGAGGGGCAACTGCCAGAAACGCGCCGCTGAAAGTAAAAGGAGTCATGGCCATCCAGCTTGTCGGAGTCTGCTGCCTTTGCGTACTTGCCCAAGTACTTGTCGCTGAGCTTGGTTGTCCCCTCGTAGAGGTTGCTGGCAACATTGTACCTCCCATAGTCATTGGAGGTGCTCAGGAATTCAGAAGCATGCTTTCCATCCAGCTTGTCAGCATCCAGACCAGACCCAGAGCCATCGTTGTAGCTGGTCCAGGCTGTGCCATAGATCTTCTCCGGGGAAAGAGCCCCATTGGGGACATCGGGGTTGCCCACCTCACCAGCATTATCGTTGACGAAGCGGCTGTCGGATTCAGACTCGGTGTAATAGCGGTCGTCGTGGGTGTGGTTGCCGGCGGCGACTTGGTTGGCGCCGGTACCCACAATGCCGCTGATCTCGGCCCAGGATACGGTGTCGTCAGTGTCATCCACCCCATCGGCGAAGCCGGCCGGCACGCCGGTCAGCCCGCTCCAGGGTGCTTTGGTGGCGTAGAGGGCATAGGGTGTAGCTGTCAACTCCTGGCGCGGTCTGAGGGTTGTGTAACTCCCACTCCCCGCCGGGCAGCGCACGGCGATCTCCAGCCAGCGGGCTTCACCGGTGAAGGCGCCGGCCCCGAAGTCCAGTTGCACCGTGAAAAGACCGTTGACGACGTTGACGTTGGTCTTGGTCTGGCTGCCTATTTGCGTCCCGTCGTCAGCGGCATCCCACAGGCTGAACTGGAAGTCGCAGGTGCCATTGACGGGGTTGCCGTCCTGCTTGAGTTGCCCCTGGTAGGTGAAGGCAGTGCCCAGGGGCGGGTCTCCCGCGTTACCCTGAGGCTCAGGCCCCTCAGCCTGAATCTGCCCGGTGCTCCCTGCGAGGGCGAGGGCTAGGCCGATAAGGAGAACACTCGTGAGAAACCATTTCGCTTTCATTTCCCCGCCTCCTTTCGGTAGTCCTTCCCAACCGTGTTGGTGCAAAATAGGCTCACATCAAAGGATTAGGGGGTAGAAATGGAACGCTCTCGATTAGTTTCGCCTGGTTCCTTCTGCTGGAACCCAGACCGCCCAGATTAGGGCAAGCTCGATCATGGCAATATCATCGAGTTTGGTCGGACCAAGAAGGGCACGCAACGCCATCCTTTCATTCATCTTTTCACCCGCACTTCGCTATCCAGCAGGATCCGGCTTTCGGGAAGCCGATTGCCCTCTTCGTCAAAGGCCGGCAGGCGTTCCCCAGTGGCCTCGTTGTACATCCCCACCTCGATTAGGTACTTGCCGGCCGGAGCGCTGGGCTTGACTAAGATCTCATACTCATCCACGACGACTTCGCCAGGAAGCCAACCCGTCGTCGGGTAGGTATCACAGACAGGGACATTGTCCTTCTGCCCCCAGACCCGGCCATCCGCCCCCAAGAGATGGGTGAAGACCTTGTAACTGATCCCCATCCGGCGCTGGGCCTGCCAATAGATGGTGAGATGAAGCACCTCGCCGGGCATAACCTCCTCCTCCGCCAAGTCGTAGCCCAGGAAAGCCACGCGATGGCCGAGATCAGCCCGCATAGGGTGTTGGACCGCCTCGGGAAGGGTGAACTCCCGCCTCCGGCCCGCGATCCTTAACTTACTTAAAGATATATCTTCGTTTAGCAATTCATCCCCGGAAGCGACATCTATCAGGTTGAGGAAGAGCCAGCTCTCGCATGCCGGGGCCTCAGCCCTGACGAAGAGGTCGTACTGGCCCTTTAGCACCTCCCCCTTAGCCCATTGGGAGCTCGGATAACCTTCGCTCACCAGGGGGAATCGGCCTTCGGCCCAAACTCTCCCTTTGTCATCCCTGATTTGCAGGAGAAGATCATAATCCTTCCTCATCTTGCACAGAGCCTTCCAGAAGAGGGAGAGGTGGAGGGGATCGCCGGGCCTAAGCTTCTCGGCGCTCAAGTCATATCCCAGCAGGCGCACCTTGCCTCCCAGATCCTCCTTCAGTGGATAGGGGATTTTGAGTTCCGCCAGGCTTGGTGGCTTGGCAGGCTTGCTCACCTCCACTATGCCCAGGGGGCATTCGAGGCCCATTGATCTGTGGCTGGTATCCAAGACCTCCAGCCCCTCCCAGGTCGAAAGGGGGCGGATTCGTGCCCTCACCTGGTAGCGGCCAGGCGGGGTGCCAGGGGAGACCGGAAGCTCATAGCGGTCGAGGACCACCTCGCCCACCGGCCACTGGGAGGTGGGGAATCGCACGGCCCTCTCTAAACCCTTCTCATCCCAATATGTCTCAGCTCCGATGTCCACAAGCTGCTTCTGCCCCAGGCCCCAAAGGTGTCCCTTCTCATCCACCAGAGTGAGGACCAGGTAGTAGTCCTCGTCCATCTTCGCCAGCGCCTTCCAGCGAATGGTCAACTCGAATTCGCCCCCTGCCTCCACTCTTTTACGGTCCATCGCCCTCGATTGGTCTATCAGGTCCAGGGGACGATCCCCCCAGGCCAAGCCGGTCAGAGCTATTTTATCACCGAAGTTGACCTTGGGCGACGAGGGCATCAGGTCATCCCTGTGGTAGACCTCCATGAGCCGGTAGTCATACACCAGCCGGCCAGCCAGGTGGAAATGGCCTTGGACATAGCGGTGGAAGCGCTCATAATCGCGCAGGTTGACCATCTGATGGGCCCCTTGAGCGATGTTGACCAGCACCATTTTCACATCGTTTTCCTCGATCTCCCTGACGAGATCGGCACCTGTGATCTGTCCGCCTAAAGCAGCTCCCCTGGAGAGCCCCGCCCCGGAGAAGGTGTTCCTCCGACGGGCGTAGAAGTTGAGCCCGGGATAATCGGAGAGCACGTAATCGCCTTCGTCAGTATGGGTCCGGATATAGTCGGCCACTAACGCCGTATCATCCTCCCTCCAGCTCGCCACCCAGCGGTTCTCTCGCAACGAGGGCCACATGGAGAGGGCTGCGATGCAGAGGATGCAAATTGCGCCGAGCCATCTCCCCAGCGGGCGAGGGAAGAGTTTCGTCCCCCGATCCGCAAATGATACCAGCGAGGAGGCGAAGAGGGCAGAGATGGATGGAACCAGATGTACCAGGTGGCGGCCGGCGAGCGAGCGGGAGAGGAATAGACAGATGAGGGCAGTTGGCAATTGCAGGCTGAAAAGGGCGGACAGCTTATCCTTCGTCCTCAAGCTCAACACGATGGCCGGGACGGTAAGAGCCAAAAGAAAGGGATGGCTCAGGAAGTAATCCCTGTAAAGCTTCAGGCCCTTGATGAATACCTGCAGGCGGGTGAGCTCGCTGCCCTGCCTCAGGTGGTGGCCCAAGACAGCGGAGAAGAAGCTCGGTGTCAGAAGGGCGAAGAGGGCCAGAAGGAAGCCGACCAGGGCGGTGTAAGGAGCCAAAAACCAGACCGCCTTTCTCGCCGCCCTTTTCGCTTCGCCGCCTCTTAAAGCATCATAGGCGACGAAGAGGGCGCAGCCGGCGAAAGGTAAAGCACCGAAGAATCTGGCCAGAGTGCCCAGAGCGAAGAGAAGGCCCGAGACCGCTAAGCCCAAGCGCTGCCCACCAGGGTAGGAGCGGACGAAAAGGTAAATCCCTGCCATGCTCCATAGGAGCATGTAAGCCTCGGGGCGGAAGAAGCGAGCCGACCAGAAGACGTCACAATGCACCATAAAGACGGCCATGGCCAGCAGGGCGACCTTGGCGCCGAAAACTTTTTCGACGGTGAGGTAGAGGAGGAAAGCAGCTGTCAGCACGGCCAAGGCACTGGCCGTTCGCAAAGCGAAGACCGAATTCCCAGAGAGCCTGAGGAGCAAGGCACCGGGGTAGAGGAAGAGGGGGAGTTTGGGGGTGAGGAAATCCCTGTAGGGCATCTCCCCTTGGGTTATCCTCCAGGCAGCATAGAGATATCCCCCCTCATCGTCGTAGGCAAGCCATCTGACATTGCCATGGATATAGTAGAAGGCACCTGCCAGGAGAAGGGCAAAGCAGAGGCCCCAATCCCACCGACCCTTCCTTTCCCCCTTCTCCCTCCCCTTGACCTCCTCGCTGATGGCGTTAAAGAGGGTGACGGAGGCATAGGCAGCGAAAAGAGCGAAGAAGGGGATGAGTGGAATGCGATGCCGGACGTTGACGTCGTAAACCAGAAGGACGACCACCTGGCTACAGATGATAGCATACATCAAGGCCCTTTCCAAGAGGTGCTCCCCGGGCCGGAGGAGGCCCCCCAGCACGCCGAAGCTTAGGAGGAAATACCACAGGCAAGGGTCCTCTGCCACAATGACCCTCTTGTGGGCGATCTTGTAGCTTGTGTAGACGAAAAGAAGCTTAAGCTTGTTCCTCAGGATCCCTGATATCTCCCCGGGATGACACCTCAGGTAATCGATGGCGGCCCGATAGTAAAGCCGCCGCTGGACCAGTTCAGGTAGATCTCCAATCCTATCCCTAAGGGATGTGAGTTCGGATGGATAATCAGCGTCCCCCTTGAGGACACCGCGCCAGAAAGTGATCCCGTCGTGGGTGGAGATAGGGATGAGCTCCCCATGTATCTGATAATTCTTGACTACAATGGGCCCTATGGTCAACAGAAGCGACAGCAGGAGCAAGACTGCATTAGAGAGCCTTTCCCTCCGGAAGCGCCCAGGAAGGATAAACCAGGCGAAAATAGAGGGGATGAGAGGCAGAACCACCGGCCTGGTGATGGTCGCCAAGCCCAGAAATGCCCCGGCGAGGAAGACCATCGCCTTCCCGCCGCCTTCCAGGGCCGATAAGGCACATAGGGCGAAGAGGGAAAGCAGGAAGATGAAGAGCGTTTCGGAGAGCAGGAGGCTGGGAATGCGGACCATGAGGGAATAGCCCGCCACGATGAGGGCGGAGAGGGCACCCACTGCCTTGCTGAAGAGCTTTCGGCCGATGAGGTAGAACAGCGAACAGCTGGATGCACCGAGCACAGCCTGGATCACCCTGGCAGCTCGATAGCTGTGGCCGAGGGCCTTGTAGATCAGGCCTAGGAACAGGGGATAGCCCGGTGGACGATAGGTGAAAGAACCTAAGGGGTGGTGGATAAATTTACCCTTCTCAACTCTCCCTGCATTCTGGGCGAAGCTCCAGGCGTATTTGTCATAGGTGTGCTCGTCGCTTATAGGTAACGAACAGTCGTTCAGGGCAACGTACACTCTGGGGACAAGGGCAATGACGAATATCAAAATCGGAATCGCCCATTTGTTTCTCAGTCGAGCGATCGAGTCAGTCATCTACACCTCTCAGGGATGCGCTCTACCCCTGCTAAGCCGCGAGGACGCGGCGAGGACGCCACTTTGGAGCGTTTTTTCTTTCTGCTCCTTATTTACCCACCCA
>CAYYKQ010000103.1:0-5843 GCA_964440965.1 uncultured Anaerolineae bacterium | reverse complement strand
CGAGCTGAAGCAGGAGTGGGAAGGGAAGGGGTAGGGGTGGGTGTTGGTGAAGGCGTGGCTGTGAATCGGGCTGTCGGGGCAGGAGTGAAGGTGGGGCAAAGGGTGGGGGAGGCGACCTTGGTCGCCTCCAGCTGGAGGACTACAGCTCGGCCGCTCTCCAGGGAGTAGAGGGCCAGGAGGATCCCCAGGCAGAGGAGCAAAATCATACAACCGACCAGGATCAAGCTCAACGCCGTCTTGCCCATCGTTTCCGCGGGAGTCTTCGTAACTCTTGCCTACTCCGCCCTTCTTCCCTGGACCTGGATGGAGCAGGAGGCCACCTTGCCGAGAGGCAGAAACTTGATTTGAAAGGGTGAGGATTCCCCAGCATTCAGGACATCCTCCTCCGGGCTGGCTGTGCGCACTCCCACCACTCGGCCCCGGGCATCGTAGGCTGTGACCACCACCCGTATGGCCCGGGCAGAGGATCGGCCGATGTTTCGCACCTCCCCACTCACCACGTAGAATTTCCCCTTGGATTCGCCCTTCCCTTTAACGATCAGGTCGCTGTAGCGGCTTTCCAGTGGAACGGCGGGCACTGCGCTCAGAACCACCACCTGGTAGCTGGCGAAGCCAGGGGGAGGGGCGGCGAAGAGGATGGCGAAGGGTGCTTTCCCTCCATCGGGAATGACGTCCAGGGGGATGAAAGCGGAGCTCGTGGCTATAAGCTCGCCGTCTCTATCATACAGCGAAACCTCCACCTTGACCTGCTCCACCCCCTCCCCCGTACCGTTTTTCACCTCCCCTAGAAACCACAGGCTTCCCGCGGGGCTCTGGTAGTAGCTGACGCCCTGGATCTCTAAGGGGAGGGGGGTGGGCGTGGGCGTCGGGGTCCCCGCCGAGGTTTCCTCAATCCGAGGGATGATCAGCTCCTGGCCTATCTGCAGGGTTCGGGGATCGAGGATGGCGTTGGCTTCCTGGAGGGCCTCCACGGTGATGCCGTACTCCCTGGCTATAGTCCACAGGGTATCGCCCTTCTGCACCACGTAGATCACAGGGGTGGGAGTGACAGTGGGTGTCGGTGTGGGAGCAGGGGTAAAGGGTGCGGGCGTGGAGGTGGGCCGCGGCGTGGCGCGTCTCACCTCCTCTGCGATGGTGGGTGTCGGACTGGGGGGCGGAGGTGTTATCATCCGCCCGCAGGTAGACAAAACAAGCGCCATCAACGCTGCGAGCATCCCCTTCTTCATCTGCCTTATATCACCAGCCAAAGCCCTAAAGCGGCCAGGAAGCCCAGGCCACTTCCCAGAAGGAAGGGGGCCGGCGCCCCAAATACCCTCCAGAGGAGTCCAGCCAAGGAGGATGCCGGCAGAAGGCCGATCCCTACTATGGTGGCGTGGAGGCCCATGAGGGTAGCCCGGAGTTCCTCAGGGGCGATGTCGGCGATGAAGGCTTTCTCCACCCCATGGGTGGAGGCAATGTAAAAGCCGTAGATGGCAAAGAGGGCCCAGAGTTGAATGGGTTGACTGAAGAGCGCAAATCCCAGATAAACCAATCCGTAAAAGGCGTAGCCGGCCACTAACAGGGCCTTGCGGCCTATGCGATCCGAGAGGCGGCCCGCAGGATAGGAGGAGAGGGCATAGACCAGGTTGTAAACCAGATATAGGAGGAGCACGGTAGTATCGCTGAAGCCGGCGTATTTAGCCCTTAAGAGCAGGAATTGATCGGAGGAGCAGCCCAAGGTGAAGAGGAAAATGACCACCAGGAAGGCCTTGAGGCGGGCGGGAAGCGCCCTCCAGCTGAGGGATAAGCCCTCCTTCCTTTCGGGTATCTTATCCCTCCTCTCCTTAGCCAGGGAGAGGAGGCCCACTCCCAGGGCAGCAGGGATCAGGGAGTAGAAGAAGACAGTGGTGTAATCCCCTCGGCGGGCTGTGAGGAAGAGATAGGCCAGGAAAACCCCCACGACGGCGCCGGCCGTGTCCAGAGCGCGGTGCAGGCCATAGGCGCGGCCCCTTCTACTCTCGTCTATGCTATCGGCGATAAGGGCGTCACGGGGCGCGGTGCGCACCCCCTTGCCGAAGCGATCCACCAGCCGCCCGCCCAACACCCATAACCAGGAGGTCGAGAGATAGAGGAGGAACTTTCCCACGGTGGAGGAGGCATAGCCTAGAATGGCCAGGGCCTTACGCCTCCGAAGCCTGTCCGAGAAATAGCCGGAGAAGACCTTAAGGAGGCTGGCTATGCTCTCAGCCATCCCCTCGATAAGGCCGATGATGGCCGGCCCAGCACCCAATCGTGTGAGATAGAGGGGTAGGAGAGGGTAGATCATCTCTGAGCTGACATCGGTCAGGAAGCTGACCAGGCCTAAGACCAGGACATTAAACATGACACCTCCCGAAATCCCATCGAGCTCGAATGCACCTAAGAACAAAACGGGGGGCTCAGAGCCGCCCCTGCTTAGAGAGTCCTCTCCATTATAGGGGAAGGGTCAGCTTCTGTCAAACTCACCTTTCACTAAGCCCCATTTTATGGTATAATCCCCCTTAGGAATGTTTCTCAGCTTAGATCGGAGGGGCCGTGAGGCGCGTTTACGTCGCTTTGGACCTGGAAGCCACAGGATTGGATCGTCAGAGGGATGCCATCATCGAGATAGGGGCGGTGAAATTCCGCGGCCAGGAGGTTTTGGATACCTGGACCAGCCTGGTGAATCCCCATCGCCCTATCCCCCTCAGGGTCACCCAGTTGACAGGCATCACTCAGGAGGAGGTCGAGAGGGCTCCAGACATCCATTCCCTCCTCGACCCCCTGCAGAGGTTCGTGGGGGCTTGCCCCATCGTGGGCCATAGCATCTCCATCGACCTGGAATTTCTCCGTCGCTACGGCCTCTTTCTGGACAATCCCCTCATCGACACCTTTGAGCTGGCGGGCATCCTCATGCCCCATGCGGCCCGCTACAGCTTGGGGACTTTGGCCGACGAATTGGACATCGAATTCCCCATCCGCCATAGGGCCTTAGCCGATGCCATGGCCTCCAAAGAGCTCTTTCTAGCCCTCTTGGAGCGCGCCAAACGGCTTCCCTTAGGCGTCATCCGTGAGATCAATCGCCTGGCGGAGAAGACCGACTGGCCTCTGCGCTATGTCTTCCGAGAGGTGGAGAGGGAGCAAACCCATTCGGCCTTCGCCAGCTCCATCGGCCAACAGCTAATGGCCAAAGGGGTGCTGGGTGAGGAGGGCCTAATGGGCCCTCTCTTCCCCGAGAGGGAGCGCAAGCGCCCCCTCCGGCCAGCCCCCGAGCGAAAGCTTTTAGACGTGGATGCTCTGACAGCCATGCTGGAGGAGGGAGGGCTCTTCGCCGAGCATTTCCCAGGCTACGAGTACCGACCTCAGCAGGTGGAGATGCTCAGGGCCGTGGCTGAGGCCTTCAACCGGGGAGAGCATCTTCTGGTTGAGGCGGGAACGGGCACTGGGAAGTCCATAGCCTATCTCCTCCCGGCCATCCATTTCGCCGTCCAGAACGGGGAGCATGTGGTCATCTCCACGAACACCATCAACCTCCAGGATCAGCTCTTTAACAAGGACATCCCAGACCTGAAGAGGATCCTGCCCTTCGAATTCGAGGCCGTCGTTTTGAAGGGGAGGAGCAACTACATCTGCCTGAGGAAGCTGGCCGCCTTCCGCCATAAAGCTCACCTCTCCCCCGATGAGATGCAGGTGCTGGCCAAGGTCCTGGTTTGGCTCCCCAGCACCATGACCGGCGACCGGGAGGAGCTGTTCCTGCCCTCGGCCAGGGAACGTGCCATCTGGGGCGAGCTGTGTGCCGAATCGGAGAGCTGCCTGCCAGAGCGATGCAGGTACTTCCGAGAGGGCATGTGCTTCTTCTATCGAGCCAGACACCGGGCCGAGAGCGCCCACCTCATCGTGGTCAACCATGCCTTGCTCCTCTCCGATGTGGCCGTGGAGAACCGCGTCCTTCCCGAGTACCGTTACCTCATCGTCGACGAGGCTCACCATTTGGAGGATGCGACCACTCAGCAGCTGAGCTTCGAGGTGAACTGCCAAAGCATAGACAGGCTCCTCAGCGGGCTGAGCCAGACCCCCGCCCTTGGTGCGATCGCTCATGGCCACAATCAACAACGAACGATGGCCCCATCCGGCCGCTACTCCGGCTTCTTAGCGAGCCTCCTGGCTCGTTGCCGCCCCGCCCTCCCGGATGAGGAGATGAGACGGAGGCTGGAGCGCCATGTGGAGAGGCTGCAGCAGAAGACGGAGACGGCCAGGCGTCGTCTCTACGAGTTCTTCAATGCTTTAGACACCTTCGTGGGGGAATACCGCCAGGAGGTGGGCCCCTACGATCAGAGGATTCGATTGACGGAGGGCCTTCGCACTCAGCCGGCCTGGGATCGAGTGGCGATCGCCTGGGACAACCTCTCCCTCCCCCTCCTCGAATTGGGGAAGGGGTTGGAGGAGCTGGCCGGCGGGATGGAGGAGCTCACAGATTACGAAATCCCAGGGGTTGAGGAGATGCTCCAAGAGTTGATCGGCTACAGCCATCGGGTAAGCGAGCTGTGGGGGCAGATGAATGCTCTCATCGCCGAGCCCTCTCCCAAGGGCATCTACTGGCTCAGTGTGGGCGCTCAGGATGGCTCCATCTCCCTCCACGCCGCCCCTCTGCACGTGGGCGACCTGGTGGAGAGATACCTGTTCGCCCCCAAGGAGTGCGTGGTCCTCACCTCGGCCACCCTGTGCGTCGGCGGCAACTTCGATTACATCCGCGAGCGCCTGAATGCCTGGGATGCCTCAGAGCTCAACGTGGGCTCCCCTTTCGACTACGCCAACTCAACCCTCCTCTACCTACCCACCGATATCCCTGAACCGGGGCAGCCCTACTACCAGAAGACTGTGGAGAAGACCCTCATCGAGCTCTGCCGGGCGACCAGGGGGCGGACGATGGTGCTTTTTACCTCCTACAACCAGTTGCACAACACCTTCCACGCTATCGCTCCTCCCTTGGAGAAGGAGGGGATCGTGGTCTACGCCCAGGGGACGGGCACCTCGCGCCAGCAACTGCTGGAGAATTTCAAGACCACCGAGAAGGCGGTTCTTCTGGGCACCAGCAGCTTCTGGGAGGGGGTGGACGTGGTGGGGGAGGCCCTGAGCTGCTTGGTCATCGCCAGACTCCCCTTCTCCGTCCCCACCGATCCCATCTTCGCCGCCCGCAGCGAGACCTTTGACGACCCCTTCGGAGAGTACGCTGTTCCTCAGGCCATCCTTCGCTTCCGGCAGGGCTTCGGGAGGCTCATCAGGAGCAAGACCGACCGGGGAGTGGTGGTCGTCTTGGACAAGCGATTGCTGACCAAATTCTACGGCCGGGCCTTCCTGGACTCCCTGCCCGAGTGCACAGTGATGAGAGCTTCTCTGGCTGAACTCCCCCGCCTGGCCGCCCGCTGGATAGATGGAGGTCAACGGATGGAGAACGGATAAACGGATGTTGAGGTGGGGGATGCCCTCCGCTCCATCCTTTTGTCGCCCCGAAGGACGGTGCCATGACCCCTCAACGCATTCTGCTCATACTAGCCATAGCCCTCATTGTTCTTTGCTTTGCACTAGGAGCCTACGGCTACCTGTTCCCTGGCGCTCTGCCAGATTGGCTTCGAAGGATCTTGGTTTCGCCGGGCTCACTTCTCGCGGGAATAGAAGCGGTACTCCGAGTCTTCTTCGGCAAATCCCTGCTCGAACTATGGCGCGCCACTGCCCGCCGCGGCCCCTGTCAGGCTCCCAGTCCCATACCCGACTTCGTGGGCCGCAAAGACCAGATTCGCCAACTGACCCACGCCCTCAAACCCGGCGCCAGGGCCGCCATCACCGGC
>CAYYKQ010000102.1:0-5942 GCA_964440965.1 uncultured Anaerolineae bacterium | reverse complement strand
AGTAGGCCTGGACTTGCATGCTCGGCGGAAATGGAGTATAATCCCTGAAATTGGAGGTGATGTTTATGCCTATCTACGTCTACCAATGTGTCAGGTGTGGCACAACCTTCGAACGCAGGCAGCACATCGATGAACCTCCGCTCACTAAGTGTCCCAAGTGTGGAGGCCTCGTGCATCGTCTGGTTCAGCCCGTGGGGATCATCTTCAAGGGTCCTGGCTTTTATGTGACCGACAGCCGAGCCAGCTCCTCTTCTGGTAAAGGCAAGGGTAAAAGGGGAAAGGGGTCATCCGGGAAAGAGTAGATTCGCAGGTCAGTCTTGAGCGGGAAGGGGCGGGCACCTTAAGGTGCCCGCCCCTTCCCGCTAATCACATCGGGTTCACAGCTGAAAATAGCTATCGTCTGATACAAGCTTCTGGCGGAAGTTGGTGACATAGAGAAGGAGTTCCTTCTTTAACTCCTCCCATTCCTCACTCTCCAGTATCCTCTTCATGGTCTCCATATCCTTGGCTACCCCTCCAGCCAAGATCTGAGGGCCATTTCCGTAGGCGGTATACCAAGCCTCGGTTAATTTGATGCCCAGTTCGGCGAGCCTGGGGGCGAATTCGTTGACGAGGAACTCGAAATAGGCCTCCTCCTGACCAGGCCTGATGTCCCAGCCCATGAGCAGCTTCACCATAGCCTTAACTGCTTCCTAAACTCGCTCTCCTCTCGGAAAGGCCCTACCACAGCCAGGTTAAGCCTCTCTTCTCTGAAGATCTCGCCGGCTATCCGCTGGATGTCCGCTGTGGTCACGGCGTCGATGGCTTGGAAAGCCTCCTCCAAGGTAAGCACCTTAGAGGAGAGGAGCTCCTGTTGGCCAAACCAAGCAGCCACGCTGGAGGTATCCTCCATCTGCAGGGCCAGCCGGCCCTTGACGAACTCCTTGGCTTTACTCAGTTCCTCAGGCGGCACTTCCTCCCTCTTGAGCTTCTCGCATTCCCTCAGGATGGCCTCGATGGCCAGGGAGATGCGGCTGGGGTCGACCCCGGCGTAAATACCTACCATCCCCGTGTCCCGCAAAGTGGTGAGGAAGGAGTTGACGCTGTAGGCTAAGCCTAGCCTCTCCCTGATCTCCGAGAAGAGGCGAGAGCTCATTCCCTCACCTAAGATGCAGGAAAGCAGCCCCAGACCAAAGCGATCGGGGTGGTCGCGCTCCAACCCGGGTAGGCTGAGGCAGAGGTGCGCTTGCTCCGTCTCCTTGAATTGGAGACAAAGGCGGGGCTTGGTCTGATCACCCTCTGCGGGCCGGAAACGGTCCTCGCCTCCCCCCTGCCAATCGCCTAAATAGGTGGAGATCAGCTCCACTACCCTCTCATGTTCGACGTTGCCGGCCACGCTGACCACGGCGTTGGCCGGCCCATAATGGCACCTTAGGTAGGAGAGCATGGCCTCCCGGTCCAACCCGCTCACGCTCTCCTTGGTGCCAAGCACATCGTGGCCTAAAGGATGGTCTGGCCACAGCAACTGGCAGGCGAGGAGGCTGGCCAGGACATCGGGGGTATCTAAGGTAAGGTTGATCTCCTCGATGATCACCTGGCGTTCCTTCTCGATCTCCAAGGGGTCGAACTTAGCATGGAGGAGCATGTCGCTCAGGACGTCCACAGCCACATCCAGATGCGGCTGAGGAACCTTGACCCCATAGACGGTAGCCTCGCGGCCTGTGCTGCCGTTAATGAGGCCTCCTATCCCCTCGATGGCGATGGCGATATCCTTGGCCGTGGGCCTCTTCTCCGTCCCCTTGAAGAGCATATGCTCGATGAAGTGGGAGATCCCTGCCCGCCTTTCCTCCTCATAGCGGGAGCCAACGCCGATGAAGAAGCCCACACTTACCGAATAAGTGTGGGGCATCCTCGATGTCAGGATGCGCAAGCCATTGTCCAGGACGGTTTTACGGTATTCTCCATCCGAGGTCATTGCCTGTACTCCAACAGCACCACCTCCGTCTCCTCGGGAAGACTTCCCTTGCTGACCTTCAGGACCTCCCGAGGGGACAACTCGTCTAATCCCATCTCCTTGAGAAATCTGCGCACGGTATGCAGGGGCGTGGTGGAATCACGCCTTTTCAACCCTTTGGTCTTGTAATGCATCGGGATGACCAGCTTGGGCTCCAGGAGATTCACCACCTCAGCTGCCTGGGCGGCATCGATGGTGGATACCCCACCCACGGGGACGAGCAGGATATCCACCTCGCCCAGGGCATCCACCTGGGGTTGTGTCAGCACATGGCCCAGGTCGCCCAAGTGGCAGACGGTGAGGCCATGGAAGTCGAACAGGTAAACCGTATTGCGCCCTCGCTTCTTGCCCTCCTTCCTGTCGTGGAAGGTTGGGATGCCGAAGATGAAGGCACCACCGATCTCATACTCGCCGGGGCCATCGATGACCTTGGGCTTCCCCTTAATCCCCCGCACGTAGTTGTGACCGGGATGATCGTGGCTCACGGTGACCACATTGGCTCGGATCCGCGGCAGGTTATAGCCGATGACCGAGCTGTCATAGGGATCGGTCACGATAGTGAGGCCCTTGACATGGAGTTTAAAACAGGAATGGCCGTACCAAGTAATCTCCATACTACGGCTAATTATATCCCATTTAGGGCAAAATGGGAAATCACGGTTGGCAGGAGGGGGCCTTTATGTTATACTAAAAGTGGTTGCATGATGACGGTTCGTCGTACCACTTTACAAGCAGGATTATCGCCTGCTTAGCTGGTTGTGCAACCGCTCTACCGATGAACATCGGCATCCACAGAAGCGAAGGGGGGTTCGAGGTGAAAAGGGGACTGCTTTTAGCTGTTCTGATCTCATCGATTGTGATCGCCTCCTGCGGGAGGCCCATTCCCTTGCTAGGCCCGACGCCCACACCCATCCCCCCTCCGGCTGAGGAGACCGCTCAGGCCTTCCTCAAGGCCTGGGAGCAAGGCGATTACGCCCGCATGTACGGGCTTCTCTCCCCTTCTTCCCGAGCCTCGATAGACCTGGGGAAATTCAAGCGGATCTATCAGGATGTGGCTGCTGAGGCCACCATCACCTCCGTCTCAACGAGCATCACCTCGGCTTTGCAGGAGCCTCCTGAGGCTCAGGTGGCTTATCACGTGAGCATGGAGACCCTGCTGGTGGGCTCCCTCGAGGTGGACAACGTCATGAACCTCACTCTGGAAGGCGAACGGTGGGGAGTGAACTGGTCGAGCGGGCTGATCTTCCCCGAACTGGCCGGCAATTTTGTACACTTGGAGGTTCGAACACCTGAGCGGGGCGACATCTATGACCGCCACGGCCTGGAGTTGGCCACCGATGGGACAATGGTCACCGTAGGGGTGGTGCCTGGCTGGATAAAGGATGAGGGGAAGGTCCTGCATGAGCTGAAGCGCATCCTGGGCTTAGATGAGGAAGCCATTCGAGGGAAATACGCCTCCGCCAGGCCCTACTGGTTTGTGCCTATCGGGGATATACCCCTCGAAACCTACGAGGCAGAGAGGGGATTCCTCGATTCTCTGCCCGGCATATCCTGCAGGAAGAAATCGGTGCGGGCCTATCCTCAGGGTGAGCTCGCCTCCCATGTGGTGGGATACTTAGGGGCTATCCCCTCCGATGAGCTGGAGCATTGGAAGGCCAAGGGCTACCGCGGCGATGAGAAAATAGGGGTGGCCGGCTTGGAGAAGTGGGGCGAGGAATGCCTGGCTGGAAGGCGGGGAGGGGCTCTGACCATCATCACTTCGAGGGGGGATTTGGTGGCCATGGTTAAGGAGCAGCCTGCCGTGTCCGGTTGCGACATCTACACCACGCTGGATGCAGGCCTTCAGAGGGCAGCCGAGGCAGCTCTGGAGGGGAAGAGAGGAGCGGTCGTGGCCCTCGATCCCAGAAATGGCCAGATATTGGCCATGGCCAGTCGTCCAGGCTTCGATCCTAACATCTTCGTCCCTGGCATCAGCTACGAGGAGTGGGAGGCCCTATTAAACGACGAGGGGCGCCCTCTGGTCAACAGGGCCATCCAATGCGTCTATCCTATCGGCTCGGTCTTCAAGGTGGTGACCATGGCCTGCGCTCTGGAGGAGGGCGGGTTTACCCCCGATTCCACCTTTACCTGCACCGGGGTCTGGGAGGGATTGGGGCCTGAGCATCCTATGCACTGCTGGCTGCAGGCTGGTCACGGGGAGATAGACCTGGTCACTGCTCTGGCCGCCTCCTGCAACGTGGCCTTCTACGAGATCGGCCTGAAACTGTACGAACTCGATCCATCGCTGCTCTCCGATTACGCCCGACGGTTCGGCCTGGGGAAGCCCACCGGCTTAAGATGCCTGGACGAGGAGGCGGGGCTGATACCCGGCCCCATCTGGAAGATGCGTACCTTGGGGGAAGGATGGGCGCCGGGCGATGGGGTCAACCTGGCCATAGGTCAGGCCAACCTCCGGCTCACTCCCCTTCAAGTGGCCAACATGATGGCCTCTATCGCTAACGGCGGCGTCATCTATCGGCCCCAACTGATCCTCAGGGTGGTAGGAACTTCAGGAGAGTTAAAGGAGGCCTTCTCCCCCGAGGTCATGGGCCATCTCCCTTTGAGCGAGAGGAACCTGAAGGCGATCCAGAGAGGGCTGTTAGGGACCACCACTGACCCTCGGGGCACGGCCGATGAGGCCTTCCGAGGTTTGGGCATCCCAGTGGCGGGCAAAACGGGCACGGCCGAATTGGGTGAGGAAGGAGGTAAACCCCACTCCTGGTTCGCAGGCTATGCCCCGGCCGATGACCCCCAGATCGCTATGGCCGTGATCGTGGAGCATGGAGGGGAAGGGGGAAAGGTGGCGGCGCCGATCTTCCGTAAGCTCGTAGAGGCCTATTTCCAACAAGGAGGAGAAGGTGAGCGATGAGGCGAGGAAAGTTGTTATCCCTCCTTATCCTCCTGCTGGCGGCAGGATGCCTCCAACCCGAGATGCGGGGTGGACCCTCACTCACTCCTGCCCAGCCGACGAACATCCCGCATCCTGAGATTGTGAATCCAGTCGTCACCCCATCCATCTACTATGTCGTGCAGCCCGGCGATACTCTCTCCAAAATCGCAGCTGAATATGATACCACTGTCGCCGAATTAGTGGCCCTCAACCGCGACCGCTATCCCAGTTTGGCGGCTAACCCCTCATTAATACGCATTGGCTGGGAGCTGCGATTGCCCGAATCCATCCTTCAGACGCCAGGGGCACAGGGATCCCAGCAGGTTAAGGGAATCCCTCTGCCCTCCCCAACGGTCAAAGCGTTCGACATCGCCGAAGCCGAGGAGCAGATCGTGAGATTGGTGAATCGGGCCAGGGCTGAAAAAGGCCTCCCCCCTTTAGCCATCGATCTCACTTTGATGGAGATAGCCCTGCAGCGGAGCAGGGATATGATAGAGCGGAATTACTTCAGCCACTACGATCCTGAGACAGGGGAGACGTTGGCCCTCAAGCTCTTCGCCCAGCGGGGCTATGCCAATTACACAGGGGCGGAGAACATCGGCCTTATCCAGAACGAAGTGGATTTCGTGCCTCCTTACCTCACCGTTGCCGCCCGCTACAATGCCCATGAGATCGCCCAGCGTTTTGTGCAGGGTTGGTTGGAGAGCCCTGAACATCGGGAGAACATCTTCTGTCCCGAATTCCGAGGCACTGGAGTGGGCATCGCCATCTCGCCCGATGGGAGGCGTATCGTTGCTACTCAGCTCTTCCTAGAGGAGAGTTATTGAGATTTGCATGAACTCGAGAGGTATGGTAAAATCCCCTTCCTGAGGAGGAAATCATGGAGACGGTCACCGGGATGACAGCGGAGTTATACAAAGCCGTGGTGGCTGTTGTGGACGAGCGAATGCGGGAAATCCGCGTGACCCGTGAGGACTTCGACGCGCTGAGGGACGCAGTGTCGGGGTTGGCGCAAGCTCA
>CAYYKQ010000101.1:0-6010 GCA_964440965.1 uncultured Anaerolineae bacterium | reverse complement strand
CCCTGGTCGCCCCTCCGGAAAAGCGACGTGGAGGAGGTCCTCGCCTATCTCAAAGGGAAGGGGCTGCAATTGATAGGGCTCTCGGCCCACGATAGCTGCGATTGGACGCTGGCCGCCTTCCGAGAGGCCTTCGGCCCGGCCTACCGGGAGGTGAGAGTGGGGGAGAGGATCACCGTGACATAGCCAAGGGTGGAGCCGAGATGCTGAGGAAACTACTGCAGCAGGCAGCCGAGGGGGTGTACGCACCAGGGCAGCAGAGAGCAAATGTGCCTCCGCCGGAGGGCGAGTTGACGCATCCTAATACTTTGAGACGTTCAGCTCCTCCATCTCGCCAGTTGAGAGGAAGACCGCTCGCTCGCAGATGTTAGTGGCCCGGTCGGCGATGCGCTCCAGGTTGTGGGCCACCCACAGAAGCCAGGTCGCCCTGGTGATGTTGCGAGGGTCTTCGAGCATATAGGTCAGAAGCTCCCGGTAGACCTGGTCGTAGAGGCCGTCCACCAGGTCGTCCTCCTCGCAGATGCGCCTGGCCTCCTCCGCATCCCGGTTGATGAAGGCCTCCAGGCTGCGGCGCAGCATATCCACCGCCTTGTCGGCCATACGAGGGATGTCAATAAGGGGCTTGAGAGGCGGCTCTCCCCCCATCATGAGGGTGATTTTGGCGATTCCCTCGGCGTGGTCGGCCATCCTCTCCAGATCAACGATGATGTGTAACACCGAGACGATTATCCTGAGGTCGCCGGCCATGGGCTGCTGGGTGGCCACCAGTTGGATGCACTCCTCCTCGATGTCGAAGCGTTTGCGGTTTATCTTCAGGTCATCGGCCACGATCTGCCTGGCCGCCTCCAGGTCCCTGTTCTTAAGGGCCTCCACTGAGCGGGTGATGGCCTTCTCCACCATGCTTCCCAGGATGAGCATCTCGTCCTGCAACCTGTGAAGCTCCCTGTCGAAAGTCTGTCTTAACATCGCCCTCTCCCATCCACAATTATGCGGCAAAGCGTTTTCACGCCCGGTTTCCCCACCCCGAAGCAGGGCTTTTCAATTCTCTTGTTTCCCTGCAACCGATGCTGTGCAAACGAGATATCATTTGGTGTATATCCAAGGAGTAGGCGTTCTCTAACGCCTTTTAGCCTGCTCTCCGATTACCCAAACCGGCCGGTGATGTAATCCTCGGTGCGTTTGTCCCTGGGGTTGGTGAAGACCTGCCTCGTGGGCCCATATTCCACCAGCTCTCCTACCCGATCCTCGCCTATCATCAAGAAGGCCGTGTAATCCGAGACCCGCGCCGCCTGCTGCATGTTGTGGGTGACGATGACGATGGTGTATTCCCTGGCCAGCTCTCGCATCAGATCCTCGATACGCAGCGTGGCGATGGGGTCCAGTGCCGAGCAGGGCTCGTCCATCAAGATGACCTCCGGCTCTACGGCCAGCGCCCTGGCGATGCAGAGCCGCTGCTGCTGGCCTCCCGAAAGGGCCAGGGCCGATTTACCCAGGTCGTCCTTCACCTCATCCCACAGGGCCGCTGCCCTCAGACTCCTTTCCACAATCTCCTCCAGAGTCGCCCTGTCTTTTACCCCTTGGCAACGGGGGCCGTAGGCCACGTTGTCGAAAATCGTCATAGGGAAGGGATTGGGCTTTTGGAAGACCATCCCCACCCGCCGCCGCAGCTCCGCCACGTCCACCTCAGGCGAGTAGATGTCCTGTCCGTCCAGAAGGACACGGCCCTCAAGGCGTGCTCCGGGGATGATGTCGTTCAAACGGTTGAAGCAGCGCAAAAGCGTGCTCTTGCCGCACCCCGACGGGCCGATGATGGCCGTGATCCTGCGCTCGGATATGGAGAGGGTGATGTCCTTCAGGACGAGTTTGCTGTCGTAATAGAAATCCAGCCCTATAGTTTCAATCTTGGCCATAACCCACGATCCTCCTGGCAGCGAGGTTGAGGAAAATGGTGAGCAGGACGAGCACCGTTGCTGTCGCCATCGCCTTCTCGAAGGCCCTAGTCTCCGTCGCCAGGTAGTACACATGCAGGGCCATAGTCCTCCCGCCGGAAAGGAGGGACCGAGGCATCCTGTAGCTTCCGCCCAGGGTCACGTAGAAGACCGCCGTCTCGCTTACCACCCTGCCGATGGTCAGGATTATGCCGGTTACGATGCCCGGAAGGGCGCTGGGGAGGACCACACCTCGCACCGTCTGCCACTTGGTGGCCCCCAGAGCCAGGCTCCCCTCCCGATACTCCCGGGGCACGGCCTTGATGGCCTCTTCGGAGGCCCGGATAATAGTAGGGAGCACCAGGCAGGCCCCCGCCAATCCTGCCGAAAGCAACGAGAAGCCGAAGTCCAGCGCCATTACGAAGAGGGCATAGCCGAAAAGCCCGAAGATGATGGAAGGCACCCCGGCCAGCGTTTCCACCCCGAAGCGGGCCCATTCCACCCATCGCTGCTCCCCGGCATATTCGGCCAGGTAAATGGCGGCTCCCACCCCCAGCGGGGTGGAGATAGCTACCACCAATGCCACCAGGTAGAGAGTGGTGATGATGGTGGTGGAGATGCCCCCTTCGCCTGAGATGCCCCCTCGGGGCGGCGTCAACAGGAATTCGAGGTTGATTAGGTGCAGCCCCCTCGCCACCACGTAGCCCGTCACCGCCACCAGGGCGACGACCGCAAGAAGTCCCGCCAGCCAGAGCAGGCTGAAGGCGATTCGCTGCCTAAGGCGAGGACTGAGCAATCGAAATCTCCGGCCGCAGGGCGGGGACATCGCTTCCGTAGCGGCTCCTTCCCCGTTCATTTCCTCCTCCGCATCAAGAGGCGTGTCAAGTTGTTGACGATGACGATGAGCACGAAGAGCACTACCCCGGTGGCGAAGAGGGCGCTCTCGTGCAGCCCGGTGGCATAGGCTATCTCCACGGCGATGTTGCCGGTGAGGGTGCGGGCCTGGGAGAGGACCAGCGTAAGAGGGTTGGCGTTCAGAGGCCTGGGTATCATGATAGAGTTGCCGATGACCATGATCATAGCCATCGTCTCCCCCAGGGCCCGTCCCATCCCCAGGATGATGGCAGCCAGTATCCCCGACCGAGCGGCGGGGAGGATCACCCCCCGGATGGCTTGCCAGTGGGTGGCGCCCAGGGCCAACGCCCCCTCCTTGTACTCCCTGGGCACGGCCCTGATGGCGTCCTCGGCGATGCTGGCGATGGTGGGCAGGATCATCACCGCCAGGACGATGGAGGCCGAGAGGAGCCCGTAGCCGGTGTTGCCGGGGACGGGTATCCGCCGCACCAGGGGCACCAGCACCGCCATCCCGAAGAGGCCGTAGACCACCGAGGGGATGCCCGCCAGGAGCTCCACCGCCGGGCGGATGGCGGCCCGCACCCCAGCCGGAGCCACCTCGGCCAGGAAGACGGCACAGCCCAGCGCCGGCGGCACACCCAGGAGCAGCGCCCCGATGGTCACGTAGATAGAACCGAGGATCATCGGCACCAGGCCGAACTGCTCCCGCTGGGGACGCCATACCTTGCCCAGGAGTAGCTTCCCCAGACCGATTTCCCGGAAGGCGGGTAGACCTTCCTTAAGGGTGAAGAGGGCGATGAGAAGGAGCGTCACCAGCGCCGCCAGGGCGCAGAAAGCGAGGAGGTATAGAATTATCCTCTCCTTCAGACGACGTGCCTGCATCGTTGGATTACCTAACGGCGATGTAGCCTTCCTCGACGACGATTTTCTGTCCCTCCTCGCAGAGGATGAAGTCCAGCCAGGCCTTGACCACTCCGGTGGGTTTCCCTTTAGTCAGCAGGTTCAATGGCCTCACCACCGGGTATTTGCCGGCCACCACGTTCTCCACCGTCGGCTTCACCCCGTCCAGGGCCAGTCCCTTTATTGAGGGGTCAAGGAAGCCGAAGGAGAGGTAGCCGATGGAGTAGGGGGTAGTGGCCACCGTGGTGCGCACCGCCCCGTTGGAGGGTTGCAGGATGGCCTTCTCGGTGATAAGAGGGCCGTCCTTGCCCATCACCAGTTCCTCGAAGCAGGCCCTCGTGCCCGAACCCTCTTCTCTAGAGACGACCACGATGGGCTTGTCGGGGCCGCCCACCTCTTTCCAGTTGGCGATCTTGCCGGCGAAGATATCCCTCACCTGCTCCATCGTCAGGCCGTCTATGGGCACCTCGGGGTGGACGACGATGGCGATGCCGTCATAGGCGATGGTGTGCACCACCAGGTCGGGGTACTTTTCCTTCTCCGAGTCCTTGACCTCGCGGGAGGCCGCGCCCACATCCACCGTGCCCTCTCCGGCCGATTTCACGCCGACGCTGGAGCCGCCGCCCTGGACGATGATCTCAACTTTGGGATGTCTGGCCATAAAAGCCTCGGCCAGCTTCTCGGCCAGGGGCTGCACCGTGGTGGAGCCGGCCTCGATAATCTTGCCCGAAAACTCCGCCTCGGCGGGCATGGGGCTCGGCGCCGGGGCAGGTGTCGGTCGGCAGCCGGAGGCCGCCAGCGCCAGGGCAAGTAGTATTGTCAACATAGGCGTCTTCCTGATCATCTTTTCCTCCCCTTAAAGTAGTCGCCCTATTCCATGTCGAGAGCCCTTCACCGGCTTTCGCCTGGTGATAAATCACCAGACTCAAAAGCCCGCTGAAGCGAGCTATGCCAAGGCGGTTTGCCATCCTTTGGCTTCTCAGCCCAGCGATCGATTCGCCGGTCAGCAGGGCATCAACACGATTGGGGGAGACTACCGATCGACGAGGAGGGCACGATACTGCTCATCAGCTTGAGGAAGTCCCTCTGACCGAACGCCGGGTCTTTGAAAGCAGAGGGATAACGACACTGCCCAAGGGGAGAGAACTAGCAGCTTCTATTGAGTGAAGCGAATGTGGATGATATCCCCATCCTGGACTTGATATTCCCTCCCTTCGAGGCGTAGAAGCCCCTCTTCTCTGACCGCGGCGAAGGATCCTGCCCTCATCAGGTCCTCATAGGAGACGACCTCGGCTCGGACGAAGCCGCGCTGCATGTCGCTGTGGATCCTCCCTGCCGCTTCCCAGGCGGTGGCCCCTCGCCGCAGGGTCCAGGCACGCACTTCCTTCCCACCGGTGGTGGTGAAGAAGGTTATCAAATCCAGCAGCCGATAACCCTTCTTGACCAACTTCTGCAAACCCGATTCCCCTAAGCCCAACTCGGCGCGATAGGCTGCTGCCTCCTCCTCCGGCCACTCAGCCAGTTCCATCTCCAGCTTGGCGCAAAGGACTAAAGCATCGGCATCCTCGGCAGCGGCTGCCTCGACCACTTTCTTCCCCAGTTCTCCTCCATCGGGCAGGTCCTCCTCCCCCACATTAGCTATGTAGAGCCGCGGCTTGGCTGTCAAGAGGTTAAAGCCTCTCAGGATCTCCCGCTCCTTGTCCGTGACTTCCAGGCCGATGGCCTTTTGCCCCCTTTCCAAGTGGTGGCGAAGCCGATCCAGCAATCCCAATTCAGCCTCGTAATCCCGCGGCCTTCTTTTGGCTGCGCGCTGGACTTTCTCCAAGCGCTTTTCGACGGTGGCCAGATCGGCTAGGATCAGCTCCAAATCCACCACCTCGATATCTTCTATCGGGTCTAAGACGCCGGATATGTGGGGAATTTCGGGGTCACGGAAGCAGCGCACCACCATGGCTATGGCGTCTACGTTGCGGATGTAGCCCAGAAATTGATTGCCCAGCCCTTCACCTCGGTGGGCTCCCTTCACTAAGCCGGCTATATCCACGAATTCGATGGTGGTATGGACAGTCCGTTCCGGACCCACCAAGGCGGCGATCCGCTCCAACCGTTCGTCAGGTACTTGAGCCACCCCAACGTTGCGGTCGATGGTGGTAAAGGGATAGCTAGCCACAGGGGCATTCGCCTTGGTGAGGGCATTGAAAAGGGTGGACTTACCCACGTTAGGAAGTCCCACGATGCCTATTTGCAGACCCATCTCACCTTTCCCTGGGAAGGATTATACCATCTAACGCTATGGCTGGCAAAGTTTTCCATCTCACCCCGATGGGGCG
>CAYYKQ010000100.1:0-6177 GCA_964440965.1 uncultured Anaerolineae bacterium | reverse complement strand
GTGCCCGGAAAGCATCGCTTGACAAAATCCCCCCGATATGTTACCATAGGCACGACAAATCTATACTTTATCCGATACTCTTATCCAGAGGGGTGGAGGGACCGGCCCTGCGAAGCCCCGGCAACCAGTTTTGGAAGTTGGTTGAAGGTTAGAAAGCTTCTATCCTCCAATCTCCAATCTCTAACTTCCAAACATGGTGCCAATTCCGGCAGAACGTCATACGATGGGCGTTCTGGAAGATAAGAGTGACCTCTTGTCTTCTCTCCCATCGGGGAGAATTTTTTTGTCAATCGGCGAAAGGCCTTTGTGCCCCGATTCGGAGGAGAGCAGACGCCAAGGGGAGGGCAATGCGGACCGTCGAGTGGAGGGATGGCCTGGTCAGGATGATCGACCAGCGGGAGCTTCCCCATCGGCTGGTGGTGGCCGAGTTCACCGACTACCGCGAGGTGGCGAGGGCTATCCGTGAGATGATCGTCCGTGGCGCGCCGGCCATCGGAGCGGCGGCCGCCTTCGGCATGGCCTTGGCGGCGCGACAGAGCAGGGCTGAGACCTGTGAGGAGCTCTTGGCTGAGCTGGAGGAGGCCGCGGAGGTCCTACGGGCTACCCGCCCCACTGCGGTCAACCTCTCCTGGGCCCTCGGGAGGATGCTTGGGCGGGCTCACAAGGGGTACTCGGATGTCCAAGGGATGGTTAAGGCCCTGGAGGAGGAGGCCCAGGCCATAGCCGATGAGGACGTGGAGATAAACAAGCGCATGGGGGCCTATGGGGCGGAGCTGATCTCCGATGGCGACAACATCCTCACCCATTGCAACACAGGTGCCCTGGCCACTGTGGACTACGGCACCGCTCTGGGGGTGATCCGAACCGCCCACCAGCAGGGCAAACGCATCCACGTCTGGGTGGACGAGACCCGCCCTCGCCTCCAAGGGGCTCGGCTCACCGCCTGGGAGCTCAAACAGTTGGACATCCCCATGACCCTCATCGCCGACAACGCTGCCGGCCACCTCATGCGCACAGGGAAGGTGGATATCGTACTGGTGGGTGCGGATCGCATCGCCCGGAACGGAGACGTGGCCAACAAGATCGGAACTTACAAGCTTGCCGTGCTGGCCAAGGAGAATGGCATCCCCTTCTACTCCGTCGCCCCTACCTCCACCATCGACCTCTCCATCGCCTCGGGCGATGAGATCCCCATCGAGGAACGTGACCCCGAGGAGGTAACGAGCATCCAAGGGATGCGCATCGCCCCCGAGGGGGTGGAGGCCTACAATCCGGCCTTCGATATCACCCCCCACCGCTACGTCACAGGCATCGTCACCGAAAAGGGCATTGCCTACCCCCCTTACGAAAGGGGGTTAAGGGCTCTGTGCGGCTGAGCCTGCCGAAAATTCGGCTGAGGTGGAAGGAACCCCTTCATGAGGAAGTTTGAGCCAAAGCTGCTGACCACGCATGTGGGAAGCGTACCGCTTGTGAATCCAGAGGAGGCCTGCGACCTGGTTCTGGAGAATTTCCCCAAGATCCCTGCCTGGCCACAGCTCCCTAAGCGCAGTTTCCTGGAAAACATGTACGTCCAGTTCAGTGAACGCTTCCCAGGGAGGGTCTTGGAGGAGGAGCGCATCTACGTGGACCGAAGCCAGGACCTCGACCACGGCCTGGAGCAGCTCTACGTGGCCTATCTGGAGAACGATCTGGAATACGGGGCTACCAGTCCCGATTACGCTGCCGGCTTAGTGGCCTTTGTGCGGAGGTTGATGAGCCTTGGCCATAAGCCGATAGCCGTGAAGGGCCAGGTAACGGGACCTATCAGCTGGGGACTGTCGGTGGTAGACCAGGAGAGGCGCCCCGTCCTTTACGACGATGTCCTGGCCGACGCTGTGGCCAAACACCTCAGGCTGAAGGCTGCCTGGCAGGAGAGGGAGCTTCGCAAGATCTGCCCGACGACCATCATCTTCGTCGATGAGCCCTACATGTCCTCATTCGGCTCGGCCTTAGTCCCGCTGAGCCGAGACAAGGTGATAACCCTTCTGGAGGAGGTTCTGGCCGGCATCCAGGGGATCAAAGGGGTGCACTGCTGCGCCAACACCGATTGGTCCATCCTGCTGGAAACATCCATCGACATCCTCAACCTCGACGCTTACGCGTACGCCGAGAATCTGGCCCTTTACCCCGACAAGGTGCGCGCCTTCTTAGAGAGGGGAGGGATCATCGCTTGGGGCATCGTGCCCGCTGGGGAGGAGGTTCATAAGGAGACCAGGGAAAGCCTCTTGGAGAAGCTCCATGAGGCCATAGGTCTGCTGGTGAAAAGGGGCGTCCCTTTCGAGGAGATCATCGAGGCCTCGCTGATCACTCCCTCCTGCGGAACCGGCTCCCTCCCGGTGGAGACGGCCAAACGGACACTCTCCCTGACCGCTGAGGTCTCGAAGGCCATGAGGGAGAGATATCTGGAGTAGTCATGTTCGAGGCAGTACTGCATCCTAAGGTGATCGAGATAGAGCCATATCTTCCGAAGTTAAGAGGGGTCTTTCGAAGTCCCCGAGATGACGTTGATGTGCAGGGGTTGAATGTGGAACATGTCGTCGAATTTATCGAAGCGCATGCGAAATGACGGAGAAGATAATTTTCAGAAAAGAGGCGCTAGAGGATTACCTCTCTTCCCTGCTTGGAGCCCGGGTGGAGGTCACATCCCTGCGGGAATTCAAGAGGGATGAGACGGGGGGAAAGTTGAAGGGGTTCGGCTACGGGAAGCCGGTCCTCATCGAATTCACCCACGAGGGAAAGAAGGGGAGGGTCGTCTTGCACACCATGAGCCCAGACCCCTTCGGCCATGAGCGGCTCCCCGACCGGGCCTCCAGCCTCCTCCTGGATCATGCCACCTTCAACACGTTGCCCCGTCATGTCCGCTCTTTGGATGTGGGAGCATTTGCCAATGATGGAAGCTTTGTCTCCCTGGGGGACGTCGGCGAATTCTTCCTGCTGACCGATTATGCTCCTGGCCGGCTTTATGCTCGGGATCTGGAGCGACTTTTGGAAACCGGGGAGCTCGCCGAGGGGGATGAGGAGCGGGCACTGGCACTGGCCGAGTATTTAGCGGATATCCACGCTGTGAAGAAGTCGGCTCCGGAGCTTTACCGACGGCGCATCCGCGACTTGGTGGGCCACGGCGAGGGGATCATGGGCCTCACCGACAGTTATCCCCCGGATTTTGAACTGGTGAGCAAAGGGTTCCTGGAGGAGGTGGAGAAGGAGTGCATCTCCTGGCGCTGGCGGATCAAGGACAAGGTCCATCGCCTGAGCCAGGTGCACGGCGACTTCCACCCCTTCAATGTGCTGTTCGGGGAGGGGACCGACTTCATCCTGCTGGATCGCAGCCGAGGGGAATGGGGGGAGCCCGCCGATGACCTGAGCGCCATGAGCATCAACTATATCTTCTTTTCCCTGCAGAGATACGACGCCCTGGCAGGCCCCTTCCAGCGGCTGTTCAACATCTTCTGGGAGCGCTATCTGGAGCTCACCGGCGATCGAGAGGTCCTCATGGTGGTCCAACCCTTCTACGCCTGGCGGGCTCTGGTGGTGGCCAGCCCCATCTGGTACCCTAATTTAGCGCCTGAGGTGCGTCTTAAGCTCTTCAAATTCATCGAAAACATCCTGGCGACAGAGATGTTCGAGCCGCCCAAGGTTAACGAGTACCTAAGCTGAGGTAGAATGGGGAAAAGGAGAGGCTTCGCCGTTTGGCTGACCGGATTGCCGGCCTCGGGAAAGTCGACCCTTGCAGTCGCCTTGGCCGAGGAACTGGCTAAACTAGGCGTGGATGTTCAGATACTCGATTCCGATGATTTGAGGAAATGGCTTACGCCCCAACCAACCTACAGCAGGGAGGAGCGGGATTGGTTCTACGGGGCGATGGTCCGTATAGGCCGCCTTCTCATTGAGAACGGGGTGAATGTCATCTTCGCGGCCACAGCTAACAAGAGCCGCCATCGTGAGCTGGCCCGGCGGGAGCTCGGGAAATTCATGGAGGTCTATCTCAAATGCCCCTTAGAGGTCTGCCTTAGCAGGGACGATAAGGAGGTCTACGCCAAGGCCTTAACCGGCGAGGCGACGACCGTGCCCGGGCTGCAGGAGCCGTATGAACCCTCCGCATCGCCCGAGGTGACGGTGGAGACGGACAAGATGTCCCCCGGTGAATGTGCTCAGCGGATTGTGGAGAGGATGAAAGAGTTGTCTTTTCTAGCCACTTGACACTTCCTTTCTACCTGCTCCCAAAGGGCGTCCACGCCCCGCTTTATGATGAGGATGCCGCTCTGTAGCTAAAAAGATCACTAGGTAAATTGTTAGGTAGCTAAATCCTGTTTCAGTTCATAGGGATCGCACCCTATGCGAGCCCAGGAGGTTAATGGTGAGGAACATCATAATCGAAAGCCTGAACAGCACCCCCGTCGAGGAGCAGCAGGTGGAACTCGTGGAGAGGAAGGGGGTCGGCCATCCTGATTCCATCTGCGATGCCATCATGGAGGAGATCTCGGTGGCCCTGTGCCAAAGATACATTGAGACCTTCGGCCGGATTATGCATCACAACATCGATAAAGGGCTCCTGGTGGCAGGGATAACCGAGCCCAGGATGGGTGGTGGAAAGGTGATCGAGCCCATGAGGCTGGTTTTCGGGGACAGGGCCATCTCCGAGTGGAAGGGGAAAAGCATCCCTGTGGATGAGATCGCCATCGAGACGGCCAAGAGGTGGTTCAAAGAGAACCTGCGTTTCGTTGACCCCGACCGCCATGTCATCTATCAGAGCGAGATAAAGCCGGGCTCGCCCGAGCTCACGGATATCTTTGAGCGGGAGACGATAGGGGCTAACGACACCTCCGCAGCGGTCGGCTATGCTCCCATGACTGAGACGGAGCGCATCGTCCTGGCTTTAGAGCGCTACCTCAACTCGCCGGGGTTTAAGGAGCGCTTCCCCGAATCGGGCGAGGACATCAAGGTGATGGGCTACCGTCACAACAGAAAGTTGATTTTGACCATCGCCATGGCTTTTGTGGACCGCTTCGTCGAGAGCGAGAGGCAATACTTCGCCCGTAAGGAGGAGATCGTGGCCGACATTGGGGGTTTCATCGACAAGGAGCGGCTCAACTTCGACGAAGTGACCATCGACCTCAACACCTTAGATGCCCCTGGCCGTGGCGAAGGGGGGATGTATCTGACGGTTCTGGGCACCTCCGCTGAGGGCGGCGACTGCGGGGAGGTTGGGCGGGGGAACAAGGTGAACGGGGTCATCGCCCTGAACAGGCCCATGAGCACCGAGGCGGCGGCGGGGAAGAACCCCATAAGCCATGTGGGCAAGATCTACAACCTCCTCTCCCACCGCATCGCCCAGCATATCTACGAGAAGGTGCCCGGCATCCGCGAGGTCTATATCTGGCTCTGCTCCCAGATCGGCCGGCCCATTGACCAGCCCCTCATCGCTTCGGCGCAGCTCATCTTAGAGCCAGGGGTGGAGCTGGAAGCCATCCGCAGGAATGTGGAAGAGACCATCGAGCGAGAGCTGGCCGATATCTACGACTTCACCGAGCGGCTGACGAGGGGGGAGTTGACGGTATGGTGAGAGCCAAGGGGCTAGAAGCCACCAGCTCAACAAATGGAAGCCCAGGGGACCGATGGAACCTGACAGGGCTTGCATCTGCTCAGCCATGGGCCTCCATTGCCCATCGAAGTCCTTGGCCTTGACAAGCGGTGATGGAACCGCCAGGCTCTGGAGGCTGGCGGATCTGATGGCAGAGACATACGGGCGGCTGCTCTGCGACCTGACAAGGGAGGAGTAGCGGCGGTTCATGGGGGATGAGCCGTACCAGGCTACATGCCCTAACCTGTCAGTGCCGAGATAAAAGGACCATAGAGGAGGCGGATAGCCGTGAAAGATTACGACGTCAAAGACCTCTCCTTAGCTGCCAAAGGCGGGGAGAGGGTGGAGTGGGCGGCGAGGGAGATGCCTGTGCTCAGGCTCATCAGGGAGCGCTTCGAGAGGGAGAGGCCTTTAGAGGGGCTGAGGCTCTCCGGCTGCCTCCACATCACCTCGGAGACAGCCAATCTGGCCCGGACTCTGGTGGCTGGAGGGGCGGAGCTGGCACTCTGCGCCTCCAACCCCCTCTCCACCCAGGACGAGGTGGCCGCCTGGCTGGT
>CAYYKQ010000099.1:0-6199 GCA_964440965.1 uncultured Anaerolineae bacterium | reverse complement strand
GGTATCCTGAAGATAATCAAGAAGCTGCTGTGATGAATCAGAGGAGGCCACCCAGACCGAACATGAGAAACTAATGCGGCTCTGGGCCGAGAGCTCGTTCGACCAACTTAGGCTGCCAGAGGAGGAGGTCTTCGATGTGAAACCTATGAAAATCGAGGTGCCGCCCTTCGCCCCTATCTTCGCCTCGGTGAGGTGCTCCGTCTGCGGGGAGAACGTCATGGAGACGAGGGTGAGAGACGGAAAGCCGATTTGCTTGGAATGCGCCGGCGCCGAGTACTATGTGCTCGACGGGGCGGGGATTTCGATAGACAAAGGAGGGACATAATGATCCTGGATCGCCATAGTTTTGGGATTTGGAGCTTCGTTGCGAAAAGAGCCTTCAAAACGACCTTTAGAAGGCCTGAACCTCACTCAGCAAAGGAAGCGATTAAGGAAACCCTGAGGGGGAAACGCGAAATAGGAATTTACATCCACATCCCCTTCTGTGAAAGATTCTGCACCTACTGTGCCTACGTTCGATATCTAGCTCGAGATCCCGATCTGATCTCACGATACATTGAGGCACTTAAAGCCGAGATAGGGACTTATGGCGAGCTCCTTCGAGACCTCAATCTCAAAATCGCCCATATCCACGTAGGGGGCGGAACCCCGAGCTTGCTCGATGGCTCGCAGTTTAAGGAGATCTCAAATAGCTTAACCAAGTGCTTTGGAAGCCATCCAGGGATAGCGATAGAAGCCAATCCAAACGATTTGGTCAACAAAGAGAAGGCCTTTGAATTGGTGAACCATGGCGTTGGTGATGTGAGCTTGGGGGTTCAATCCTTCAATCCAGATACCCTTAGAAGGCTGGGCAGGCCACATGGCGTGGAAGAATCCCTCCAAGCGATCGAGAATCTACGTCGAGCTGGGGCAAGGCATATCAACATGGACTTGATGTACATGGTGCCGGGCCAGTCATTAGGGAAATGGGTGGAGGACTTGGAGCAGGCCGCTGAGCAGGATGTGGATGAGATAACCTGCTATCCAACCTTGATAACCGAGCACTGTCCTGGCTTCAAACTCATTAAGAAAGGGAGAGTGAACCAGCCCGACAAGAGGACCTTCAGAAGGATGGTATATGCAGCGGAGGATATTCTAAGCTCCAAAGGCTTCAAGCCCGTGGAAATATACGGTTACAGCAGAGATCCGGAGTGGAAGTATGCGACCGTGAATTATGAGATGGAGGGACCCCTTTTAGGATTGGGATGTGGAGCAATGGGGTTCACTGGAGGATACGAGTATCAAAACACCTGCTCGGTTCAAGAATACATTCAATCTGCTCTGCAGGGAGATCTCCCAATAGCCGGAGCCAGATCGGTTGATATTGAAGAGCTTGCGATCAGATATACCAACTCCAGGCTCCTTGTATCTAGAAGTTTAGATATCAGGGATTTCGAGGAGAGATTCGGCGATTTCAGTGAGTTGATAGGCAAGAGCGGGTTTGGCAAAATGCTGATGCTGCTTAGATTTCTGGGCTACATTAAGAAGCGTGAGGGGAAGATGGAGTTAGAGAGAAGAGGCCTCTTCACCGCCCATCTCATCTGTTGGGCCTTCGTGACGAATGTCCCTTGTGGAATAGCTAGAGAGTTTCTTAAAACCCCGTGGCCTAACGAGGTTACAATCCCTTAACCGTTTCCACCGTAAAATGCGCCGCCGAGCATTATCTACTTGACGGGTCGGGAATCTCAATAGAGAAGGGAGGATTATCATGAGGAAATTGACGACTTTTCTGGTTCTAGGGTTGGTGCTTGCGGGCCTGGTAGCCGGATGCAGGCCTGCACCATCGCCCACAGCCACCCCGGTGCCTCCGACGCCCACGCCCACCCAGGTGCCGACACCCACTCCGGTGCCCACTCCTACCCCGGCGCCCGTGACCCTCACCCTGCCGGGGGACGATTGGGGCTATCCCTCCCCCTTCACCTTCTACCCCCGAGGGCCAGGCTACCTCAGGATGTCCTTCATCTTCGACACCTTAACTTGGAAGGACGAGAAAGGGATAATCCCTTGGCTGGCCGACAGCTGGGAGGTCTTGGAGGATGGGACTAAGTGGACTTTCAAACTCCATCCGGGCGTCAAGTGGCATGATGGGAAGCCGCTGACCGCCGAGGACGTGGCCTTCACCTTCGACTACTTCAAGAAGCACATAGCCGCCTTCAAGTGGTTTATGCGGGCTAAGGAGATCGAGAAGGCGGAGGCGATAGATGAACATACGGTTGCCCTCCACCTGAAGGAGCCGATAGCTGGCTTCCTGGTTAACGTGGCCGGCTCGGTGCCCATCATCCCCCAGCACATCTGGAAGGATGTGGAGGATCCGGCCAAGTTCACGGGCAAAGAGGCCGTCATCGGCTCCGGACCCTTCAAACTGGTCGAGTACAGCAAGGAGGAATGCCGCTACGTCTACGAGGCCAACCCCGATTATTTCAAAGGGAAACCCGTGGTTGACCGCCTGGTCTTCATCAAGGTGAAGGACGACGCGATGGCCCTGAAGACGGGCACGGTGGACGCCGCCTTCTTCTGGGGCAAGGAGATCGAAGCGGTAAAGGCGCTCGAGGCGGAGCCGAATCTGGAGTCCATCGAGGGCCCCAGCTTCTGGGTCCTGCAGATCATCTTCAACACGAAGAGAGCTCCCTTTGATAAGGTGGAATTCAGAAGGGCCATCGCCCACGCCATAGACCGCTCGAAGATCGTGGAGAAGGTGACCCACGGGGGAGCCATCGTGGCCAACCTGGGCATCATCTCCCCGGGGACGGACTGGTATAACCCTAACCTGCCAGCCTATGAATACGACCCCGCCAAGGCTAAGAAGATGCTCGATGAGCTGGGGGCGAAGGGGCTCAAAATCACCCTCCTCACCACCGGGAAATTCGCCAGGGAGGCGGAGCTCGTCAAGGCCGACCTGGAGAAGGTGGGCCTCAAGGCGGAGGTCAAATCCGCCGATTGGGGCACCGTTGACGGGCTCCTGAGGAAGGGCGACTTCGACCTGGCCATAAGTGGCCATGGGGGCATCGCCAATCCCGATATCCTGAGGAACCCCGCCTGGCCAGCCACCGTCTACAAGAACGACGAGTATGACCGGCTGTTCGCGGAGCAGTCCAAGGCCGTGGACAAGGAGCAACGCCGCAAGGTGGTCTGGCAGCTTCAGCGGATCATCGCTGAGGACCTGCCCGTGCTGACCCTCTACCACCCCAAGATATGGTGCGTCTACAATCCCGCCAAGCTGGATACCTGGTTCTACACTCCGGGTGGGATCTCCACCGGCATCCCCACCGAGCAGAACAAGCTGGTCTTCCTCAAGAGATGAGGATCTATGAAGGTCGTCCAATATCTCATCACCATATTCATGGTTCTATCGCTGAACTTCTTCCTGCCCAGGATGATGCCCGGCGACCCCCTATCCTACCTCACCGGCGATCCCAGTGCGGATATGCCGGTGGCCATAAGCGAGGAGACGAGGGCAAAGCTCCTGAGCTATTATGGGCTCGACGAGCCCTTAGCCAAGCAGTACGCCGACTACTTGGTCAACCTCACCCACGGCGATTTAGGATGGTCCATCTACTACAACGCCCCGGTCTCCTCCGTGCTTTTGGGCAGATTTAAGTGGACGCTGCTCCTCATGGGAACGGCGACGGTGATCTACATCGCTTTGGGCATCCTCCTGGGCGCCCTCTCCGCCTGGAGGAGGGGCACCAAGACGGACATCGGCCTTCTCGTAACTCTATTCTCCCTTGGCTCCTGGCCTCCCTTCTTCCTGGCGATGCTGCTCATCATCCTCCTCAGCGTCAAGCTGGGGCTTTTCCCCATCGGAGGCGCTCAGAACCCCGCAGGCTCCCAAATAAATGGCTGGAAACAGACCGCCGATGTGCTGTATCACCTGTTTCTGCCTTGCTTGGCTTTAGTGCTCACCCACCTCTCTGGAGTTTACCTCCTTGTGCGCAACTCCATGCTCAGCGTGCTGGGGGAGGATTACATCCAAACGGCCAGGGCCAAGGGACTGAGGGAAAGGGACATCCTACTTAGGCACGCCTTGCCCAATGCCCTCCTCCCCATCATCACCATGATCGCCATGCGTCTCGGCTTCCTGATTATGGGGACAATGTTTGTGGAGGTGGTTTTCGCTTATCCTGGAATGGGGACCATGATTTATCAGGCCTGCACGACGCGGGATTATCCTCTGTTGCAGGGGGCCTTCCTGCTCATCATGGCCTTTGTGATGTTCTTCAATCTGACGGCGGATATCCTTTATGCCCGTTTGGATCCCAGGGTGAGGAGAATATGAGACAGCTATGGGGGACGATCCGAGAGCAGAGATGGGCATCGGTGGGCTTGGCCATCCTGATCCTCTTCGGAGCGCTCGCCGCCCTGGCCCCTTACCTCTCCCCTTACAACCCTGAGGAGATGTACACGCCGATGCTGCCCTCAAGCAGGTTACACCTCCTGGGGACCAACGATATCGGCCAGGACATCCTCAGCGAGTTGCTCTATGGCGCCCGTTTCTCCCTGCTCATCGGCTTCCTCTCCGCTGCCCTCTCCACGGCCATCGGCCTCTCCTTGGGGCTCATCTCAGGGTACTGGGATGGGTTGGGCTTCGCCATCATGAGGGTGGTGGATCTTTTCCTGGCCATTCCTCGCTTCCCTCTGATCATCCTCATGGCCGCCTTCCTAAGGCCGGGGCTCAAGACTTTGCTCCTTTTCTTCATCCTCTTCGGCTGGCCCAGGACCACGCGTTTAGTGCGCTCCCATATCCTGAGCGAGAGAAACAGGGGGTATATAGATGCTGCCCGCTTGATAGGAGCCAGCGACCTCCGCATCCTGGCTCGCCATCTCCTTCCCAGCTCCATCCCCATAGCCCTCGTTCGGTTCATCATGGAGTTCCAGCACGTCATCCTGGCGGAATCGGGGCTGAGCTTCCTCGGCCTGGGCGACCCCACGGTCAAGAGCTGGGGGGCTATCCTGCACTATGCCTTCGAGTACCCCACCATCTTCATCTCGGATGTTTGGGTGAGATGGATGGTCCCACCGGGGGCGTGCATCACCCTGGTGGTGCTGGCGTTGACCTTGTTGGGATTCTCCTTGGAGGAGTGGGCAAATCCCAGATTGGGTGGAATGTGGAGAAGAGCATAGCAGGAGGTGATGCCATCAAACAGGTGGATGTTCCTTCGGGCATTAACAAGAGCTTTTGATTTCAACGTAAGGGGGGAGAAATGCACAAAACGATCACTTATCTGCTGGCGATATGCATCGTCCTCTCAGCGCTTCTTCCAGCCAGTTGTGGGCCCACGCCAACGCCGGTTGTGAAAGAGGTGCCCGTTAAAGAGACCGTTGTGGTCACCAAGGAGGTCGTCGTCACCAAAGAGGTAGTGGTCACAGCAACTCCCGCCCCCACGCCGAAGCCGGCGCTGACCATCCTCGATGGCGCGGGGCGGGTGGTGACCATCCCCAAAACACCGGAGCGCATCGTATCCATCGCTTCAGCGGCCACGGAGACCCTCTATGCCATCGGCTGTGGCGACAAGGTCGTGGGCGTGGACAAGTACAGCGATTACCCTCCTGAGGTGAAGGAGAAGCCCCAGGTGGGAACCGGCTCCAAACTTAACGTGGAGAAGGTCCTCGGCCTGGAGCCCGATCTGGTGGTCGCCTGGTGGTTTAACAGGGAGGCCATCAAGACCTTAGAGGACAAGGGGATCACCGTGGTGGCCATCAACCCCCGCACCGTTAACGAGGTGATGGACACCATCCGCATGCTGGGCCTGGTCACTGGCCACCTGGAGGAGGCGGAGAGGCTCGTCTCCGAGATGCAGGCCAGGATCAAAGAGGTGAATGCAAAGGTAAAGGACATCCCTAAAGAAAAACGCCCCTTGGTCTACTACGAGCTCTACACTCCGATGAAGACCACAGGGCCGGGCACCTTCACCGACGAGCTGATCAGGATGGCCGGGGGCATCAACATCGCTGCTGAGGAGCCGGTGCGCTATCCGGTGCTGAGCAAGGAATACATCATCGAACGGAACCCCGATGTCATTATCGTCGCCAGCGGCGGAGCCTCGGTGGAGGAGATAAAGGGCCGCGAGGGGTGGGGGAACATCAAGGCCGTGAAAAACGGCCGGGTCTACACCATTGACCGGCACCTGGTCACTTGTAACCCCCGCATCGTGGAGGGATT
>CAYYKQ010000098.1:0-6305 GCA_964440965.1 uncultured Anaerolineae bacterium | reverse complement strand
GCGGATCGATACGTAGCGAAATAACACCGCTGTGCTGGCGGTGGACAAGGAAGACAAGGGGCCCCAAAGCCCTTATCTCGCGTAATCAAAAGGCGCTGTTCCCTGTAAGCGTAGCGGAGCAGTTCCTCATCCGATGCTCTTGCCAGCCCCGCGTCTTTGGCCCGGAGCACATTGTAATTCGATACGTTGTCATGAGCAACCTTCCTCGTTCATCCGCAATAAGCCTGAGGAAAGCTCAAGGACCTCCAATACCCCTGGCACTGCCTTAATCCTGCGCCAGGATTTCCTTGAGCGCCCTCTCGTAAATCTGGTAGGCGCGGTGGCCGAAGAGGACAAAGCGCACTAACTCGATGTCAGGGTGGGACTTGAGGTAGTCTATGACCGTTCGCAGGGCGATAGGAGCTGCCTCCTCCATAGGATAGCCATAGGCGCCGGTGCTGATGGAGGGGAAGGCGACGGAGCGGATGTTATTCTCCGAGGCCACCTCTAAGCTGCGACGGTAGGCGCTGGCCAGCAGCTCCGCCGCCCGCTCAGGCCCTTCCCGGTGGTAAACCGGCCCCACGGCGTGGATGACGTATTTCGCCTTAAGTCGATAGCCTTTGGTGATCTTGGCGTCGCCGGTTCGGCAGCCGCCCAAGGTGCGGCACTCCTCCAGAAGCTCAGGCCCGGCCGCTCGGTGGATGGCTCCGTCCACCCCTCCGCCACCCAGCAATGTGGGATTGGCCGCATTGACGATGGCCTCGGTGTCCTGCTCCGTGATGTCCCCCTCGACGAGCTCCAGCCGCGATTTGTTGATGGTCACTTGCATAATTTCCTCCTTCGGCTCTTTAACTTGACCCGCTGAGGTCATTGCCCTTACCTCCCTTCCTCATTCAACACCCTCCTCAATATCTGCCCTGTATACGACTCCTCCACCTGGGCCACCTCCTCCGGGGTCCCCTCGGCGACGATGTAGCCTCCCTCGTCCCCTCCCTCCGGGCCCAGGTCGATGATCCAATCGGCCACCTTGATGATGTCCGGGTGGTGCTCGATGATGACCACGGTGTTCCCTCTGTCCACCAAGCGGTTAAGAACTCTGATCAGCTTGTCCACGTCGGCGGCATGCAGGCCCACGCTGGGTTCGTCCAGGATGTAGAGCGTGTGGCCGGTGGGCTTCTTGGAGAGCTCGCGGCTGAGTTTGATCCTCTGGGCCTCCCCGCCGGAGAGGGTAGGGGATGGTTGCCCTAACCTGATGTAGCCCAAGCCCACATCCTGAAGGGTCTTCAATTTGCGCTTGATCTTGGGTATATTGGCGAAGAACTCCATAGCCTCGTCCACGGTCATATCTAACACATCGGCGATATTCTTCCCCTTGTAGCGGATCTGGAGGGTCTCTCGGTTGTAACGCTTGCCCTTGCATACATCGCATTTGATGTAGATGTCGGGCAGGAATTGCATCTCGATCTTGATCGTCCCTTGGCCCTCACAGGCCTCACATCGGCCGCCCTTGACGTTGAAGGAGAACCTGCCCGGCGCGTAGCCCCGTATCTTGGACTCGGGCAGACTGGCGAATAGCTCCCGGATGGGGGTGAAGACGTTGGTGTAGGTGGCTGGGTTGGAGCGAGGCGTGCGCCCGATGGGCGATTGGTCGATATTGATTACCTTGTTGATGTTCTCCGCTCCCAGGACGGCGTCGTGGCGGCCGGGCTTCTCACGGGCGTGGTGGAGGATCTGAGCCAATCGCCTGTAGAGCGTCTCCACAATCAAAGTGCTCTTCCCTGAGCCGGAGACCCCAGTGATGCAGACGAACTTCCCTAAGGGGATGCGCACGTCGATGTGCTTGAGATTGTGCTCCGCCGCCCCCTTGATCACGATCTCCTTTCCGTTGCCCGGGCGTCGCATGCTGGGGATGGGGATACGCCGCCTCTTAGCTAAGTAATCGCCTGTGATGGAGCGAGGGCAGGCTATGACATCCTCCAATGTCCCAGCGACCACTACCTCTCCTCCCTGCTCGCCGGCCCCCGGCCCCAGATCGACGATGTAGTCGGCAGCGCGGATGGTGGATTCGTCGTGCTCGACCACCAGGATGGTGTTGCCCAGGTCGCGCATCCCCTTTAGGGTGCGGATAAGGCGGGCGGTATCCCTCTGATGCAGGCCTATAGTGGGTTCGTCTAAGACGTAAAGCACCCCCGTTAGCTGGGAGCCGATCTGGGTGGCCAGCCTGATGCGCTCGGCCTCCCCGCCGGATAGGGTGGAGGCCGTGCGGTCTAAGGTCAAATAATCCAGCCCCACATTGACCATGAAGGTCAGGCGATCACGTATCTCCTTCAGGATCCGGCTGCCGATGGTGCGCTGCCGCTCGGTGAGCTTAAGCGGAAGCTCCTCAAAGAACCGCAGAGCCTCGGCCACCGACATGGAGCTCACCTCAGCGATGTTCTTGCCTGCTATGGTGACGGCTAAGGCCTCGGGTTTGAGGCGGGTTCCCTTGCAGGCCGGACAGGGGCGGTGGGCCATATAGCCCTCGATCTTGCCTCGGATGTAATCCGAACTGGTCTCCTCGTAGCGCCGCTTAAGATTGGGGATGACCCCTTCGAAAGTGGTCATGTAGTGCCGCCATCCCCCACGGCGGTGGCGATAGCTCAGCGGGATCCTCTCCTCCCTGTTGCCGTAAAGCAGGATATTCAACTGCTCTTCGGTCAGCTCCCTCACAGGGACGTCCATAGGGATGCCGAAGTGCTCGCAGGCCGCCTTTAGCAGCCTGGCATAGTAGCCATCGCTGTGTCGCGATCCGTTCCAAGGCTCGATGGCCCCCTCAGCCAGGGTCAGCTCCTTGTTGGGGATGACCAGGTCGGGATCGATCTCCAAACGGACGCCTAACCCCTGGCAGACTGGGCAGGCCCCATGGGGGCTGTTGAAGGAGAAGGTGCGCGGCTCGATCTCGCCTATGGATATCCCACAGTAAGGACAGGCGAAGTGCTCAGAGAAGATGAGGTCCTCCCCTCGGGAGACGTTGTTGACGATCATCACCCCATCGCCCAACCTCAGGGCCGTCTCCACCGAATCCGCCAGCCGGGAGCGATCCATCTCTTCCCTGATGATCAGCCTGTCCACTACCGCCTCGATGGTGTGCAACTTGTAGCGGTCCAGTTCTATCTCCTCATCCACGTCGTAGATCTCGCCATCCACACGCACCCTGACAAACCCCGCCCTGCGCACATCCTCGAAAACTCTGCGGTGGTGGCCTTTGCGATCCTTGATAAGGGGAGCCAGGATCATGATGCGGCTCCCTTCAGGGAGATTCAGGATAGCGTCCACCATCTGTTGGGACGTCTGTTGGGTGATCTCCCGCCCGCATTGGGGGCAGTGGGGCACACCGATGCGGGCGTAGAGGAGGCGCAGGTAGTCGTAGATCTCGGTCACCGTGCCCACAGTGGAGCGGGGGTTGTGGCTGGCCCCCCTCTGATCGATGGCGATGGCCGGCGAGAGCCCCTCGATCTGGTCCACATCGGGCTTCTCCATCTGCCCCAGGAACTGGCGCGCATAGGCGGAGAGGGATTCGACGTAGCGGCGCTGCCCCTCGGCGTAAATGGTATCGAAGGCGAGGGAGGACTTTCCTGAGCCGGAGATGCCAGTGATGACGATGAGCTTGTTGCGGGGCATCTCCACAGTTATATTTTTGAGATTGTGTTCTCGTGCCCCTCGCACGATGAGCTTATCCTGGCCCATAGTCCACACCTGTAGGTCACAGAAGGAGATGTAAGTTCAATCCGCTCTGCCGTAGTGTTCCTCGTAGAACTCCCTGACCTCCTCGGGCGAAGGGATAGTGCACTTCCTCCAGACCTCGATCACCGGCCGCAGTTCCTCCTCGCCCTTCTGCCCGCTGAAGAGTTTCTGTAGGAATTCCGTCCGCTCCGCCACATCCCGCTTCCAGAATTCGATGATCTCCTCCGGCGAATAAAAACGCAATGGATTGAACCGCCTGCGGAAGTCGGCCATCCCGTGCACCTCTTCCAGCTCCTTAGGGTCGGGGATCAAGTAGCCGAAGGCCGGATGCTCAAGCCAGTTCTTGATCTTGCGGTGCTCCACCAGGTCAAGGAGCTTTTTAGAGTCCTCCACTGTGATCTTCTCACCCTGACCTACGTAGCGCGGATTGCCATGGGCGTCCAACTCGGGCTGGCCGGTGGCCTGGTCGATTCTGATGATGGGTTGGCCGTTCTTATCCAGCCTTCGTATCTGGTTGCCGTCGAGGTCGTACTCGCCCACGTAGCCCGTGTTAATGATGCAGAAGACCAGCTTCCCATCGAGTCCCAGGCCCATGTCCGTGTACATCTTCAGCTTAGCTAAGGCCTGGTGGGCCTGCTCTCGGGCCATGAAGTCAGTGGCGGCATAGGAGCGGACGCGGGTGCCTGGTATCTTGCCCCCCACGGCCGAGGTGATGATGGATTCGCAGGCCGAGTCGAGGGCCACGGCCATTACCGGATCGGTGACGCGGAAAACGGGCTCCATCACATCGAAACGCCGGAAGGTGAGGACCTCCGTCTTAAGCCACTTCTCCAGGCCGGGCTTCCAGTCGGGATTCACATCGGAGAATTTGAAGACGAAGCGCCCATTGGTGGTGCCAGACTTCTGATAACAGGTGCACTGCAGCGATCCGATCTCCTGGCCGGGGATGGGGCGGGGCACCTTGACCTTATGGCCGGCGATCTCCTCCATCCTGTACTCGACGCCCTCACAATCGATGTTCTGGGCCAGCACAATGGGGCGTAGGCCATCGGGATCGACCTGCTTGGACTTCATCAGGCCAGGCCATTCAGGACGCCCGGGCACCAAACCTTCGCTCTTAGCATAGGAAGCGGCCTCCAGGCCGATGATTCGACACTTGATGACCCTGCCGTTCGCATCGGTGATGGGCTTGCCCAAACAGGCGTCGTCTTGCTGGAGTGCGGGCCCGACGGAGAGGGTGGTCTTGCCTGTGCCGGAGAGCCCTTTGAGGAGGCGATCCCCGGTGGCGCCAGCATGGTAGGAGATGAGCCCATCCGATTCGCCGCGGTTCCACACCATGGTCAGGTTGGGCTTCTTGTACGCCCCGCCGAAGTAGTCCACCCTCAGGCTCATCACGCGGCGGATATCCTCATCCATGCGCGTCAGATCGTAGAGGGTCAATGGCTCCTCAGGGTCGAACTCCGGCCAGAACCCATGGATCTCGGCGATGATATCATCGGGAAGCCTCTCCTGAACGATGTAATTCCAGCAGTGGATCTTCATCCCCTCCTCCGGCGGATAAATCATCTTCAGGCCCATCCACCCCATGTAGGCGCTATGCGGGTTTTCGAGGCTGATGATGATGCGAAGGCCGGTCTTGTAATCTGCTTCGCCCTGGATGCCCTCCTGAACCAGTACCTTGCAGCGCTTCAAATAGCCTTTGACCACTCGGTAGAGCCTCAGGCCGATCCCCTTATCGAATTCACGCTGGCCCTTGCCCAGCCTGTAGCCCTCTGGGATCATGTAGAAAACGCGATCGGGCCTGCGGCCAGGCTGAGTCGAGGCGAATAGGTACTGCCCATCCCTGGTGATCACATAGTACGGCTTCAGATACTCGATGAAGAATTCATCATCCGGGTTGAGGACGACGTTCTTGGGATCCAATTCGAGGTCCTCGTCGATTTTAAGCATGGGCAACCTCCCTCGATGGTCACCGCAAAATGCGACTCTGCGTATGGCTAATCTAAAAATTATAGCACGGGCAGGGGATTCGAGCAAGCACCTCGGCGTCCCTCGGGCTGCGTTTTCTTCGATTTCACATGGCTAAGGTGGGAATCGTCACACTCCGCATTCTGAGGGACCACTTCGGGTTGGAGGCCTCACGGGAATGTTGAGGGCTTGGCGACGACAATGACCCGATGGCTGATGCCGGTGTAGGGCCAGCAGGTGACCAAGGTGAGCCGTTCTTCGGGGAAGGGGCCGATCCACTTGGCGTTCTCTCTCCTCTTCTCCTCCGAGACACCTCCCTCCCGCAGGATCATCTTCTTCTCCACGGTGTAGCGGTACTCCACATCTCCCACGTACAGGAGGACCTCATCACCGGGTTCCAGGTCCACTAAGCGGCGGAAAACCTCGCCTTTGACGTTGTGATGGCCTGAGATGACGATGTTTCCCCCGTGGCCTGGGTAGGCTGAGCCTTTATGGAAGCCAGCAGCGTAGTCGGCCGTCTCCCACACGGTCATCGGCCCCCTCTTGCCCTGCACCGTCTTCCAGCTGACCTCGACCACCTTGGCGTCCAGGCCTATGGCTGGGATCACGATTCGGGTGGGTGGGCCTTCAGCTCG
>CAYYKQ010000097.1:0-6346 GCA_964440965.1 uncultured Anaerolineae bacterium | reverse complement strand
TCGGCTGTCGAGGAAGCCATCTTCTTCCATAGCATAGCCCGGTATAGCCAGCCGAGCTTTCAGCTCAAAGGAGACAATCCGCTGACCGAACATTACTCGGTCCTTGGCCCAGAGGTGTTGGAGGGTCCAGATGGAGAGCCGATCGCACAAAGAAACGTCGCCTTCATCGAGAAACTTCTGCAGTTCGACGCGGTCATCATCGCTGGGGAGGCTAAGAGCCACTGCGTTGCTTGGACAATCGATGATCTGTTGGAAGAGATTTGTATTCGAGATAAGAAGCTGGCCGAGAAAGTGTACCTCCTGGAAGATTGCACCTCCCCAGTCGTCATACCTGGGGTTATAGACTATACTGACGAAGCGAATGCAGCGTTTCAGAGATTCGCTGATGCGGGGATGCATGTTGTCCGTTCAACCGAACCCATCGAGAGTTGGCCTGGCATCAAGTTTTAAAGGAGGAAAATATTAATGACCCCAAGGAGTGGCGATTCGATTCGCACCGCTCTCTCCGAAGACCGAGCCGATGTCTACTTCTCCCGCACCCAGGAGATCCTGCGCAAGGAGGGCCTGAACCCGGTGGTGACTATGGAGGTCTTCCCCGAGAGGGATGGCATCCTCTGTGGGATGGAGGAAGTGCTTGACCTCCTGGCCACCGTCCTGCCGGAGACGGGAGAGGTATGGGCGATGGAGGAAGGGGAGCCTATCAAGAGGAAAGAGGTGGTTCTGCGCATCACAGGCCCTTACCAGAGTTTCGGCCTCTATGAGACGGCCATCCTGGGGATACTGGCCCACGAAAGCGGCTGGGCAACGGCGGCCAGGGAGGTCGTGGAGGCGGCGGGGGATATACCGGTCATCAGTTTCGGCGCACGCCACGTCCACCCCGATGTATCGGCCAGGATGGAGTACGCGGCCATGGTTGGTGGCTGCGTGGGCTGTGCCACCCCCGCAGCGGCCAAACTGGCAGGGATAAAGCCCACAGGGACCATCCCTCACGCCTTGGTGCTCATCTTCGGGGATACAGTGAAGACGGTCCTCGCCTTCGACAAATACATGCCGCCAGAGGTTCCTCGCATTGCCTTAGTGGACACCTTCAAGGACGAAGCCGAGGAGAGCCTGCGGGTGGCTAAGGCCCTGGGCGACAGACTATGGGGAGTGCGCCTTGACACCCCCAGGGAGAGAGGCCGTGTCACCCCAGACCTGGTCAAGGAGGTCAGAGCTCGCCTGGATCAGGCGGGTTATTCGCACGTTAAGATATTTGTCAGCGGGGGCGTCACCCCTGAGCGTATCCGCCAATTCGCCGCCGAGGGAGCTCCTGTGGATGGCTATGGGGTAGGGAGCGCTATAAGCAGCGGTCCGCCTATAGACTTCACCGCTGACATCAAAGTCATAGAGGGGAAGCCTATAGCCAAGCGGGGCCGCATCCCAGGGATAACTCCCAACCCTAAGCTGAAGAAGGTGGATTTAGCAGCGAGGAGAAAAAAGCTGGGTCTATGAGCAAGACAGTCTGCGACCACTGCGGGATAGAGGTTGAGGAAAACTGGATCCTCTGCCCTAACTGTGGGGCCAGGCTTCGGAGAGAAAGCGGCCGTTCACCCATACGGACATGGGCTGGCAGGTTGACCTTAACGGCTTTCTTAGCGATCCTGATCATCTTGGGATTTGGGGCTGCGGGGGTCTATCAGGGGCTGCGGGAACGAGATCGGCTGATCCGAGAGGCAGCGGAGGAGCACTATGCCCTGGGGATAGTCTGCCTGGAAGAGGGGAAGTATGAATTAGCGGTGGCCGAGTTCGAGCAGGCTTTGCTCCTCGCCCCCGGCCATCAAAAAGCCGAGGCCAAACTGGCTGAAGCCAAATCCCGGCTTAAAGCTATGGGCACGCCCGTATTGGAGGCCCAAAGCCGACTCGCCGAGTCCCTTTACAACGAGGCCCAAAACCTCCACAGCCAGGGGAGTTGGAGCGAGGCCATCCACAAGCTGGAACAGCTGCGCAGCCTCGATCCCCATTACAAACCCCAGAAAGTAGAGGAGCTCCTCTACGATTCCTTTTATCGCTACGGCTTACAACTAGTGGACGAAAACCGGCTTGAGGAAGCTCTCCGTAGCTTCGACAGGGCCTTGGAGCTGAGGCCGGATGCGCCGGAGGCTTCGGTGCAGAGGCAATGGGCTGCTCTTTACTTGAATGCATTGAGCTATTGGGGCGCCGATTGGGAGAAATCAATCGAAAACCTGGTGAAGCTATGCAAGCTTGCCCCCAACTATAAGGATGCCAAGCGGAGGCTCTTTGAGGCATATGTGAATTTGGGTGATATCTATGCTAACCGTGAGGAGTGGTGTTCGGCCGAGAAGCAATATGCCAAAGCATTGCAGCTTAGGCCCGACCAGAACTGCCAGGAGAAGCGAGCCAAGGCCCACCAACGCTGTCTGATAGGCGTGGCGAGCTCGTCCATTACCGCAACTGCGATCCCTCTCGACTCTATTGCCGGCCTTAATACAGGCAAAATCGTTTTCACCCTCCACAATGAACAAGGGAAGGCCCAGGGGATATTCCTGGTATGTGCCGATGGCTTCCGCAAAGTGAAGGCGGCTGAGGGAGCCACCCAGCCAGCTCTCAGTCCCGATGGAACGCGCATCGCCTTTCGCGCGAAAGGCAACATCTGGACGGCGAACATCGAAGGCAGTGGAAAGGTCATGATCGCTGGCTCAAGCGGAGGCATCCATCCAAGCTGGTCTCCCGATGGCCAAATGGTCGCCTTCGCCGTCCGTGGCGATGACCAGCGTTGGCACATCTATGCTTCCCCTGCTGATGGCCAGGGAGAGGCCGAGGAGATGGTCCTTGGGTGGTCGCCGGCTTGGGGGCCCCAGGGATGGTTCGCCTACACCGGCTGTGATGAGAATGAAAATTGCGGCATCTGGGTGGTTAAAGGAGAGGCTAAACCGCTCAGGCTTACTGCCGATCCCCATGACATAGGCCTGGCCTGGTCGCCCGATGGCAAACAGCTCGCCTACATGTCCGATCACGATGGCGATTGGAATATCTACACAGTGACCGTCCCCGGCGGATACGTAAAGAGGCTGACCGATGACCCTGGCTGCGATGGCCTGCCCGCGTGGTCTCCTGATGGGGGATACATCGCCTTCGTCTCCGATCGCGATGGCTCCTGGGGCATCTACCTTATGAGGCCCGATGGCAGCGAACAGAAAAAGATATTCGACCTGGGAGCAGAATACCCCGATTGGCTTGAGGATCGCATCTCTTGGGGAAAGTGACTTGACTTTCTGGGATAAATTGATTATACTGTGAACAAAGAGTAATTTATTTTTTACAGGAGTTAGACGCTTCGCAGGCTAATTGGCCATCGAAGGACAAGTTTTGAGGCGCTATCGTTATTTTGGCGAGGGAATCAATTAGATGTCTCAGTTTTGATGTTGAAAGAACAGCCAAATGGTTTGAGAAGGTAGGCCCTGCCTTTGGAATGGACTGTTTTTAGCCATGCCTGCTGAAAGGATAAGCATCAGCGCTGTGGTGGGGGTCAAAGGGGGCAAGGAAGACACCATTCTTGCCTGGTTGCGTGCCGCAGCCACGCATGCCGAGGTTATCGAAGAGATTCTCCTTCCCAAATACTGCCTGACCACCGATGGAGTGTCGAGGGGATCCTGACTACCGTTGTTGCCCCCTTGGTTACCAACACGTGGGAAGGAGGCTGCTCAGTGATTGAGGTCGGGTTAGACATTGGCTATTTGAAGACAGCGATTAAGGCCGAGGGTAAGATCATCATCTTCCCCAGTTACTATCGCTCTTGGGAGCCTTCTCTTCTTAAGCTCCCCTTCTATGCCACGGTTGAGTCCCCCTTTGGCGGTTACGAGAGGGCAATGGAGATTCATATCGAGGGCCTGGGGGATTTCGCTGTTGGCTGGTTAGCTCTCCTCCAGGATGGGGTGAACATACCTCTGATTGCCAAAAGCTTTTCCTTCAGCAGGGAGAGGGTTCTCCCCCTCTTCCTTGGAGGTATGATAGAGCTGCTTCCCTCTGGAGGAGAGCTATCAATTACTACAGCTCTTCCCATCAGATGGCTCAGCGAAGAGGAAAAATTGACAAGCATTTTAACAGGAGAACATAAGGTGAGCCGGATAGGTACTAAGGAGATGGCCGTCTTCAACGTGAAGAACGTTCGGGTCTTCCCTCAGCCCCTTGGCGCTTTAGCCACTTTCATCCTCGATGATAAAGGCAAAGCCCGTAACACGGTTCTCCTTAACTCAACCGTCCTAGTAGTGGATATCGGAGGGAGAACAACTCAATCCATCCTGGTAAAATCCTTGACTTCTAGCAGAGCTAGGTGCTTCCAGCTTGACCTGGCGCTAATAGATGCTTACAGCGAAATCGTTAGAGACCTAGAGAATCAATTCGGTTTGACTGACTACAATCCCTATTCCATCTGGCCCGTGATAGTTAAGAGGTCAGTGAAGGTGAAGGGCAAGCCTGTGTCCATACAGCGCATCCTCGACTCCCGTCTCTCCTTTCTGGCTGCGAGGATTATCGATTTCCTCCATTCCCATTATGGAGAGTTGGCTGATGTCGATTACCTCATCTTTACAGGCGGAGGTTCGTCGGCGTTAAAGCCCTACCTCAGAGCCCATTTCAGGGATAAAGAATGGTGTCAATTCCTCCCTAACCCGATTATGGCGAACGTGGAGGGCTATTACCGTCTCGGTTTATTCCTGAGCGAGGGTTGATCGCCTAAAGGGTTAACTATGCTTAGGATAATCTTGCAGATCTCCGTCGTGCTGCTGTTTGTTGCCGTGCTTGTTTTGATGGTTAGCAACATCATTTTAACCTATGGATGGGGAAAATCGATCCCCTATTTTCTAATAGTAGGGGTTTCGGTTTTTATCACCTTGGGATCTTTAAAGAGGAAGCTTTATCAGGTAAGGGAAGGGGTAATAGCCATTATCGAAAGGGGAGGTGCTTTCCATGGCATCGCCGAGCCGGGACCAATCCTGTTGGGCCCTTTCGATTCTGTGCGGATTGAAATCCCTATGCATGAGATCATTTTCGAGTGTGAGCCTCAGCATGTCCTGACAAAGGATGCTGTTCCGCTCGAGGTTGAGATGGTTTTATCCTATCAAGTCATGAGGGATTCGGAGGCTATAAAAAGAGCGGTATATAATGTCTATGACTGGCGTGAGGCGACCGAGAAGGAGGCGATCGCCGCATTACATACCGTGATAGGAGGATTCTCATTGCTAGATGAGAACAGTTCCATCGGGGATATGCAAAGCTACGTGAGTAACGGGGTGCAAGAGATGTTAGGGAAAGAAGCGAAGAGGTGGGGAGTTAACATCAATCGTGTGTATCTAAGGAATATCCGAGTGAGCGAAATGGTTGCCGAGCACCTGTATGGAAAGATCGCAGCAAATAGATATGGTGTAAAGCCCAAAGAGAGTGAGAGCTTTAGAGATAGAGGATTAAGTCAAATTAGCCCTGATTCGAAAGAAAGCGCTGAGGTAGCAAGAAGATTCAGAGCAATGCTTGAGACAATGACGTAAAGGTTCAGATTTCATGACTTTTGGATGGCCGGTTGACTGATCCGCAAATGACTACTATAATTTATATATAGCGGGGCGTAGCGCAGAAGGTTAAGCGCGCAGCGTTTGGGACGCTGAGGTCGGCGGTTCGAGTCCGCCCGCCCCGACAGATGATGTGTTTGCTCGCCAACTGATCCATTACCTTCAGGGAAAGCGAGCAAATGTGCCAGCGGGAGTAGCTCAGGTGGTAGAGCATCGGCCTTCCAAGCCGACTGCCGCGGGTTCGAGTCCCGTCTCCCGCTCCAGGAGGATGTCTGGGCAAGGGCTTTTAATATTCACGCATAGAATGGCTTATGGACTTTGCTAAAACAATCGATATCGAAGGGCCCATAGCTCAGCGGAAGAGCGGCCGGCTCATAACCGGTTGGTCCTAGGTTCGAATCCTAGTGGGCCCATCAATGGAAGAGGCCCCGGCAGAGATGATCTGCTGGGGCCTCTTTGACATCCCTCCTTACAGCGTTGGCCCTCAGCCTCCATCCCACCGAAGGCCCGCTGGTTGAATGCCCACCATGTTCACTAAACCACAGTCCAGTCAGCGAACTCGGCCATGTAATCCTTAGGGTCACCGCCCAGGTCCACGCTCCGATCCTCCGGCGCGGCTAAGCCCATGCTCTCAGGCCCTGATTGGAAAAAGTAGAGTTGTTGCACAATTAATGATGAGCTCGCTCGCCCTGTGAAATAGACATTTCACAGGGCTCGCGGCAGGTTGGCGAAACCCCTTCACCTGATGAGCTCGCTCGCGGTAAGTTCGCGAAATTCTTTCACCC
>CAYYKQ010000096.1:0-6496 GCA_964440965.1 uncultured Anaerolineae bacterium | reverse complement strand
GTTGGCTGGAAGGCGGTGGGCCAGGAAAGATCCGCAGCATCGGCAGGCTCAGGTCCATGGTGCGGGAGATGCTGGCGGAGGAGCTGGGCCGGATAGACAAGCTGGTCGAGCGATATTGTACGCTTAACTTGGAATAACATTTGGAACCACCTGAGGCGCTGAGATGAATGAAAACGCTTAGGATTTCAGTGCATTCATGAGTTGGTGGTTCTAAGGGTGTAAGTGTATGCGCAATCTCAAGATTTCCATCTCCGATAAACATAAAGACCTCTGTCAGCATGGCTTACAATGGCTGAGAGAGAATTCTTGTCTTAGCGCTGAGGGTAAAATGCAGACTGATCTCTCTGTCGCTTCCATGGCGGCGGAGGAACTTATTGCAAGTTCTGTCAAAGTTGAACCAGATTTTCCCGAGAGGACTAAGAGGCGAGTGATTCGGTTAGCCCTTAACCGCTGGCGACGATACAAGAAGTATTTCGATGCTCGCGATCAAGTGCAAGCGTTCCAAGACGCCCTTGCCGTTGAGATTCGGATTCTCGAAAGAAAAGCGACTCAATATACCGTCTTAATGTTTCTTAATCTTGATCCACCTTCTGGCTTCGAGTCCCTGACCGTTCGAGGGTACACACTGCAATTCCGCACATGGGACAAGTTGGATGATCTTAGCACTGCTGACTTATGGAGAGAGGTTCGCTTCAAGGATCGGGGGAATCCGATCATAAGTATCTACGATGAGAAGGCCTATCCACGTATACTCGACTTTACACCAGTGACTCTTGAACTAGAGACCTATGATGTTCCAGCGGCGGTCGAGATAGCGAGCGAGCGACTCGATTTGCTTCGAGCGGTGCTGAATTTTCTGCCTGCTATTAGAGTTATGTTTCGGTGGGGGGAACCGCAGCCGCTATCCAAATTCTTGCCCTCACCGCTCTACGGTGTATTCGATCGCAATGGTATCCTGTTGGCCCCTTACTACACTATCGAACGATATAAGTACCGTAAGCAGCGCATTGAAGAGCGAGACCGTGGAGCTGTTACAGAACTGCTGCAAACTATAAACCAGGCACAGGAGGGTAGTGTTTCATACCTTGTGCTAAGATTGCTTCAACTGTACCAGCAGGCTCTGGATCTCACAGATCCTAGAGCAACCTATCTCGCTTTGTGGCAAGTTCTTGAGGCAGCGGTTGAACGAGGAGAAAGGAAGATTGAAAGCCGTATCAAAGCCCTAACTCAACCCGATGAGTTCCTGGAGGCTGTGCTCGAATCCTTAGCCGAACATCGTAATAGGTTAGTGCATTCTGGGGTGTTCCCAAAAGGTGCTGAAAATCTCGTTTTTATCCTAAAGGGATTTGTGGACTTCGCCATTCGCAGGATCATCTACCTATCGAAGCATCTATCCACGGAGTCAGAACTTGGAGAATTCTTAAAGCATTCAACCTTAGGGGATTCCACCCTGGAGAGAAGAAGGAAGGTTATCGGCTTCATCCAAAGCCAGCGCAGCAAAGGATGACCGAAAGTAAAGAACATGGTCAAGCTGAGTTGTAGGGCATACCACTGAGGAGTTAAGGTAGGGCCTGCACTCAAAAGGTAACCGGCTGGCTGAAAGGCGGCGGGCCGGGTAAAATACGCAGCATTGGCAAACTCAGGTCAATGGTGCGGGAGATGCTGGCAGAGGAACTCGGGGAAATTGATGGGCTGGTGAGCGAGATGCTTAAGAAAACTTCCGGAGGGAGCCGATGAACGCGATAAGTCTGACCCACGAGCAGAAAAGGGCAATCGAAACGCACCTGCAAATCTTCCGTAGGTATGCTGCCAGCGAACGGTTCCGGGAGGATCAAGGGGACAGGTTGAGCCGGGTGTCCTACTTCCAAGAAAAGCTGCCCGAGAGGGTTGCCGAACTCTCGGAGGCCGACGTAAACGAGCTGGTGGCAATGCTTTGGGCAAGCGAGATATGGGGCAACAAGCAGTACCTCGCCCAGAAGATCATCACAGATAACGGTATCGAGAAACTTCGACACGAATTGGGGCTCCTTCTCAATACCTCTGTGCCCCCGGAAACCCGCTATGAGCGTTTCGTCAAAGAAATCAAAGGCTTAGGCCCCGCCTCGGTTACGGAGATGCTCTGCTACATCCAGCCTGAGACGTGTGGCATCTGGAATCGGAAAGCCAGGCAGGCGCTTAAGATCCTTGGGCTGGGTAACTACGTGAACCCGGACAAATATCGGCTCTCGGCCAGCGAGTATAAGACTTTCAACCAGCTACTCTGCTCCATCTCCGAGGAACTAAAGGTCGCTGGATTTCGGGAGGCGGATTTGCTTTTTGTTGACTTTTTCCTCTACGAGGTCAGCCAGACCACGCCTGGGCCAGAGCCAGGGCCGCCCGAAGGGTTTGACCACGACGAAATTCGGGACCTGATTCAAGACATCGGGGTGATGCTGGGCTTTGATGCTGACACAGAAGTCCCGGTGGCTCACGGCGCCAGGGTGGATGTGGTATGGCGCGCTCGCATAGGAAACCTCGGTATGGTGACCTATGTTTTTGAGGTCCACAAGTCCGGTTCCATAGACAGTCTCCTGCTCAACCTCCAAAAGGCCAAGAGCAGCCCAACGGTGCAGAAGGTTATCGCGGTTTCCGATGAAGGACAACTTGAAAAGATCAAGAGTGAATCCGAGGGATTGCCAGAGGAATTCCGACGAGCCCTTGAATTCTGGCCGGTGGAGGAAGTACAAAGGGTGGGGGAAAACCTCCGATCAACTATGGAGATCATCAACCGCCTTGGTTTGGGGACTTTCTAACCTTTAGCCCAGACTTCTCGGAGACTTCAGAAGTCTAAAATGGAGGTTAATCCATGCGATTGAAGGTGGAAAAACGCCTGACCACGCCGAGATGGGTGAGCGTGGCAACGCCCACCCTTTCCCTAGCGCTGGCCCTCCTCATCATCGCCCTCGTCTTTTGGGGCTACGGTGTCGATCCATTGGTGGCTTACAAGCGCATCTTCAGCGGGGCCTTCGGGAGCCTCTACGGGCTCTCCGAGACCACCGTCAAGGCCATCCCCCTCCTGATCTGTGGGATCGGATTGGCTATCGCCTTTAAGGCGCTGGTTTGGAACATCGGCGCCGAGGGGCAATTGCTCATAGGGGCCATCGCTGCCACTTGGGTGGCGCTGTATGCGCTCCCTCACGCCCCCGCCCTCGTGCTTCTTCCCTGCATGTTCGCGGCAGGCTTCATAGGCGGGGCCATCTGGGGCCTCATCCCCGCCGTCCTCAAAGCCAAGTTCAGAGCCAATGAGGTCATAACTAGCCTGATGATGGTCTACATCGCCAGCGAACTGGTGAATTACCTCGTCTATGGGCCTTGGAAGGGTGCCGAGGAATGGGGTTTCCCCTACTCCGCCAAATTCCCTCCTACTGCTCAGCTCCCGCGCCTGGGAAACACCCGCATCCATTACCCGACACTCCTCATCGCGCTGGTGCTGGCCGTGCTGGCCTACATCCTGCTGATGAAGACCAAGCTGGGATATGAGATAAGGGTCACGGGCAGCAATCCCGAGGCGGCCAGATATGCGGGGATGAGCTATTTTAAGACCATCTTATTGGTCATGCTCATCAGCGGGGGGCTCGCCGGGCTGGCCGGCGTGGGGGAGGTGGCCGGCATCCACCACAGGTTGAGATACCCCCAAGGCATCTCGCCGGGCTACGGCTTCACCGCCATTATCGTCGCCTGGCTGGGGAGGCTCAATCCGCTGGCCATCGTCCTTACCTCCCTCCTCTTCGGGGGGCTGCTCGTGGGAGGTGATGCCCTCCAGGTGGCGCTGGGCCTGCCGATGGCCACCACGAACATCTTCAACGGCGTCATCCTGTTCTTCGTGCTCGGTGGCGAACTCCTCACCCGCTACAAAATCGCCGTCAAATGGACCGGCAGCAAGGGAGGGGAGAGATGAGTTTAGAAGTATTTTTGACAGCGCTGAAGGCGGCTATCCCCGCGGGCACGCCGCTCCTCTTAGGGACGCTGGGCGAGATATATGCTGAGCGTTCGGGTGTGCTGAACTTAGGAGTCGAGGGGATGATGATCATGGGGGCGGTTACGAGCTTCGGCATGACGCTCAGCACCGGCAATCCTTGGCTGGGCCTGGCGATGGCCGCTCTGGTGGGAGGACTTATGGCCCTCATCCATGCTTTCCTCAGCATAACGCTCAGGGCCAACCAGGTCGTCTCCGGGCTGGCCCTCACCATGTTCGGCCTGGGGATGAGCGGGATGTTGGGCAAAAAGTATATCGGCACTCCCCTTCCCTGCCGCCTCCGCGCCACTCCCATCCCCCTGCTGAAGGACATCCCCTTCTTGGGGCCAATCCTCTTTCAGCACGATGCCCTGGTCTACCTCTCGCTCGCCCTCGTTCCCATCCTCTGGTTTGTGCTCTTTAAGACCAAGGTGGGGATAAGCATAAGGAGCGTGGGCGAAGCCCCTGCCACCGCCGACGCCATGGGGGTCAACGTCTTCCTGGTCCGTTACCTCTGCGTCCTCTTCGGAGGGGTGCTCGCCGGGCTCGGGGGAGCTTACCTTTCGATCGTCTATGCCCCGGCGTGGATAGAGGGGATGACCGCCGGTGCGGGCTGGATAGTGATAGCCCTCACCATCTTCGCCATGTGGAGTCCCACGCGCGCCCTCTTAGGGGCCTACCTCTTCGGCGGGGTCAAGGTCCTCCAGTACAGACTCCAGCCCCTGGGCATCTCGCCTAACCTGCTGAATATGCTCCCCTTCATCTTCACCATCATCGTCCTTCTCGCCGGAACGAGGGAGGTGATAAGGGAGAGGATAGGCGCGCCCTCAGCCCTCGGCGTGCCCTATGCCAGGGAGGAGAAATGAGAACGACCCGATGCTCTGATCGCCCACTTCCCACTTGAAGGCTCGTTAAAGGGCGCCAGCTAGGCTCGACGATGGCCTTCTCAGGGGTGAGCATGATGTGGATGGCGCTCATCCGCTCCAAGCGCTGCACCTTTCCCTCCATCCCCTTGATCTTCCCTTTGATCCTCAACGGACGATCGCGAAAAATTTGCCCTCGCCCTCGGAAAGTGATACAATACGCAAATGGGAGGAATCTTATGAAATTAAGCCTTGCCGAGGTGGAACACATCGCCGAATTGGCCAAGCTGGGCCTGACTGAGGAGGAGAAGGAGAAGTTTAGGGAACAGCTATCGGCCATTCTGGAATACTTCGAGATGCTGCAAGAACTGGATACCGAGGCCATACCTCCCACAGCTACCGTTCTCCCCCTGCGGAACGTCATGCGGCCCGATAAGGTCGGGCCCTCTTTCCCTAAGGAGGATATCCTGGCCAACGCCCCGAACGCCGAGGAAGGTTATTTCAAAGTGCGGGCCATTTTGGAGTAAAAAGAGGCGATCTCATGGCACAAGTGGAGGTAAAGAAATCTCCCCTTGACATCTTGCGGCCCGACGAGGCCTCAGCCGTCAAGGAATTCGAAGAGAGAATCCTCGCTGAGCTGCCTAACCAGGTCAAAGGCATCATCCTCTTCGGCTCCAAAGCACGGGGAGATGCCCACCCCGATTCGGACATAGACCTGCTGGTCGTCGTTGACCGCGGGACCCCGGAGGTATCGGAGGCCATCAGCGACATTACGGCTGACATCCTGCTGGAGAAGAGGATAGACATCTCGGCCCTCGATTTCACCTGCGACCAGATAGCTGAGTTGGCAGCTATCGGCACGCCGTTTATCCGCAACGTGGCCGAGGAGGGAATCGTGCTGAAAGGGGAACCCATCATGGTAGGGAAAGGTGATCCAGCTAAAGTGGCGCAGGGATTCCTTGAATCAGCCCACACGCGGTTACAGGCCGCTAGGTTGATGCAGAGAGAGGGTCTATTTGGTGAAGTGATGTCCTTGGTCTTCTACGCCTTCTTGGACGCCGCCGACGCGGCGCTGGCTGCCCGCTCCATCCGCACCAAATCCCATGCCGGGACGATCAACCTCTTTGGTCAGCACTTCATCAAGCCCGGGCTGGTGGATTCCAAATTCGGTCGCTGGTTCAAATGCGCCCGCAAGTTCCGCCTGCAGGCCGATTACGAGCGGAAGCGGGATTTCACGCTTGAGCAGGTCGAGGAAGCGATTGCGCGAGCAACGGAGTTCATAGAGATGATTGAGGGCCTACTGCCATCCTTGCTGGAGGGGTGATTTGGAACTTTATGAGCTGACCATCCACCAGGCCCACGAGTTGTTGCGCAAGGGCGAGATATCCTCCGTCGAGTTGACCCAGGCCCTCCTCGACCGCATCGTGGAGATTGACAACCAAATCAAAGCCTACCTCACCCTCACGCCCGAGCTGGCCCTGGAACAAGCGCGGCGGGCCGATGAGCGCCGGGCGGCTGGCGATGACTATCCTCTGCTGGGGATCCCCATGGCTATCAAGGACATCATCTGCACGAAGGGCGTGCCCACCACCTGCGCCTCGCGCATCCTGGAGGATTTCATCCCTCCTTACGACGCCAC
>CAYYKQ010000095.1:0-6607 GCA_964440965.1 uncultured Anaerolineae bacterium | reverse complement strand
GTGGCCGCGGCCTATCGCCGGGCCATGCTGGAGGAGATCGGGCTCTTCGACGAGGATTTCTTCGCCTTCTGCGAGGACGTGGACCTGGCCTGGCGGGCCCAACTGGCGGGCTGGAGGTGCATCTACGTCCCCACGGCGGTGGTCTACCACAAGCTGAGCGCCACCGGCGGGGGGAAGATCGCCAGCTACTACTGCGGCCGCAACTTCATCTACGTCATCGCCAAGGACTACCCCACATCCCTGCTCAGGAGGTATTGGCGGCGGATAATCGCCGCGCAGCTAAGCATCGCCTGGGAGGCGCTCAGGGCCTGGCGGGGGGAAGCGGCGAGGGCCAGCCTGCGGGGGCAACTGGCCGGGCTGTGGGGCCTGCCCCGGATGTTGCGCAAGCGCCGCGCCATCCAGCGCGCTCGCAAGGTCTCCGATGAGTATTTGGAATTCATCCTGACGGGATGTTAGATGGAGGTGAAATGGAACGGCCTTTCCTCTCTGTGGTCATTCCCGCCTATAACGAGGAGCGCCGCTTGCCAGGGACCCTGGGGAAGATCGCCTCCTACCTGGAGGGGCAGGATTACCCCTTCGAGATCATCGTAGTGGACGATGGAAGTGAGGACGGCACCGCCAAGGTGGTGGAGGAGTTCATGGCCAAGCATCGTGGCCTCCGCCTCATCAGGAACGACCACCGGGGCAAGGGTTACGCGGTGCGCACGGGGATGCTGGCGGCGCGGGGGGAATACATCCTCTTCTCCGATGCCGACCTGGCCACCCCCATAGAGGAGGTGGAGAAACTCCTGGCCTTCCTGGAGAAGGGCTACGACATCGCCATCGGCTCGAGGGAGGGGGTGGGGGCCAAGCGTTACAACGAACCATGGTATCGACACCTGATGGGCCGGGTCTTCAACCTGCTGGTGCGCCTGATGATCATAGGTGATTTCCGGGACACCCAATGCGGTTTCAAATGCTTCCGCCGTGAGGTTGCTCACGACCTGTTCCAACGGGTGAAACTCTACGGAGCGGATGCCGGCCAGGTCAAAGGGGGAGCGGTGACCGGCTTCGATGTGGAGGTCCTCCTCCTGGCCTGCAAGGCGGGCTACAGGGTGGCGGAGGTGCCGGTGGAGTGGCATTACGGCGCCGATACCAAGGTCAATCCCCTGCGCGATCCGCTGCGCATGTTCAAGGACATCCTGCGGCTCAAGATCAACGACTGGAGAGGGGTCTATCGGTAGCAGAGGGCCACAGGCCCTGGATGCTCCATCATCTAAGGAAGCCAGATGATGGCCAGCAGGGGCAACCACTCGCTGGGAGCCCTTGTTGGCCCTTTGGTTGCCCAAAACCCAGTTTGACAGCATCATCTGGTGGTGATATAATCCCTGGTGAAAAACCTTCGGGGCAGGGTGAGGCGGTTAGCGCCAATTCCCGACCGGCGGTATGGCAATTAGGGGATAGGGAATAAAGGTTAAAGGACGCCCTTATTCCATAACCTTTAACCTCTAATTTGCCGAGCCCGCGAGCGCAAGCTGATCCGGTGAGAGGCCGGAGCCGACGGTATAGTCCGGATGGGAGAAGGTCAAATAGCCTATGGAGGGACCATTCCCATGGATGGTCCCGTTACGTGCCCCGAAGGTCAAAGACCTTCGGGGTTTCAATTTGTCAGACGGTGCGACGATGGAAGTTCCGCGATCCATTCCTGGGCAGCTAAGGGGCCTCCTGCATTCCGCTGGCCGAGGGGCATGTTACCTCCTCGTGCCTCTGGCCCTCTTCCTCAGCCTGTGGGAACTGGCGGTCCGCCTGGGCGGCTATCCCCCTTTCATCCTGCCTTCGCCGGAACTGGTCTGGGCCAGATTCCTGGCCGCGGCCGGCGACGGCACCCTCTGGCGCCACACCCGGGTCACTCTGACCGAGATATTCGGTGGCCTGGCCCTGGGGCTCAGCACAGCCACCCTGCTGGGCTATATCCTGGCCAAGTGTAAGCCCCTTGAGCGCATCCTCTCGCCGCTGGTAGTGGCCTCTCAATCCATGCCCATCGTGGCCTTAGCTCCGCTCATCATCATCTGGTTCGGCTCAGGGAGGCTCTCTAAAGTCCTGGTCTGCGCCCTCACCCTCTTCTTCCCCGTCCTGATCAACACCATGGTGGGCATCCGCTCGGTGGGCGAGGAGCCGTACGAGCTGATGCGCTCCTTAGAGGCCAGTCGCTGGCAGGTGTTCACCAAGCTGGAGGTGCCAGCGGCCCTGCCCGTGATCCTGGGAGGTCTGAAGGTAGGGGTGACCCTCTCGGTGATCGGAGCGGTGGTGGGGGAGTTTGTGGGCGCGGACCGAGGGCTGGGCTTCCTGGTTAACCTGGCCCGGGGCCTGTTCGACACACCGCTGATGTTCGTGGCCCTTCTAACCCTGGCGGCCATTGCCCTCGCCCTCTATGGCATGGTCGCGGCCTTGGAGGGCTTTCTGCTTTCATGGAGACGATAGGAGGTTCATGTGAGGAGACTGCTAATCCTGGGCTTAATCGCCACAGTGGCTCTCAGCGGCTGCGGCAGACCATCCCAGCATCCAACGCCTGAAAGCATCACCTTGGCCATGGGCTACATCCCCAATGTGCAGTTCGCCCCCTTCTACGTGGCTGTGGAGAAGGGCTACTTCGCCGATGAAGGGATTGAGGTGGAGTTCGACTACGGCTGGGAGACCGACCTCCTCAAGTTGGTGGGCACAGGCGAGCTCTCGTTCGCGGTGGCCAGCGGCGAACAGGTGATCCTGGCCCGCTCCCAGGGGCTGCCCGTGGTCTACATCATGAACTGGTATCGGAAGTTCCCCGTCTGCGTGGTCGCCCTGAAGGAGAAAGGCATCCGAAAGCCCGAGGACCTCGAGGGCAAGACGGTGGGCATCCCAGCGACCTACGGAGCGAGCTACATCGGCTGGCGGGCACTCGTTTACGCGACGGGGATCGACGAGGAGAGGGTGAACCTGCAGACCATCGGCTACACCCAGGTGGAAAGTCTGGTCGAAGATCGAGTGGACGCCGCCCTCTGCTACATCATGAACGAGCCGGTGCAGCTCCGCCAGATGGGCCATGAGGTGAGCATAATCCGGGTCTCCGACTATATCGACCTGGTCTCCAACGGCCTCATCACCAACGAGAGCACCATCGCCGAGCGGCCGGAGCTGGTGAGGGGCCTGGTGCACGCCACCCTACGGGGGCTCCGCTACACCATAGACCACCCGGATGAGGCCTTCGCCATCTGCAGGAAGTTCGTGCCAGAGATGGGAGAGGAGGCCATCCAGAGGGCAGTGCTGGACGAATCCATCGCCCTCTGGCGCAGCGACGCCCTGGGCCTCTCCGATCCCGCCGCCTGGGAGGCCTCTCAGGATTTCATGCACCGGATCGGGCTCATCGGCACCGAGATAAAGGTGGAGGAGCTGTTCACCAACGAATTCGTCAAATCAGGATGAGCAAGGGCGAGGACGCCGCTTGGCAGCGAAAGGGGGAATCAATTCCCACGGCCGAATCCCATGACTAAACCCCAATTGATAGCTGAGAGGATAAGGGTTACGTACCGCTCCCCTAACGGGGAGGTGGGGGCCCTGGAGGAGGTCTCCTTCCAAGTGGGCGCGGGTGAATTCCTCTGCCTCGTAGGGCCCTCAGGGTGTGGCAAATCCACACTTCTCAGGGTCCTGGGGGGGCTGCTCAGGCCCACCAGCGGGAGGGTTTACCTCGATGGGAGGCCCCTGAACGGGCCATGTCGCCGGATCGGCTTCGTTTTCCAGAAGGCTAATCTGATGCCTTGGCGCACCGTGCTGGAGAATGTCACCCTTCCCCTGGAGATTCTGGGGGTGAAGATGGCTGAGGCGCGCCGTCGAGCTGGGGAGCTCCTGCAACTGGTCGGCCTGGAGGGTTTCGAGAGCGCCTACCCCCACAGCTTATCCGGAGGGATGGAGCAACGGGTGGCCATCGCCCGCGCCCTCATCCATGATCCTTCCATCCTGCTCCTGGATGAGCCGTTTGGCTCCTTGGATGCCCTCACCCGGGAGCGCATGAACTTGGAGCTCCTGCGCATCTGGCGAGCCAAGCGTAAGACGGTAATCATGGTGACCCATTCCATCCAGGAGGCCGTCTTTCTGGCCGACAGGGTCCTGGTCATGAGTCCCCGTCCCGGCCGCATCGAGGCCTCCATCCCCGTCCCCCTGCCTCGCCCTCGCAGGTTAGAGATGCTCTACGAGGAGGGATTCGGTGCCCTCTCCCGCCGCATACGGGAGGCGATCCGGCTCGATTGACAAAGGGTCCAAACGATGATATCATAAAACCCTGCATTTGACGGCGAGGGGGATGTGGGAAACGGGCTGGAGGATTGGTATAAGGGACTGCCTAAAAGGCAGAAGATAATCTATGGAGTCGTAATGGCCGTCATCCTTCTGAGCCTGCCTGGATATTGCCTGGGTTTGCTCTCCTTGTTCATCGCTCATTTTAGCGTGCCCAGCGCGCCCACCTTCACGCCGTGGCCTACCCTGATCATCCCGACCTTCACAGCCACCTCCACCCCCAGCCCTACCCCTACTCTGGAGCCGACGCCGACCCAGTGGTGGCCCTCTCCCACCCCTACCCGCACCTCCACAGCCACTGCCACGCCCACAGCTTCGCCGACGAGCACAGCGACGCCTACGGGAACGCCCACGTTTACGCCCTCACCCACGCCAACCGATACGGCCACGCCGACGGCGACTCCCACATCGACGCCCACCGAGACCGCTACGCCGACGGAGACCATCGCGCCTACACCGACACCCACGCCCACGGAGACGGCCACAGCCACGCCGACGTGGACCGCCACGCCCTCGCCAACGAGTACAGCGACGCCTACGGGAACGCCTACGCTTGCGCCCTCACCCATGCCAACCGACACGGCCACGCCGACGGAGACTCCCACGTCAACGCCCACCGAGACCTCTACGCCAATGGAGACCATCACTCCCACGTTGACCGCCACGCCCTCGCCGACGGGAACCGTCACATCCACGCCAACGATTACCTTGGGCAACTTCAGAACGCAGGCTTAGTAGAAAGGAGCATCGGAAGTGGATTTAGTTTCATGCTTAAAGAGGCTTTCCGAAGCTAAAGGGGTTTCGGGCTATGAGGATGAAGTGCGGGCCATCGTGGCTGAGGAGTTCGGGCGATACGCCGACGAGGTGCGCACCGATAAGATGGGCAGTGTCATCGCCCTGAAGAAGGGTGAGGGCCAGGGGCGGCGCATCATGCTTGCCGCCCATCTGGACGAGATCGGGCTGATCGTGACCAAGATCGAGAAGGGGTTCCTGCGCTTCACCTCGGTAGGTGGCTTCGACGATCGGGTCCTCCTGGGGCAGGAGGTGGTGGTGCACGGCAAAAGGGAATTGCCGGGCGTCATCGCCAGCCGCCCTCCGCACGTGCTTCCCAGGGAGGAGCGGGAGAAGATCATACCCATGGACAAGCTGTTCATCGATGTGGGCCTGCCGCCGGAGGAGGTCGAGCGCCTGGTCCAGGTGGGCGACCTGGTCACCATCGGGCGGGAGTTCACCCGCCTCCAGGGGGATTTCGCGGCCGGCAAGGCCTTCGACGACCGGGCGGGGGTGGCCTCTATCCTGGTCTGCCTGGAGGGCCTCGCCTCGGTCAAGCACCTCTGGGACGTCTACGCGGTGGCTACGGTGCAGGAGGAGGTGGGGTTGCGCGGGGCCACTACCAGCGCCTACGGCCTGGCTCCCGACCTGGCCATCGCCATCGACGTGGGCTTCGGCAGCCAGCCCGGCGTCTCCGAGGCGGAGACCATCGAGATGGGCAAGGGGCCGGCCATCGCCTTCGGCCCCAACATCCATCCCAAGCTTTACCAGGCCCTGGTCGAGGTGGCCAGGGATTTGGAGATCCCCTATCAGGTGGAGCCCATCCCCGGCCCAAGCGGCACCGACGCCTGGGCCATCCAGGTCACCAGAGAGGGCATCCCTACCGCCCTGCTTTCCATCCCCCTGCGCTACATGCACACCTCGGTGGAGACCGTATCCCTCAAAGACATCGAGCGGACGGGGAGGCTGATGGCGGGGTTCATCGGGAGGCTGGATGAGGGATTTATGGAGAAGCTGAGTTGGAAGCTAGAAGCTGGAAACTGGCTTTCAGCACGCGGAGGGGGATAGCACGCTGATTTCGCAGATAAAGCGCAGATTGCCGCTGTCCTATCCTCTAAAAATCTGCGTTTATCAGCGAATTATCAGCGCCGATCTGCGTGCTTGCTATTGATGGAGGGAAGAAGGCAGTGATTCTAAAAGAGCTTTCCGAGGCCTTCGGCGTATCGGGCTGTGAGGACGAGGTCCGCAGAATCATCATCGAGGCCATCAAGGACCACGTGGACGAATACCGCGTGGACAGCATCGGCAACTTGATAGCCCTTAAGAAGCGCGATTCGCGATTTGCGATTCGCAATTCGCTTAAGGTGATGTTGGCCGCCCATATGGATGAGGTGGGACTGATGATCACCCACATCGAGAAGGATGGAAGCCTGCGCTTCCGTCCGGTGGGAGGCCTCGACGACCGTATCCTGCTGGCCAAGAAGGTCCTCATCGGTGAGAAGCGGGTTCCCGGCGTCATCGGCGTCAAGCC
>CAYYKQ010000094.1:0-6642 GCA_964440965.1 uncultured Anaerolineae bacterium | reverse complement strand
GATTTGGTCATTGGGATTTAGTCATTGGGATTTGGGATTCGATTTATGCCTAAGCCGATAGTGGCCATCGTCGGGCGGCCCAATGTGGGCAAGTCGACCCTCTTCAACAGGATAGTCGGCAAACCCTTGGCCATTGTGGACGAAGTGGCGGGGACCACTCGCGATCGCATTTATGCGGACGCCGAGTGGAATGGAGTGCTTTTCACCCTGGTGGATACTGGGGGATTAGAGGTAGAGGGCAGTTTGGACGACCTGGCGGCCCAGGTGCGCGCCCAGGCACAGCTGGCCATTGCGGAGGCGGATGCGATCATCTTCGTGACCGATGTCAAGGAGGGTCTCACTCCGAGCGACAAAGATGTAGCCAGGATCCTACACCGCTCCGCGAAGCCGGTGGTCCTGGCGGTCAACAAGGTCGACAACCCCGCCCTTCGCCAGGACGCCGTTGAGTTCCATCAGTTGGGCATCCACCCGCTCTTCCCCATCTCCGCCCTGCACGGGATCGGAACCGGCGATCTGCTGGACGAGGTGGTCTCCTCCCTCCCAACCGAGGCCGAGGAGATAGAGACGGAGGCAGCCAAGATAGCTATCGTCGGAAGGCCCAACGTGGGCAAGTCCCTGCTGCTCAACCGGCTCCTAGGGCAGGAACGGGCTATCGTGAGCGAGGTGCCGGGCACCACCCGCGATGCCATCGATACGTTTTTAGAGTGGGAGGGGATCCCCTTGGTCCTCATCGATACAGCGGGGATACGGCGGAGAGGGCGCATCGTCCCAGGGGTGGAGAAGTACAGTGTCATCAGGGCACTTAGGGCCATCAGCCGAGCCGATGTGGTGCTCCTTCTGCTTGACGCCTCGGAAGGGGTCACCGCCCAGGATACCCATATCGCTGGCTTCTGCCTGGAGGAAGGGAAGAGCGTGGTGCTTGTGGTCAACAAATGGGATTTGATCGAAAAAGACGAATACACCATGCAGGATTACATCCAGCACGTCCGGACCAGACTGAAGTTCCTCAGCCATGCCCCCCTGCTCTTCATCTCCGCTCTGACCGGCGAGGGGGTGGATGAGGTCATCCCCTTGGCCCTGCAGGTGCGGCAGGAGCGCTTCACCCGCATCCCTACAGGGGAATTGAACCGCTTCTTACAGGATATAATGGCCCGCCATGCCCCTCCCTCTAAGGGGAGAAGGCGCCTGAAGGTCTACTATGCCACCCAGGCCGCCATCGACCCACCAACCTTCGTCTTCTTCGTCAACGACCCCCAATTGGTGCACTTCTCGTACAAACGGTACTTAGAGAACAGATTGCAGGAGCGTCTCGGCCTCACGGGAACCCCACTCTTATTGAAGTTTAAGAAGCGGAGGAAATAAAATGCAGATCAGAGATTTCAAACCCGATGATTGCCCCTACCTGGTGGAGATCCTGAAGGCCAACCAGCAATACAGCAATCCGGAGATCGATGGCCCGGAGGCAATGATGCGGGTCCACCAATGCAGGGCAGCTGAATTCCTGGTAGCCGAGGAGGACGGCAAACCTGTAGGCATGATCAGAGGGGTATACGATGGCTCCAGGGCTATCATCCACATCGCCTCAGTGCACCCCGATTACCAGCGTCGGGGTATCGGGAGGGCTCTAGTGAAAGAGATAGCCAGAAGGTTCAAGGAGAGGGGAGCCCGCTCCCTGGCCGTGACCGTTCCGGGAGAGCTGGGCTTCTGGGAGAAGATGGGCTTTAAGCGGACATCGCGCATCATGTTCGCCTATCCCATCGAAGAGGTCTCCGGTTGAGGGAATGCTAGCATGAAAAATCCCCCCGCAGGAATCAGGAGAGAGATCACCTATGCTGGAGAGATTAGCTTCTATCGAAAAACGTTACGAAGAACTGAGTCGCCTCATGTCCAGCCCTGAGATCGCCAGCGACCCCGAATTGGTCAGGAAGTACGCTCAGGAGCAAGTGGAGATCGAGGAATTGGTGCAGAAGTACCGCCGTTACAAAGCCATCACAGACGAACTCGATGCCACTAAATCCATGCTGGATGAGGAATTGGGTGAGGAGATGCAGGAGCTGGTTAAGGAGGAGGTGGCAAGACTCGAAGGGGAAAGGGAGAGGCTTCTCAAGGAGATGAAAGCCATGCTCCTGCCCAAGGATCCCCACGACCAGAGGAACGTCATCATGGAGATAAGGGCTGGAGCGGGAGGCGAGGAAGCGGCTCTCTTCGCCGCCGACCTCTTCCGCATGTATACGAGGTATGCCGAAAACCATGGCTGGGAGATCGAGCTCCTGAACCTCAATGAGACGGAGATGGGTGGTTTCAAGAAGGCCATCTTCGCTGTTAAGGGCAAGGGTGCCTACTCGCGCTTGAAATATGAGAGCGGAGTGCATAGGGTGCAGCGGGTGCCCATCACCGAATCCAGCGGGCGCATCCACACCTCCACCGCGACCGTGGCCGTCCTGCCGGAGGTGGATGAGGTGGAGGTGAAGGTAGATCCCAAGGACCTGCGCATTGACGTCTACCGCTCCTCGGGGCCGGGAGGGCAACACATGCAGAAGACCAGCTCAGCGGTGCGCATCACCCACATCCCTACAGGGATCACCGCCTCCTGTGAAAGCACGCGTTCGCAGCTCCACAACAAAGAGAAAGCGATGGCCATCCTGCGAGCCCGCCTCTACGAAAGGGAACAGCGGAGGCAGGAAGCTAAGATAGGGAAGCTGCGGCGCTCTCAAGTGGGGACGGGCGAGAGGGCGGAGAAGATCCGGACCTATAACTTCCCCCAGAACCGGGTGACGGACCATCGCATAGACCTCTCGGTTTACCGGTTGGAGGACGTTCTGGATGGAGACCTGGACGAATTCATCGAAAAGTTGGCGGATAGGGACCGGATGGAGAGGTTAAAAGCCCTGGGGATAGAATGAGGAAGGACGCTCTGCACTGCGATGAGGGGGGCGATTGCGCCCCGTATGAAGATATCAAAACAGCCCTCCGTTGGGGGAGCGATTTCCTAGCTTGCAAGGGGTCAGAGAACCCCCGCTGGGAGGCCGAGGTGTTACTGGCCCACCATCTCGGCTTGAGCAGAGCTCGCCTCTATGCTCAGCTCAACCGCACACTGCCCCACACTGCGCTGGCCAGTTATCGTAAGCTGGTGGAGAGGCGTGCATGCGGCGAGCCTTTAGCCTACATCATGGGCCATGAGGAGTTCTACGGGCTCGATTTCTACGTCGATGAAAGGGTGTTCATCCCCAGGCCTGAGACAGAGCTCTTGGTCGAGAAGGCATTCGAGATAGCCCGTGAAATGGAAGACGATTTGATAGTGGCCGATGTGGGAACAGGCTGCGGAGCCATCGCCGTTGCCCTGGCCGTGCATCTGCCCAAGGCCAAGGTCTACGCCATCGATGCCTCGCCCGAGGCCCTGGAGGTGGCCGCCATCAACTGCCGCCGCCATGGCGTCGAAGGGCAAGTGCATCTGCTCGAGGGCGATCTGCTCACCCCTCTGCCCGAGCCCGTGGACATCATCGCAGCCAACCTGCCCTATGTGGCCCGAGAGGAATTCGCCAAGCTGTCCAAGGAGATCCTGGACCACGAGCCTCTCTCCGCTCTCGACGGAGGGCCCGATGGATTAGCTCACATCCGCCGCCTTCTGGCCGAGGCAGGGGAGCACCTCAACCTCCACGGAGCCATCCTGCTGGAGATAGGAGCAACGCAGGGGCCCGCGGTGGTCAGGCTGGCCGGGTGGCATTTCCCGAAGGCCAAGATCGAACTGATAAAGGACTACGCGGGGCTGGATAGGGTGGTGATCGTGAGAACGTGAGGGTGACATTTAGCTCGGAGGGCCTCGGTGGTGGGTTTGGTTTTGAAGTACACCAAGTGCGTTGGACAGCGGCAATCGGAGGAGCCAAAGCCGGGAGCGACAACTTGAGCACCTGGCATCCCTAGGACCATTTGAGCAAGGCGGCATTCCAGGCGCTGATCAGAAGTGACGCTCCATACTTCGACTAAGCGGACATATGGGAGCAGGTAATCGATATGCCAATACGGCCTTTCCCTCGCGAGCTGGCTCGCCAGGTGATGAGCCAGTCGGGCTTCCAACCCCCCTGGACCTAGAGCGCTGCCCACATAGAGGTAGTAACCGGCGGGGAAGAGGAAGGTACCTAATTTGCCGATGGTTATTTCCCTTTGCTCGTCTAAACGCATGCACAAGATGTAAGTGCCTTTGGTCATTTTTGGCTCGCTTCCCTTAGGCATTATAGCACAGAGGTGCATCAGACTCAATCTAGTTTGTCGCATTCGACCCTGGTGGGAACGAACATCGGAGGTATCAACTATGGAAAGAAGCAAATTGTATTCGATCATCGTTCTGATATGCCTGGTGGTTCAACTGGCGATGGCAACCAGCGCTGAAGCGGCGCCACCGATGGTCCACGTGGTGCGCTGGGGCGAAACGCTCCAATACATCGCCCGCCGCTACGGTACTACGGTGGAGGCCCTCGTGCGGGCCAATGGCCTGCGTAATCCCAACCGCATCTACGCAGGCCAGAGATTGACCGTGCCCACAGCCAGCTCATCCATTGCTTCCATAACTTACCGCGTCAGGCGTGGCGACAATCTCTACTCCATCGCCCATCGCTACGGGACTACAGTCGAAGCCATCCTCAGGGCCAACCGCATCTACAATCCCAATTACATCTATGTCGGCCAGAGGCTGATCATCCCTGGGGCCACCCGTTCCGCTGCTTCGGCTGGCGTACACACGGTCAGGCCGGGTGAAAATATAGCCCAGATCGCTCTGCGGTACGGCACCACGGTGTGGGCCATCACTGTGGCCAATAATCTTTCCAATCCCTCGTTTATCTACCCTGGCCAGAAGCTGATCATCCCCATAACGAGATCCAGACCTGCGCCCCGGAGAGAAGCGGCCGGAAAATGGATCGACATCGACCTGAGTGCTCAGCGGTTGGTGGCCTACGAGGGCCAACATGCTGTCATGCAGACGGCTGTCTCCACCGGCAGGCCATGGACGCCCACCCCAACAGGCCGCTTTCGCATCTACCGCAAAGTCCGCTCCCAGACCATGTCAGGCCCTGGCTACCATGTTCCTGATGTCCCTTACGTCATGTTCTTCCACGGAAGCTACACCCTCCATGGATGCTACTGGCATTCCAATTTCGGCCATCCCATGAGCCATGGCTGCGTCAACCTGCCCATGGCCGAGGCCAAGTGGCTCTACAACTGGGCTCCCGTGGGCACGTTGGTGGTGGTACATCGCTAACTTATGGGTTAACAACATTAAGGTCTTTGTCAAGTCGGGCTATAAGGGGAAAAGCTCATGTCCCCATCTGAGCAACTTATCCTGCCTCTGGAGAAGCATCGCAACCATTATCTCTTCTCCGACTACTATCTGAACACACTCCTGCCTCGGCAGCCGAGTTGGCGCGAGGCTGACGCGGAGGCCGCCGAAGCCCTCGAGGCCCTCCGCCAGCTCCACGCCGACAAGCGGGCCCTGCTGCGGCCCGCCTTGAGCGAGGCGGCGCTGGAGGAGGAATGGGTGCGGCCCGTCCTGGATATCCTGGGCCATACCTACCACGTGGGGGCCTCGCTCCCCTCGCCGGAGGGCACTCGCACGCCCGATTACGCCCTCTTCCCCGATGAGGAGACGCGGCGCGCCGCCCTCCCCCACCTGGGCACGGCGGAGTTCTTCAAGACCGCCCTGGCTGTGGGCGACGCCAAGCGCTGGGACCGCTCCCTCGACAGGCGGCTGACCGACGGCGCGGGCGACGCCTTCTCCAACGCCAACCCCAGCTACCAGATTGACTACTACCTGCGCATCACGGGCTGCGACTGGGGCCTGCTCACCAACGGCCGGCTGTGGCGCCTCTATCACCGGGAGTCCAGCTTCCGCCTGGACGTCTACTACGAGGTGGACCTCATCAACCTGCTCCAGCAGGGGCAGGTGGAGCCCTTTAAGTACTTCTACCTCTTCTTCCGCCGCGCCGCCTTCCCCGAATTCCTGAACCGGGTGCTGCGGGAGAGCCGCGAGTATGCTCAAGGGGTCAGCGAGGACCTGAAGGAGCGGATTTACGAGGCGCTGCGGCTCCTGGCCGAGGGTTTCCTCAAGTATCCGGGCACCTCCCTCACCCCCGCCGACCTGAAAGCTATCCACGACAACGCCCTGATCCTCCTCTACCGTCTGCTGTTCATCTTCTACGCCGAAAGCCGCCGCCTGCTGCCCCTGGAGAACCGCAGCTATGCCGAGCTCTACAGCCTGAAGGCCATCAAGGAGGAGATCGCCCGCAAGTTGGATAAGGGGATGACCTACCTTCCTCGCCGGGCCACCATCTGGGACAACCTCAAGGCGCTGTTCCACATCATCAACGAGGGCAGCGAGGAGCTGGGCGTCCCGGCCTACAACGGCCGCCTCTTCGATCCGGCCAAGTATCCCTTCCTGGAGGAGCACACCATCGGCGACGCCTACCTGGTGCGGGCCCTCGATCTGCTGGCGCGCACCGAGGGGCCGCAGGGCCTGGACTTTGTGGATTACCGCGACCTGGAGATCCGCCACCTGGGGTCCATCTACGAGGGGTTGCTGGAGTACCAGCTCCGCTACGCCGAAGAGCCCATGCTGGTACGCAGGGAGCGTGGCAGGGAAGTGTACGTCAA
>CAYYKQ010000093.1:0-6787 GCA_964440965.1 uncultured Anaerolineae bacterium | reverse complement strand
GCTGTGGCCGGCTCCATCGCCCTCTACGAGGTGAGGAGGCAAAGGGAGCGGCGATTTGACATCTTGGGAAAATCTGGGTATACTTATTGCACGAAAAGGTGACTTGACGGTGGTGGGATTTGCGGTTATAATTTAAGCCGATAAGCCGACGTAGCTCAAGCGGTAGAGCAACTCTCTTGTAAAGAGTAGGCCGTGGGTTCAAATCCCACCGTCGGCTTTTGGAGGGGTGGGCGAGTGGCTAAAACCACCGGTCTGTAAAATCGGTGCCCTTAACGGGCTTCGTAGGTTCGAATCCTACCCCCTCCACTGAATTGAGATCTGCTTGGGGAAGCCCGTTTTCGAATCGATTAGCCCTCGTAGCTCAGTGGGTAGAGCACGTTCTTGGTAAGGACGGGGTCATGGGTTCGAATCCCATCGAGGGCTTCATAAGGTTTATTTTGATTGAGGAGGTAAGGAGGGAAAATGGCTGATAAGAAGAAATTTGTGAGGACTAAACCCCACGTGAATGTGGGTACCATTGGGCATGTGGATCATGGGAAGACGACCCTCACGTCGGCTATGACCAAGGTCCTTTCGTTCAAAGGCCTATCGAAGTTCTACTCCTTCTACGAGATAGACAACTGCCCCGAGGAGAAAGAAAGAGGGATGACCATATCCATCAGCCACGTCGAGTATGAGACTGAGAAGCGCCACTATGCCCACATAGACTGCCCGGGCCATAAGGACTATGTGAAGAACATGATCACAGGCGCCGCCCAGATGGATGGGGCCATCTTGGTGGTGGCGGCTGATGATGGGCCCATGCCTCAGACTCGGGAGCACGTGCTTTTGGCCCGCCAGGTGAACGTCCCCTCCATCGTCGTGTTCCTGAACAAAGTGGATAAGATGGGCGATCCTGAGTTGCTGGACCTCATCGAACTCGAATTGAGGGAGCTTCTGAATAAATACGAATTCCCTGGCGATGAGATCCCCATCATCAGGGGCAGCGCTCTCGTAGCTTTAGAGAGCGAGTCCACCGACCCGGATGCCCCCGAGTACAAGTGCATCTGGGAACTCTTGGATGCGGTTGACAATTACATCCCCACGCCGGTGAGAGAGGTAGACAAGCCTTTCCTCATGCCTATTGAGGACGTCTTCTCGATCAAGGGGAGGGGCACGGTCGTCACCGGGAGGGTTGAGAGGGGCACAATTAAGGTCGGAGATGAGGTAGAGATAGTTGGCCTCAGCGATGAGATAAAGAAGACAGTTGTCACCGGGGTGGAGATGTTCCATAAAACGCTCGACGTCGGCCAGGCCGGTGATAACATAGGCTGCCTACTTCGCGGAATAGAGAGGGATGAGGTTGAGAGGGGGATGGTCTTAGCCGCCCCTGGGACGATAAGACCCCATACCAAGTTCGCCGGCGAGGTTTACGTTCTGACCAAGGAAGAAGGAGGGAGGTGGACACCTTTCTTCTCGGGCTATAGGCCCCAGTTCTACATAAGGACAACGGATGTCACTGGCGCCATCGAGCTCCCGGAGGGGGTGGAGATGGTGATGCCCGGCGACCACGTAACCCTTGGCGTGCATCTCATCGAGCCCGTCGCTCTGGAGGAGGGATCCCGCTTCGCCATCAGGGAAGGGGGAAGGACGATCGGGGCAGGTGTGGTAACGAAGATCCTCGCTTAAGGAAGGCCTTGGTATAGATGGCTAAGAAGAAAGCGGCAAGGATAGTGATCACGCTGGCTTGTACCAAGTGCGGGAAGCGCAACTATACGACCACCAAGAATCGAAGGAACGATCCGGGGCGATTGGAGTTGAGGAAATTCTGCCCATACTGTGGGGTCCATACCCTCCATAAGGAGACAAAATAGTCGCCGTCAACGTAATCGGTTTGGCGCAGGGGGTTAGCTCAACTGGCAGAGCAATGGTCTCCAAAACCATAGGCTACAGGTTCGAGTCCTGTACCCCCTGCCTTGCAGGACACCGCTTGTGTCCGGGCGGTGTCCTGCTTGTGTATGCACAAAGCTGAATCAAGGGATAAGATAAACGAATGGCCAGGCTGAAAAAGATAGGGGCTGCCATCGCCAAATACTTCAAAGACACCCGCGCAGAGCTGAAGAAGGTGCATTGGCCCACCCGCCAGGAGGCGGTAAGGCTGACCGCCATTGTCTTAGCTATCATAGCTTTCATGGCCGCCATCTTGGGTCTGATCGATTACTTATTCACCCAGATGTTCAACTTGATAATCCGTTAGGGTAAGCAACCATGGTGGAGCAAGAGGAGTTAGAGAGACAGGAATTAGAAAAGCAGAAAGAGGAAGCAGAGGAACCGAAAGGCAAAGCCTGGTATGTGGTCCATAGCTACTCCGGCCACGAGTACAAGGTGAAAAGGAACTTGGAGCAACGCATTGAGTCCATGGGGATGCAAGACCAGATATTCCAGGTTTTGGTGCCTACTGAGGAGGAGATTGAGATCCGGGATGGCCATCGCCAAACAGTTGAACGGAGGATCTTCCCCGGCTATATCCTGGTTGAGATGATCTTGACTGATGAATCGTGGTATGTGGTTCGCAATACCCCTGGGGTGATCGACTTCGTCAGAGCAGGGGATAAACCCCTTCCCCTCCGCCCTGAGGAAGTCGATAAGATCATGAAGCGCATGGAGTCGGAGGCGCCCAGGGTTAAGGTGACCTTCCGGCTGGGGGAGAGGGTTCGGATCATCGATGGACCATTCAGGGATTTCCTAGGTACGGTCAATGAGGTCGATGAGGAGAAAGGGAAGGTACACATCCTGGTCTCCTTCTTCGGCCGTGAGACCCCTGTGGAGTTAGATTTCTTGCAGGTGGAGAAGGTGTAATCCAGGGATTACGTGAGGAGGAGCGATGGCGAAGAAGGTCAAGGCGGTGGTTAAGCTGCAGATAGAGGCTGGCAAAGCCAACCCCGCTCCACCTGTGGGGCCAGCTTTGGGTCAGCATGGCGTCAACATCATGGCCTTCTGCAAGGAGTACAACGAGCGCACGGCGAGCCAGGCGGGCTCCATCATCCCGGTTGAGGTCACCATCTACCAGGATGGCTCCTTCAGCTTTGTAACCAAAACCCCGCCCACCAGTGACCTGCTTAAGAAAGCCGCCGGTATAGAGAGTGGCTCCGGCGAACCAGGGAAGGAGAAGGTGGGCACCGTCACCAGGGAGCAGATACGCGAGATCGCCAAGCTGAAGATGAAGGACCTCAATGCCATCGACCTGGAAGGGGCTATGCGCCAGATCGAAGGCACCGCCCGCAGTATGGGAATAGAGGTAATCGATTAGGTGGGTGATTGGATGGTTGGGATTTGACCACCTAAATCGGAGGAGCGATGCCGAAGCGAGGTAGGAAATACCAAGAAGCGCTTAAGCTTGTGGACAGGGAGAGATTCTACTCGCCCGAGGAGGCCATCGAGCTGGCCAAGAGGACCTCCTATGTCAACTTCGATGCCACAGTCGAGGCCCACATCCGGCTGGGTGTGGACCCCCGCCATGCCGACCAGCAGGTGAGAGGGGTGGTCATGCTCCCTCATGGCACGGGCCGGAAGGTCCGCATCCTGGTCTTCGCCGAAGGCGAGGCAGCCAAGATAGCTGAGGAGGCTGGCGCCGATTATGTGGGGGGCGATGAGCTGATCGCCAAGATCAAGGAGGGTTGGCTCGATTTCGACGTGGCCGTTTCGATCCCCCAGATGATGGGTAAGGTAAGCCGGTTGGGCAAGATCCTGGGGCCGAGGGGCCTGATGCCCAATCCTAAGGCCGGAACCCTCGTCCCGCCAGACGATCTGCCGCGGCTGATAAAGGAATTGCGCCTGGGCCGCGTCGAGTTTAAGGTCGATAGGACCGCTAATCTGCATGTGCCCATCGGCAAAGTCAGCTTCCCCCTCGAGAAGCTCAAGGAGAACTTGGCTGCCCTGCTCGACGCGGTTAAAAGGGCCAAGCCCCCGGCCGTTAAGGGGCGGTACATCGAGAAGATCGTCCTGACCACCACTATGGGGCCGGGCATCAAGATCGATATCTCCGAGGCGCTGGCCATGACCGCTTAGCGCCTTGATGAAAAATGAAAAGGGAGGGGCCTGAGACAGCAGGTGCGCTCAGAGCGCTTAATCGTATGCCTGCCGAGGCAAGGATATGAGGGGATGGTAAGCCTTTGCGTCGGCAGCGTAAAGGCTTTCGCTTTTCCTAAGGGAGGTGAGCGACCTTGGTTGTTCCGAGGAAGAGGAAAGAGGAATTGGTAGCCGAATACGCCGACAAGCTCTCGCGCTCCCATGCGATAATCCTGACCGATTACCGAGGGCTGAGGGTAGCCGACATGCACCGGCTGCGCATCGAATTGAGGAAGGCGGGAAGCGGCTACCATGTGACTAAGAACACCCTGTTCAGATTGGCCCTGAAAGAGATGGGGTTGCCTCTGCTCGAGGGCCTCTTGGATGGGCCAACAGCCATCAGCTTCTGCTATCAGGATGTGCCTCCGGCGGCTAAGGTGTTGGTCGACTTTGCCAAGGAGTTCAAGACCTTCGCCATCAAAGGCGGCCTTTTAAACGGTAAATTCGTCGATGCCAAGGGGATAGAGGCTTTAGCCAAGTTGCCGTCACGCGAGGTACTGTTGGCCCAGGTGCTGGCCGGGATGAAGATGCCCATCAGCGGATTAGTCAGCGTATTGAGCGGCCCGCTGCGCAGCTTGCTCAGCGTGCTCCAGGCTCGCGCCGACCAACTGAAACCGGCCTCGAGCGGCTGATGGGGATTTGAACACATAGGGAGGTTAGATCATGGCTGAGAAGAAAGCTAAGACCACTAAGGTCAAGGAGATAAGCAAAGAGGAGCTCATAGCAGCTATCGAGAAGCTGCCCGATGAGGATAAATCGGCCCTCATGCTGGAGCTGGTGAAGGGGATGACCGTGCTGGGTCTTTCCAACTTTGTGAAGGCCTGTGAAGACGCCTTCGGCATCAGTGCTGCCCCCGTCCCCGCAGTGGCCGCAGTGCCGGGAGCCCCCGCGGCCGCTCCCGCGGAGGAAGAGGAAAAGACCGAATTCGACGTCATCCTGAAGGAGATAGGCCCCAAGAAGATCCAGGTGATCAAGGCCGTCCGTGAGATCACCCACTTGGGCCTCAAGGAGTCCAAAGACCTGGTGGACAGCGCACCCAGCCCCGTGGTGAAGGGGGTCTCCAAGAAAGAGGCCGAGGAGATCAAGGCCAAGCTGGAGGAACAGGGCGCTGTGGTGGAGATCAAGTAGCGGGGCGGCACCCGACGGATCAGGGAGGAGCACGAACAGCTGCGCGGGGGCTGGCCAGAGGGCCTGAGATGGCCTGGGTTTATGATGAGGAGAGATTAAAGCAGATACTCCAGGGCGCTGGCTACGACGTACTGGTGACGGATGTAGTCCAGGGGCATAAGAGGGCCCAGGGCGTCTGGGAGGTGTTCATCGACAAGGGGGGGCGGCTGCGCTTCGTGGCCACCGCTACGCCTGCCCCTCCCCAAGGCCGAAGGGTGACTAGGGGGGGACGCCGCTACAACCTCCTGCGTGAGGGGCGGAGGATAACCAACATCGTCTGCCAGCTGAGCTCAGCGGAGGAGCTGGCGGAGGTCCTGAGGGATTTAGAGGAGCTGGCGACCCAAGAGGATGCCTGAATGCGCAGCTCGTGGATTCTGTTGGCCATCCCTACCCTTTGCATCCTCATCGGGTGTATGGCCTTCCCCGGTGAGAGCGTCAGCGAGATGAGCGAGCAGGTGACAGTCCAGATCCAACAACGGCAGCTGACGAGCGGCACCGGAGCTGGACGTCGAGTATGCATCTACGCCGGTTCCGGGGCGGTTCTGGCCGAGGATGTCGAGCTCGCCTTAGACAGGCTGGGGATCCCCCACACCAGGGTAAACGAATTCGACGTTAAGGCGGGGCAGTTGGAGGCCTGCTCCGTTCTGGTCATCCCTGGCGGCTACACCAAGGAGTGTGCCCTCAGCCTAGGCGAAGATGGCTTTGAGCGCATCAGGGAGTTCGTGGGAAACGGCGGGGGCTATATCGGGATCTGTGCAGGAGCATACTTAGCCCCTGAAACCGTAGAGGTTCCTGGCCATCCCCCTGGATTGGGGATAATCGACATCAGGAACAGGAGGGAATCCGGGATGGGGATCAGGACCATTGAGGTCGTGAAGCCTGACCATCCGCTGGCTAAGGGTTACAAGGGTACAATCAAGATCTGGTATCAAAACGGCCCGATGATCGAGGCGGGGAGAGGGGTGGAGACGATCGCCGTTTACAGGAAAGGATCCGCCGCTGTGGTCTGCTCCGCCTATGGCGAGGGCAAGGTGGTTATCTTCAGTCCTCATCCGGAGGGGAGCTTGAACGCGGGGGTCGATCCTCAGCGGATGGGCACCCTCAATCTCCTCGGGAACGCCATCTCATTCGCTGAATCCGAATAGCGCAGAGTGGGGGATGGGCATCTCCGATGAGAGTGTAGGCTTTTCGTAGGGCAATCGTATGGCAAACGATATGCAAAAGGGGTTTAAAGATGCTATCCTTGGGGTAGTAAAATCTCATCTTCTCCTCCTTTTCGAGAGCCAAGGGGTTTCCCCAGCCCCTTGGCTCTCGTGCTTTTCCTGCATGGTAGAGTTGTTGCACAATTGGCTGACTGGCCTTGATAGTACGATTTTCTCCCATGGCCGAAATTTGCGCATAAATGGGGTGATCTGGCCTCCAAAAACCGCTTCGTGCGGGCCAAAAGTGCCTAAAACGGGTCATTTTCGGAATGGTCTTAGATCCCTCTACTATTGTGCAACGACTCTAGTAA
>CAYYKQ010000092.1:0-6847 GCA_964440965.1 uncultured Anaerolineae bacterium | reverse complement strand
CCCCTATCCTGCCCAGACGCTTTTGGAGATGGCTCGGGCGGCGGAGAAGTGGGTAGGAAGGGTGGAGGTAAGGGGCATTTGAGGAGATGGCGGACCCCGCCAAGCCTGTCGCAGGGGCACGAAATCCGTGCCCCTTTTCGTTTGGCCTTTCACGATTGCGGTGGTATAATCTAAGAGGGATGCTGCGGGAGCACAGCGGGGGAATCATCTACTACCGTTTCGCCAGCCTGGCCCGGTGCGATGGCCTCATCCACGGCGTCTTCACTCGCCTGGGCGGGGTAAGCTTCCTCCCTTTCGCCGAGCTCAATGTGAGCCGCTGCGTCGGCGATGACCCCCAGGCTGTGGAGGCCAACCTCGCCCTCATCTGCGAAGCGCTGGGCATCTCCCCTGAGAACCTCGTAACCGCCAAACAGGTGCACGGCGCTGAGGTGGCCGTGGTCGGCCCTAAGACGATGGGCAAGGCCATCCCTGAGGCCGATGCCCTCGTCACCGACGTGCCCGGAGTCTTCCTTATGCTCCGCTTCGCCGACTGCGTCCCCATTGCCCTCTGCGACCCCCTCCGCCGAGCGGTGGGATTGGTCCACGCAGGCTGGAGAGGGACCATTAATGAGCTCGTCAGGAAGGCGGTTTCGACTATGGAGGAAGCTTACGGCTGCCATCCTTCAGACATGGTAGCCGGGATCGGCCCCTCCATAGGGCCTTGCTGCTACCGTGTGGGCGAGGAGCTCGGGCGGCTGGTGAAGGAGAAGCTCACCGACTGGCCTCTGCTGCTCAGGCGCGAGGAAGATCGCTCCCTCTACCTCGACCTGTGGGAGGCCAATCGCCGTCAACTGGTCGAGGCGGGCATCGAGCGGATCGAGGTGGCGGGGATATGTACCGCCTGCCACAGCGATGAATTCTTCTCCCATCGCGCTGAGGGAGGCCGAACGGGACGCTTTGCGGTGGTGATAGGGATGGTGAGAGACGATGGTTGATCTCGAGGCTAATCTGCGGAAGGTAAGAAGGAGGATAGCCGAGGCAGCGGAAAGGGGAGGGAGGGATCCATCTGAGATCACCTTAGTGGCGGTGACCAAGATGCGGCCTGTCGAGGCCATAAAAGCCGCCTATGAACTGGGGGTGCGCCACTTCGGCGAGAATCGAGTGTACGAGGCCGCGGAGAAGATCCCCCTCATCAACCGATGGCTGGAGGGGAAGCCACCCACCTCTCGTTCTTCGCCCCTCGTCTGGCACATGGTGGGCCACCTCCAGAGGCGTAAGGCCAGAGCAGCCATCCAACTCTTCGACATCGTCCATTCTGTGGACAGCGTGAGGCTGGCCCGTAAACTCGATCGCCTCTGTAAGGAAAGGGGCGAGGTCCTGCCCATCCTCCTGGAGGTCAACGTCTCCGGTGAGGAGAGCAAATATGGCTTTCGTTTGGAGCGATGGCCGGAGGATGAGGAGCAGTGGGAGCTCTTCACCGGCGTCGTTGAGGAGATCTTGGCCCTGCCTAATGTTAAAGTGCAGGGGCTGATGACCATGGCCCCCATCGTATCCGACCCTGAGGAAGCCCGACCCTATTTCCGCCGCCTCCGCCTGCTGAGGGATGCCCTGGCCGAGCGGTTTCCGGAAGCCGATTGGCACCATCTCTCTATGGGCATGACCGATGACTTTGAGGTGGCCATCGAGGAGGGGGCTACCATGGTGCGCATCGGCCGAGCCATCTTCGGCGAAGCTCCTCCCGGATATCGGAAGATAGTATGATCCCGTTGCTTGGAGGTTAAAGTGGTCCCTTCCCTTGCTATCAACTTCTCCCTTGCTATCAACTTCATCGACCTCTTTTTCGATCTGCTCAGCCTGGCCATCCTGGCACGAGCCTTCCTCTCCTGGTTTAACGTCGACCCTTACCATCCGGTGATGGCCTTCCTGCGGCAGATAACCGACCCCATCCTCGAGCCCCTTCGCCGCATCATCCCTCCCATCGGCGGGCTCGACTTCAGTCCCATCGTGGCCATCTTCCTCCTGCAGATGATCCGACGGCTCCTGTTATCCCTGGTTGGCGCTTGAGAGCTGACAAATGACCACCATCCTGGTGGCGGATGACGAAAGGAATATCTTTGAGCTGACGAAGCTCTACCTGGAGAAGGAGGGGTACGGAGTGGAATGGGCCCGCGATGGGCGTGAGGCCCTGGAGAAAGCCAGGTCGCTCCGCCCGGCCCTTCTCATCCTAGACCTGATGCTGCCTGAGGTGGATGGCTTCGAGGTCTGCAGGCAGGTGCGACAGGAGAGCGACCTCCCCATCCTCATGCTCACCGCCCGCAGCGAGGATGTGGACAAGATTGTGGGGTTGGAACTCGGTGCCGACGATTACCTGACCAAACCCTTTAACCCCCGCGAGTTGGTGGCGCGGGTGAAGGCCATTTTGCGCCGCTCTCAGGCGGCCAGAAGGACCAGGAAGATCGAGATCGGCGACTTGAGCATCGACCTCGACCGGCGGGAGGCGACGGTGAAAGGGAAGCCGGTGCATCTCCGCCCCAAGGAGTTCGACCTCCTGGCCGTCCTCGCCCAAAACCGGGGCCTCGCCCTCTCCCGCGAGCGCCTGTTAGACCTGGTCTGGGGCTATGACTACTATGGAGGGACGCGCACTGTGGATGTCCATGTAGCCCACCTGCGGGACAAGCTCGCCTCAAGCTCCGTCTCCATCGAGACGGTATGGGGGGTGGGATATAAGCTGGTGGCCGAAAGCTGAATCAGATGTTCAAAAGCTTGCACTCCAGATTGATCTTCTCCTACGCCTTCATCATCTTCCTCTGCCTCCTCCTGGCTGGCTCCGCCCTCTTCGCTCTACTGCGGAATTACCAGGCCAGGCTGACCCTGGCTCGCTTAGCCGACATGGCCGTCCCCATTTCCTTCCAGGTGCGCAAGCTCTCAGGGGAGGGGGCCTCATCGGCTGAGATCGCCTCCTATCTGAAGGACCAGGCGGAGGAGATGAGGATCGCGATCCTCCTCTTCAACGAGAGGGGAGAGGTGCTTGAGGATACCAGCGGCAGGATGAGGGGCCGCAAGATCAAACTGCCCCTGGAGCACGCCTTATGGGGCAAACGCCTCCTGCGCTGGGGCCGCTACGAACCGCCCTCCACGGCCCCACTCCTCTTCGCCGCCCTCCCCGCTGGCCAAACAGCGGACGGAGCCCGCCTCTGGGTTGCGCTGGCCGCTCCATCCAAGGGGCCCCTGGCCATCTGGGCCGACCTGGCGCCCAAACTCCTCATAGCCGGCCTCGTCTCCCTCCTCATCTCCATCCTGGTGGCCCTTATCCTCTCCTACTCCATAGCTAAGCCATTAGCTCAGCTCACCCATGCTTCGGAGGAGATCGCGCGCGGCCATTACGATCAGGAGATACCCGTGCGAGGGAGCGATGAGGTAGCCCGCCTGGCGAGGAGCTTCAACCGTATGGCGCGGGAGGTGAAGAGAGCCCGCCAGAGGGAGAGAGATTTCGTGGCCGACATCTCCCATGAGCTGAAGACGCCCCTCACCTCCGTCCAGGGATTCTCCCAGGCCCTTTTGGACGGCACGGTGGAGGAGATGGAAGGGGTCCGCCGGGCGGCGCAGATCATCCACGAGGAGGCCGATCGCATGGCCCGCCTGGTGGGGGAGCTTTTGGAGCTCTCCAAGCTGGAATCGGGGCAGATAGAGTTGGCAAGGGGGCCTTTGAACCTGACCGAGCTTTTAAGGCGGTGCGTAGCTCGCTTTACAGCGAGGGCGGAGGAGGCGGGCATCCGCCTCAGGGTGGACTTGCCCGCCCTCCCCCTCATCCATGGCGACCCCGACCGCCTGGAGCGCGTCTTCTCCAACCTCCTGGATAACGCCATCAAATTCACACCTGAGGGAGGGAAGGTCGATCTCACCGCCAGGAAGGGGGACGAGGCCATCGAAGTCACGGTCGCCGACACGGGAGTCGGCATCCCCAGGGAGGACCTGCCACACATCTTCGAGCGCTTCTACCGAGGGGATAGATCGCGCCGAGCTGGAGGCACAGGGCTCGGGCTGGCCATCGCCCGCGAGATCGTCATCGCCCACGGCGGCAAGATCGAGGTGAAGAGCGAGGTGGGAAGGGGAACGCGCTTCACCGTGACCCTCCCCTTGAAACCCCCTGGAAGCTCAGAGGCGTAAGGGGAAAGTTTTTCACAAATTTTTTACAATTCGATAACCCATCCTTAACGCCGCCAGAAGATAATAGTACCAGGATGAATTCCCGGGAATCACATCCATGAAACCACGATCTGAGGGAGAGGGCGAGTCAAAAGGTCCTACTGGCCCTCCCAGTTTGAGATTAAGGAGGTGCGGACGATGAAAAAGGGAATGCTCATCTTGGTGGCGGCGTTGATAGCCAGCCTAAGTGTAGCAGGCGTGGCTTATGCCAAGGAGTTCGAGGGCACGGGGGTGCTGACTGCCCAGGGGAAAGGGAAGGCGGTCGTCGAGGGCACCGGCACCGTGGTGGTTTATGGCCACGGCGTGGGGGTGCTCTGGGTTAAGGGCGCCGAGTGCATCGAAGTCCAAGGTGAGGGCCACAGAGATAACCTGGGCAATGGGTGGATACGCTACCGCAGCCTAAGAGGGAAGGCCATCATCACCGGCAAGGACATGAAGGTGCGGATGGTCGGCGGGTGGATCCACTTCAAAGCTTGGGGGACGGGCACCGTCATCCTCAAAGGCCGCGGGACCTACGAGCTTAAAGGTCACCTCGGCCGGTGGAGTGTGACGGGCACCGTCATCCAGCTGGGAGAGTAAATGGAAAGGCTTAGGCGGAGGGGGCCCTTAACGGCCCCCCTCCGCCCTGCCAACAGGAGGATGTGCGATGAGGCGAAAATCTCTGATGGTCGTCCTGTTGCTAGGTTTGCTTGCAGGCCTCTCCCAGGTGGCCTGGGCCTTCCAGCCGGATAATGGGGAGTTCCTCCGCGGCCGGGTGATAGCTGTCCAGGGCGAGGCGCTTCAGGTCGAGACCTTGGAGGGAAGGGTCGAGGTCCTCGCCGGCCCCGAGGCGAGCCTGCTGGTGCCTACGGCGAACAAACATCCACCGTCCCCCGAAGACATAAGGATAGGCGCCTACATCGTGGCCGAGGGAAAGAGGGACGAGGGCGGCACCTTTTCGGCCGAAACGCTGGCTGTAGTGCCCAATAAGCGCTTCAGGAGCCATTTCCTGCTTGGGAGGATAACCGCCATCGAAGGGACGACGCTGAGGATAGGCGACAATGGGAGGCCCCTTTTCACCGACGAGCACACCCGCTTTTACATCGGCCTGAGCTACCCGAAGGAGGTGGACATCGAGGCCCTTTCCGTCGGCGACCTGGTCTTAGCCGTCCATATCCCCCTTACAACCGCAGGATTGGGCGGGCACTGCCACCACCTGGCCAAGGCGGTGATTGTGGTCTCCAAGCCAGAGCTGCGCCACCATCTGGTGTATGGATGGGTCTCGGCCGTCGGGGACGAAACAATGACCATAGCCACGCGCCGAGGCGAGAGGGAGGTGATAACCACACCGGACACGCGCTTTCGCATCCCTGGCGTGAGGAAACCAACCTTGGACGATATCGAAAAGGTGCGCTTCGATGCCCTCATCGTGGGAGAATGGACCCCTGATGGCTTCGTCGCTCGGAGGGTGATCGCGGTGCCCATGCCACAGGATCTGGCGGTGACCCATGGGCAGGTCAAAGTGATCGAGGGAGAGAGGCTTGTTTTAGAGACCCCCTTCGGGGAAAGGACAGTGATCACCGATGAGAGGACACATTTCAGGGTAGGGGACGAGGAAAGCTTCCCCATGAATGTCCGGATCGGCGATGAGGTCGTGGCCTTGGGGAGCCTCAAAGATGCTGCATTGCTGGCTAAACTCGTGGTCGTTGCCCCTGAGTAAGGGGAAGCGAGGTTAATCTCGGAAAAGAGCCCCTCAGCGAAATGAGGGGCTCTTTTTTCGTATCACCTTGACAAGGGGAAGTTATGGTTTATAATTAACGTAGCGTTTGCACAAAACTGAAGATGGCTGGACAAAGCCGAGCTTTCGGGGCACCTTAAGGACGGTATCCTCCACCTTTCCCCTGAAAGGAGCCTTCGCCGGTACAGACACAGCATCATTTGAGGAGTAAGAGGAGGTGGTGAGAATGGCCGAGAGGCGGATTATAATCCTGATAACCCTGGCGGCCTTGCTCGTGGCAGCCCTGGCCTGCTTCCCTTCGCGCCCTGCCGGGGTTAGGGAGGAAGGGAAAAAGGCCACCGCTCCGGCGACCGAGGGAACACCCGCCACCGGGAAGAAGGCACCTCCCTTGAAAACCTTTACCGCCAAAGAAGGCTACCCTCTGGCGGAACAGAAGGCCAGGGAGTGGAGCTCCAACGCCCGGCTTTATCAGGTTAAAGCCTACGATGAAGTGAAACTCAACGGCAAGGCAGCAGCCTGGGCGTACTACTTTGCCGACCCCGAAATGGGAAAAAGTTACGTGGTGGTCATCAGAGAGGGGAAGGTTAGCGGCACCGATCAAAGGGGCTGGTCCCGGATGGAGTGTCCGGAAATAGGCGATGCGACCGATTGGGCCATTGACAGCCCGGAAGCTATACGTATTGCTGAGGAGAACGGTGGGAAACAATGCCGTGAAGAAGGGTCCCCTCTTCTGAACCCAAAGCTATACTTCTGCAATCCACCCATCGAGTGGGAAGTCTATTACCTTGGCTGCTACCGCTTTCTCATCAATGCCACAACAGGAGAGGTAATGCTGAAGGAAAAGTAGAGTTGTTGCACAATTGACTGCTCCAAAAGGCGATTTTCTCCTGTGAAGGCCAAACCCTGCGCAGAAATGGGGTGACCCGGCCTCCAAGATCGCTTCGC
>CAYYKQ010000091.1:0-6901 GCA_964440965.1 uncultured Anaerolineae bacterium | reverse complement strand
TGATGAAACACATCGGGGTTTTGACCAGCGGCGGAGATAGTCCGGGCATGAACGCCTGCATAAGGGCGGTGGTGAGGACCGGCCTAGACCTTGGGATGGAGGTCACGGGCATAAGGCGCGGCTACGCCGGGCTCATCGCTGGGGAGATGGAGCCGATGGATGCCCGCTCCGTGGGAGGGATCATCCAAAGGGCAGGCACCATCCTGCAGACCTCGCGCTGCGAGGAGTTCAAGACGCTGGCGGGGCGACGGGAGGCCCTGCGGAAGCTCAATGAGTATGGCATCGAGGGGTTGGTGGTCATCGGGGGGGACGGTTCCCTGCGCGGAGCCTTGGAGTTGCATAGGATGGGCTTCCCCACCATCGGGGTGCCGGCCAGCATCGACAACGACATATGGGGGACGGATATGGCTATCGGCACCGACACGGCCCTCAACACTGCGCTCGATGCCATCGACAAGATTAAGGAGACCGCCTCCTCGCACGGGCGGGCGTTCCTGGTGGAGGTGATGGGGCGGAATCGCGGCTACCTGGCCCTCATGACGGGGATCGCCGGCGGGGCGGAGGTGGTTCTGATCCCAGAGAAGGAGATGCCCCTGGAGAGGGTGGCTGAGATCCTGGAACAGGCTTATATCAAAGGCAAGGCCCATGCTCTGGTGGTCATCGCAGAGGGGGCTAAGTACAAGACCTCGGAGGTCGCCGCTTACCTTCAGAGGGAGGAGGTCGGCTTCGAGGTGCGCACCACTATCCTCGGCCATGTCCAAAGGGGAGGAGCGCCAAGTGCTTTCGACAGGCTATTGGCCACCCGCATGGGCGTGGCCGCCGTCCAGCAGCTCGCTCAAGGGGCCAGTGGCGTGATGGTCGGATTGATGGGGAACAGGATAGAGACCATCAGCCTGGAGGAGGTGACCAAAAGGAGTAAGGGACTGGACCTGGCCTTCTACGATATGGCCGAGGTGCTGGCCAAATGAGAGAGGGCATCGAGCTTACCTCGATACCCTCCTGCCCCTTAAGGTCGCTTATGAGCCCCGGCGGAAGAGCTAGTTACAGGGGATGATCAACCTCTGGCCAACGTAGATGAGGTCGGGGTTCTTGATACAGTTGGCTTGGACGATGGCCCAGACAGTGGTGCAGAATCTGCAGGCTATCTTGGTCAGATTGTCACACGGCTGGACGATGTAGACACAGCACGGCTTGTAGCACCAGCAGGGCTTGCACCACGGCTTCCAGCACCGGCAGGGCTTGTACCACCCCCAGCCGGTACCGCCCGAGGGAATGTACAGTGCCTGTCCCGCATAAATGAGGTTAGGATTGGGGATGGAATTGGCCTTGGCGATGGTCCAGATGCTTACCCCATACATCCGTGCGATGGAGGACAAGGTCTCGCCCGGCTTAACCACATGGATCGGGTCCGAAGCTGGTGGAGCCGCATAGCTGATAGCAGCCGTCAGAAGTTGAAGGACTAACGCTGCACTTAGAACCAGCATCGCTTTCTTCATAGCCTATCCTCCTTTCCCGCCGAATGGGCCCACTTCGCTCCCTACGTGAACGAGAGGCATCTCCATTATACACTTTATGTACTAAGATTGCAAATCAATGAAAGCTTTGAGCGCGGGAATCCGACGGCGGGTTAGCTGCGGGGCGTTCATTGATGTAGAAGCAGAGCATGGTGCTGCCGTAGCGACGCTTATCCACCAATCGAAGGCTCCTCAGTTCGAGGTCTTTGTACTCCTTAGGGAATATCTGGGCGATGGCCAGCCCCTTCTCGGCCAGGAACCCTCGCCCGTCCAAGGCCAGGAGCGTCCTGGCCCAGAGGCCCTTATATTGTGGCGGGGCTATGTAGACCAGGTCGAAACTCTGTCCAGGCCCCTTCTTCAGGAATTTGAAGACGTCATCGTGTACCACCTGGGCGCGGTCGGCCAGTCCCGTCAGGCGCAGGTTCCTCCCGATGATCTCCACGGCCTTCCGGCTTCGCTCCACGAAGACCGCCCACCGTGCCCCGCGGCTTAAGGCCTCGATGCCTACGCTCCCTGTGCCGGCGAAGAGGTCGAGGAAGAGGGCATCCACCACCCTCTCCCCCAAGATGTCGAAGAGGGCTTCCTTGACCCGATCGGTGATGGGACGGATGCCCGGCACTGAAAGCAGTTTTTTCCCTTTGGCCTCGCCCGCTATAACCCGCATAATCCCACCCTGCCTCGCGGCGAAGAGAGGCATTTGACAAAAATCGCAAGGGAAGTTACCCTATTCCCAGCTGAATTCGGGATGGAGGTCTGAGATCATGGAAGTGGTCTTGGGAGCCTTGTTGCTCTTTTTCCTCAGGCTGGCTAATGTCCTCATAAGCACAGTGCGAACTCTGCTGATGATGCGGGGAAGGAAAAAGCTGGTTACCCTGATGACCATCCCCGAGGTATTGATCTACATCATGGCCCTCGGCACGGTGGTTCAAAATCTCAGCAATGTTTGGAACCTGCTCGGATACTGCGGAGGAGTGGCCTTAGGGACATGGATAGGGATGGCCCTCGAGGAGAGATTGGCTCTGGGCTTCGCCGTTATCCATGTCGTCTCCGTGGACAAGGGGAGGAAGATCGCCGACGCCATCAGAAGCAGGGGCTACGGAGCGACGGAGACGATGGGGTGGGGCAAAAGCAACGTGGTGAACATCATCAACGTGGTGGCCAAACGCAAGGACGTGCCCTCTATCCTCACCGCGGTCACCGAGGTCGACGACAGGGCCTTCATCACCGTCGAGGAGCCGAAGAGCATCTATCGGGGTTACCTGCCCACGACTTAACGGGAAAACCTCCCGCGGGTTGGAGGGCCTGCGGGAGGTTTTCACTCCAGCATCCCCTTTATTCGAGCGACCACCATGTCCAGGGCCACGGGGTTAAATCCCCCCTCGGGGATGATGATGTCGGCGTAACGTTTGCTTGGCTCAACGAACTCTAAGTGCATAGGCCGCACTGTGGCCAGATACTGCTCGATGACCGATTCCATGGTTCGGCCCCTCTCAATGATGTCCCGTTTCAGCCTCCTGATGAAGCGGATGTCGGCATCGGTATCCACGTAGATTTTGATGTCGAACATCCTCCTCAGGGCCTCATCGGCGAAAATGAGGATGCCTTCCACCAGGATGACCTGTTTAGGCTCCACGCGCCTGGTCTTGTTGGTCCTGGTGTGGGTGGTGAAATCGTAGACGGGGACTTCGACCGCCCTGCCGGCCTGGAGTTCCTTCAAATGCTTGATCAGAAGCTCGGTCTCCAAGGCGTCGGGATGGTCGTAATTGACCTTGGCCCTCTCCTCGGGTGGGAGGTGGCTCTGATCCTTGTAGTAGGAATCGTGCTGGATGTAGGCTATCTTATCCCGTCCCACCCGATCCAGGATAGCCTGGGCGACGGTGGTCTTTCCCGAGCCGGTCCCCCCCGCCACTCCGATGATGAGGGGTTTCACGCTCCCTCCCCCTTCACAAAGTCAAGGATGCATTGGGCGTACCTATCGAAGTCGGAGAGCTCAGTGGTGGCGATCTTGTAAAGTTGGCCGTAATCGACGTCCCAATAGAGGTAGATCAAGGAGTTCCGCACCTCCGCCCAGGAGGCGAGCCTCTCGCTCAACTCCGAGGGGATGACCCCGTTCTCGGAGAGGGTCTCGCCCACCTCCCTGTAGCCCTTGAGTTCTCCCAGGTTCCTTCCGAGGATCACGTGCCTGCCCAAGTCGAGCGCCGCCTCTATGGCCAGCCGCAGATAATGCTCGGACAAGGCACGCAATGTGTTGTCCCCTTGGTATTCCTCGAAACTCTTCGAAGGGAGATTCAGCTTCTCCAGCTCCCCTACAGCGTCCCTCATCACGGAGAGGAACCTATCAACCTTCTCTTGATCGATCATCTTCAAACTCCTTTTGGATAAAAGGGCTGGGACGATCCAGCCCTCTCATTCCCAAGCCACCCATCGGATTCGAACCGATAACCTGACGCTTACGAAGCGCCTGCTCTGCCGTTGAGCTAGGGTGGCATGGATATTCCAGTTGAAGATTATACCAACGTTTCCTCAACCTGGCAAATCTCCCGCGCTTTTACGAACCTCTTGGCCGCAGCGATGAAGGCGAGGAAGAGGGGATGGGGGCGGTTAGGGCGGGATTTGAACTCCGGATGAAATTGGGTACCCACCATCCAGGGGTGATCGGCCAGTTCCACAATCTCCACTAGGCGCCCATCGGGGGAGAGGCCGCTCAGCACCAGCCCCGCCCTGGTCAACAGATCCCGATAGGCGTTGTTGAACTCAAAGCGGTGGCGATGGCGTTCATAGACCAAAGGCGGAGCTTCCTTCGCCCCTATGCCATAGGCGGCAGCGGCCTTCGTTCCGGGAACGAGCTTACAGGGATAGGCTCCCAGGCGCATGGTTCCCCCCTTCGCCGAGATCCCGCGCTGCTCTGGCAGGAGGTCGATGACCGGGAAGCGAGTGGTCTCGTCGAATTCGGTGGAATTGGGCTCGTCGCTGCCTAAGGCGTGGCGGGCCAATTCGATGACCATCACCTGCATGCCCAAGCAGAGCCCTAAGTAGGGGATCTTGTTCTCCCGGGCGCAGCGGGCGGCCACGATCTTCCCCTCGATGCCCCGGTATCCGAAGCCGCCGGGCACCACAATGCCATCCACCTTGGTCAGCCTATCTAACTCCCTCCCCTTCTCCAGGTCCTCGGAGCTGATCCATTCGATCTCCACATGGCGATCCTGATGCAGAGCAGCATGCCGGAGGGCCTCGCGCACGCTGATGTAGGCGTCCTGAAGCTCGATGTACTTTCCCACCATGGCGATGTGAAGGGCCTCTTTGGGGCGTTTCATCTCCTCCACCAACGCCCGCCACTCCGTTAGGTCAGGCTCATTAGCCGGCAGCCCCAAGCGCTCGACGATGAAATCGCCCAGGCCCGCCTCTTCCAAGGTGAGGGGCACTTCGTAGATGATATCGGTGGTGACCAAGGGGATGACCGCCCGCTCCTCCACATCGCAGAAGAGGGAGATCTTGGCCTTGGCCTCCTCGCTCATGGGGTAATCGGAGCGGCAAACGATGGCATCGGGATGGATGCCCAAGCTCCTCAGTTCGTGCACGCTGTGCTGGGTGGGCTTGGTCTTGAGCTCGCCGGTGGCGGCGATGTAAGGGAGCAGGGTGACGTGGATGTAGAGAGTGTTCTCTCGGCCGAGGTCCTTACGCATCTGGCGGATGGCCTCGAGGAAAGGTTGGCCCTCTATGTCGCCCACTGTCCCCCCTACCTCCACGATGACCACCTCCGCACCCGTCTCCTCGGCTACTAACCCGATCCTGCGCTTGATCTCATCTGTGATGTGAGGGATGACCTGGACGGTTCGACCCAGGTAGTCGCCCCGCCGCTCCCTGGCGATGACCTCAGCATAGACCTGGCCGGTGGTGACATTGCTGGCGCGGGTCAGGTTCTCGTCTATGAACCTCTCGTAGTGGCCGAGGTCTAAGTCGGTCTCCGCCCCGTCCTCAAGCACGAAAACCTCCCCATGCTGATAGGGCGACATGGTGCCGGGGTCGACATTGATGTAAGGGTCGAGTTTCTGAATGGAAACGGAGATGCCTCGGCTCTTGAGGATCCGTCCGATGGAGGCGGCGGTGACCCCTTTGCCCACCGAGCTCACCACGCCACCGGTTATGAAGATGTACTTGGCCATCTCTCCCCCCTATCTTGGAGTGCGAAATCGGGGGACCTCGCATTGCGATGACAAAAGCCCTCGCATTTCAGCTCGCCTAAAAGACTGAGTTGATATGGTGGACGCCTGCCGTTCAAAAGGATGAAAGGGGCGGCTCGCTTGGCGACCACCCCTACCTTCTGCAAATCGGAGAGCGAGCGGAACTTGCCCTCGCGGCGCAACTCGACGATACGGGAGGCGGAGAGAGGGCCGATGCCCGGAACCCGTAGCAGCTCCTCCCTGCTGGCGGAGTTGATCTCCACAGGGAAGAAATCCGGGTGGCCAAGCGCCCACATGAGTTTGGGATCGGCCTCGGGTGGGAGATTGCCATCCTCCCCAAAGATGAGCTCCTCGAGCTTGAAGTCGTACTTGCGGAGGAGGAAATCCGCTTGGTAGAGGCGATCCTGGCGCAGGAGAGGGGTGGGAGGGTGGTCCTCCAAAGGGGTATCGGGGATGGGCTGGAAGGCTTTGAAGTAGACCCTCCTCAGCCCCAGCTCCTGGTAAAGCCGAGCGGCAACTCGGAGGAGCTCCAAGTCCGATTCGCCAGCCGCGCCAACCACGAACTGGGTGGTCAACCCCGCCTCGGCTGCCCGCGGTCCATAGGGGGATGACCCCTTCCCCTGCCGGATAAGCTTGCTCGCCAAGCGAAGGGGCTCGAACAGGCCGGCGTCGAAATCCTTGCTGGGAGCGATGCGTGCCAGCCGTTCCTTGCTCGGGGCCTCCAAGTTCACCGAGACGCGGTCGGCGAGCTCGATCGCTCTCTCCACCTGGGCCGGGGTTGCGCCGGGCAGGAGCTTGAGGTGGATATAGCCTGGGAAGGCGTACTTCTCACGCACGAGCTCCACCGTGGCGATCATGCGGTCCATGGTGCGGGTGACATCGCAGATGGCAGAGCTGAGGAAGAGGCCCTGCACGAGCCCCTTGCGCCACATCTGGTCGAAGGCGCGGGCCAGCTCATCGGGGGAGAAGCTGAGGCGGCGGAAGTCCCTGCCGGCTCGATTGGCACAGTAGAAGCAGTCGTTCTCACAGGCATTGGTAAGGAGGATTTTGAGGAGGTTGATCCTCTTGCCGTTGGGCATGAGAGCTGGGTAGATCCAGCGGCCCAGGCCCTCATCCGCTTGATAGCCTTCTCCGCATAAGTCGTATCGGGCCTCTCGGCCCAGAATCTCCACCTTCTCCAGGGTATCCATAACTATTCCCGCTTCA
>CAYYKQ010000090.1:0-6911 GCA_964440965.1 uncultured Anaerolineae bacterium | reverse complement strand
GATGCCCCGGGCCATCAGGACCACCACTTGGCTGAGCTCCTCGTCCTTGGGGTGGGGGATGAGGCCGTACCCTCCGACCCCGGCGAACTCCAACAGGCCCGGCTCTTGGATGCCCTGGTAGGCCAGGTTGTGGATGGTGAAGACGGTGGCCGTATGGGCGAAGAAGGGGTCGTCCTTGAGGATGGTCTTCAGCCAGTTGGGGATGATGGCGGTGTGCCAGTCGTTACAATGGATGATATCGGGCTGCCAGCCAAGCCCTTTGAGCATCTCCAGAACGGCGCGGCAGAAGAAGATGAAGCGCTCCCCATCGTCGTCGTAGCCATAGATCTCCTCCCGAGCAAAGTATTTTTCGTTAGCCACCAGGTAAGCGGGTAGCTCGTTGTCGACGAGGCCCTTGAGGACAGAGGCCGATAGGTCCCCTGAGCCCACGGGTACGGGAAAGGGCTCCAGCGCCGGGGTCAGTCCGAATTTGGCCTCGTCAATGGTCCCGTATTTGGGGATGGTCAGGCGGGCGTCGTCGCCCAGCCTGCGCAGGGCCTTGGGCAGCGAGCCGGCCACGTCGGCCAGCCCCCCCACCTTGGCGAAAGGGACGGCCTCAGCGGCGACGAACAGGATCCTCAGCGGCTTACCCATCGTCCTTCTCCCTTTCCGCGAACCAATGGTAATCTACGTTGGGGAAGAGCTTATCCCGCTCATAGAGCTCCGCGGTTAAAGCCGGATTGGCTTTCCCAGCCTCAGCCAGCTCCATCAAACGATGGAACCGCTCCAAGTGCTCTTGGAAGCGCATGATGGCGTATTCCCTGGCCTGGCCACTGGTCACCAGGAAGGGCCAGTCGCTGGATTGCAAAAGCAGGAGCTCCCGCGCCGCCTGATTGAGCGCCTCCGCTAACGCGCCCTGAGCCGCCGGATGGGAAGCCACTGCCCTCTCCATCCGCCTCTCGGCCTGGTGGATGGGCTCCCACATCCAATGGGTCTCGTGGTTGTCCCACGTCCAGTGCCCCCCTCCCAAGCCCCAGGAGCTCTCCGGCAGAGCTAGTACATCCTCGGGAGGATGCTCCTCGATGAACTTGCTAGCTGTGACCAATTCAACCACCTCGCTTCGGCTGAGGATTTTGAGCACCTCGCGGATCCAATCCACCCCCTCGAACCACCAATGGCCGAAAAGCTCCGCATCGTAGCAGGCGGCGACGATGCCGAACTTGCCGCTCTCCTCGTAGTAGCGGGAGAGCTCATCCCCCACCAGCCAGGCGAAGTGGCGGGCATGTTCCTTAACTTTGTTTTGGGCCCAGTCGGGATGATAGTAGTCCTTGTAGGCCAGGTCCACCCGCGCCCCCGTTACCCGCCAGTATTGAAGGCCCGAGATGCCATCCCTTTTGTGGAATTCACGGTAATCGTAGTCGCCTGGATAGCCCCAATCGGCCGACCAGACCTGCATGCTGGTGCGGTTATTGCGCCCGATGACGGCGACGTCGGCCCCTGCCACGTAGTAGGGCTGGAAGGTCGTCCGCACGGCTGGCTCCTCGTATTGGGGGAGGGGCACCACGTAGCGTTGGGGGATAGCCCTGTAGGGACCGATGGCCTCACCGGCTGCCTTCCCCACCGGCCTCCCTCCCTCGATAGTGTGGGTCTCGCTGAAGAAGAGCTTCAGCCCCAGCTCAGCCAGGAACTCCTCGATCCCTGGCTTGTAGTAGCGCTTGCCCTCCGCCTCAGCGTAAAAGGCTGGCCGATAGGCACATTCGGGGAGCCAAACCGCTCTGGGCGCTTGCCCGAAGAGCCGCCTGTAACTCTCTACCCCCGTTTTGAGTTGACCATAGATGGAGGAATCGCGCCCCAAGAGAGGGAGATAGCCGTGGGTGGCGGCGGAGGTGAGTATCTCGATGCAGCCTTCGTCTTGCAACTTTCTGAAGGCGCCGATGATGTCCCGCCCGAGGCGCCCTCTGAAAACCTCAAGCAGGTGGGAGAAACGCTCGGCGTAGAATCTCGCCAGGTATTCCAAATGGGGTTTACTGGCCCTTCGGAAGCGCTCGATGTCCCTCTGGGCAGCATTCAGCTTCTCCTCTAAGTAGATCTCGAGGTGCTCCAGTACAAGGGGGTCGGCCAGTTGTTCCGCCAACACAGGGGTGAGGCCGATGGTCATCTTGATGGGGTAGCCCTCCTCCTTGAGGTCATAGAAGGCATCCAGGAGGGGGAGATAGGTCTCCGAGGCTGCCTCATGCAACCACTCCTCGCCGTGCGGCCAGCGGCCAGCCAGACGGCAATAGGGGATATGGCCGTGCAAAACGAAGGTGAAAGCTCCCTTTTTGGCCATCGTCGTTGCTCCTAAGGGGGATTATAGCAGAACACATGCCTCGACACAAACAGAACGGCAAGGGGCCGTTGATTTGACGCTTGAAATGCTTTGATGTATAATAGGGCGGCTGTGCAAACTAGTTAAGTATGCAATATCTTGTATAATCTTAGAGCAGCGTAACATATTGGATTAAATCGCCATTGTGCAACCACTCTAAATGCTTAAACATTTTGAAGCCCTCTGATACCCCTCAGACCGTCCCCTGAGCTCCCCCATCCTTAGCCTCAAGGGCTGCAAACATTGAAAGGGGGTGAATTAAGTGGAGGATCGACCCCTTAAAACTATCGCCGATCTCCCTCAATTGGTAGAGTCGTTATCCCCTGCGAAGCAGGAGCTCTTCCGGCGCATCTTCCATGTGAGCACCGTCGTCGGCCACCTTAAGCCGCCGCCGTCCATGCATAGATGGATCGAAAGCCACTTCGGTTCTGTAGAGGCTGTGTTGGCTCAGCGGATTGTGAAGGTGACCAATCTAGTCACCTGGGAAGGCTCTCTCTTCAACGAGTTGCGGGCCGAGCGGCCCATGGAGGCCAGGGAGAACGAGGATATCAAGAAGCTGATCATGGAGAACTACGGTGATCCCTTCTGCCGGCCGCTTGAAGAGACGCCTGAGGACGTATTCGGCCGGGTGAGAGGCAAGTACTCCGTCACTTGCAGCAATATCGCCAAGTACGATGGCTTCCATGGCCTGGTCATCTTCGATGAGCATGACCCTCTGGTCTTCTCGGCCGAGAGGGTAAGCGATTACATCGATACAGCCCTGGCCTGGGCTCAGGAGGCCCACGAAGTCGATCCAGAGGCCAGGTACTTCTTCCTCATGTGGAATTGCCTATGGAAGAGCGGCGCCTCCATCATCCATGGCCACACCCAGATGACCCTCGGCCGTGAGATGCACTACGCTAAAGTGGAGCACCTACGGCGAGCGGCCAAGGGGTATGAGAAGACCTATGGCTCGAACTACTTCGACGACCTCTATGAAGTCCACTCGGCCCTGGGGTTGGGCCTGGAAGCGGGCAGGACGCGCCTGCTCGCCTACCTCACGCCTATCAAAGAGAAGGAGGTCCTCTTCATCTCCCAGCCACGATGGGAACATCACGGCTTAGGCTCGAATGGGAAACTGCGTTTAGATGAGGACCTCAAGGTTGCTATCTATAAGGTCCTGCGATGCTTCGTCGATCGCTTGGGGGTGAGAAGCTTTAACCTCGCTTTCTGCATGCCGCCCATCATCGAAGCCGGGGAGGATTGGAGCGGTTTTCCGGTGATAGTGCGGCTGGTGGACCGCGGGAGCCTCATCAATAAGACGGCCGACTTCGGGGGCATGGAGCTTTACGCGGCCAGCGTGGTGGCCAGCGATCCCTTCCGCTTAGCCGAGGTCCTGCGAACCTCCCTGTAAGGTTGATTCCACCCGGCAAGAAGCGCGGTTGGGACGAGAACGGCGTGCCTACCGACGCCAAGCTGAAGGAGCTGGGGCTGAGCTGGGCAAAGCCAGCGTAAGGTCAGGGATGAGCTCAGAGGAAAGGCTGAAGGCCCCAACCGGATATCCGGTTGGGGCCTTCAACTTTGCAGATCATCGCTCTTTCATGAGCCTCAGGTGCGCCCATAGGAACCTGCGAGCTACGCCCTCCCAGGAGTGATCCTGGGCGCTAAGATGGGCCTTCTCCCGGATCCTTCGGGCCAGCGCCTCGTCGTGCAGAACCTCCAGGATCCGGTCCTTGATCCGACGGATATCCTGGCGATCCACCAGTATCCCATTCTCCCCATCGACGATGTAATAGGTTGGGCCCTCCTTGTTTATGGTAATGACCACGTTCCCCACGGCCATGGCCTCTAAATTGGCCAGCCCCCAGGGCTCCGTCCTGGGAAGGGCGAGGACGACCCCTTTGGATCGGGCGGCCAGCTGGAGCCAGGCGGGGATCTGTTCGTGAGGGACCAACTCCACCAGGACGGAGTTCTCCCAGATGCCCGCTCTGCGGATCAGCGACTCTATCTTCCTCCTGTTAGGATGGCCCTCCGGGGGCAGGCCGACGAAGACGAACTTGAGCCGATCGCCGGCCTCTCGCTGGAGGAGGGCACAGACCTCTATCCCGGTATCCACGCCCTTCCTCTTGTAATCCCAGAGCCTGCCCACCATCAGGATCACCCTCTCGTCCTCGGCGATGCCCCAACTGTGCCGAAGGGCCTCGATGCACTCCCTGTCCCTGTGAGGGTCGTAGGGGCGGAAGAGGCTGCCATCCACCCCTCCCGGGATGGACACCACCTTCTCTGAAGAAACGCCATACAAGCTGGGATGGGTGACCGTCTCCATCTCCATAGGTGAGACGGTGATCACCAGATCAGCCTCCTGGAAGCCGCGTCTCTCCTCCCTCAGCCGCCGGTCGAGGTTCAGCTCCCTCAGCTCATCGAGGGAGCATCGGTTGGCGATGTTGACGAATTTGTTCCACCCCAGCGAATGGGTGGTGGCTGAGAAGAGAGCTTTTCCCTTCTTAAGCTCCTCGTAACGCCTGCGAAGCCTTCGACAGGCGGCCACCCCGGTGGCGTAATGGCCGGAGAAGATGTCAATCTGGATATCGTTTTTGAGGAGGTAATCGAGGGTAGCATCGACCAGGTCATCGATTATGAAGTAGAGGTTCTCCTTCTTGACCAATCCCGTCTCGTCCTCCACGAAGCGGCCGGAGCGATTGGGGATGGGGATGACCGGGGCCTTGGGATGGATGTTCAGGTAGCGCTCCTTGGTCAGGTAGCTGCGAGCTAAAGTGAAAGAGAACACGTTCACCCCGAACTCCTCCGCCAGGTTGTAAGCCAGCCTCTCCTGGTAGGTCCCCTGCCCCCCCTGGTCATAGAGGTCGATCTCGATCCCTTCCTCCTCCCGTACCCGCTCCCTGATGGCGTAGAGGGGGTTGGTATGGTAACTGACGATGGCGATGGTCAATCCCCCCCTGCTGGCCAGGCGGGCTTTCAGCTCGGCGGCGCTGGGAGCGGGCAGGATGGAACGCGGAGCCTTCCGTTCGAGGTGGGCGAGCGCCCTGTAGGCTTCGATCTCGCCCTCAAGCTGAGCCAATTCGCTTAGGGTGATGCGGGGGGCGGAGTCCGGCCAGGCCTCTGAGAGGTACCCCCCGTGTGCGACCCACTCAAACCACCTGGCTAACCCCTCGCTTACTGCCCTCTCGAGCTCGCCGACCCTTTGAACCCAGAAATCCTCCACTGCGATCCTCACCTGGGCGACAAACCCACGTGTAAAATCTCCTTGTTCACAAAGCAGCGTTAGGGATGTCCATTCAGAGGTTGCCCAGCGAGGCGATGGCCTCAGGGAGCTCGGAAAGCTCGTCGACTTCGGCGTCGGGCGCGATCCGGGTGCTTTGGACGTTGGTTGGACCCCTCCTGATCAGGATGCTCCACATACCCGTCAGCTTCGCCCCCAGGATGTCGGCTTCCAGGTCGTTGCCCACCATCACCGCCTCGTGGGCGGCGATCCCCCATCTCTCCAGCACTATCCGGAAGATGGCTGGATCGGGCTTGCGGATGCCCACGCCGGCGGAGGAGATGACCGGGTCGAGCCAGGGGCGGAATCCGGCCCGTTCCACCAGCCGCTGGACGATGGCGTCATCGGTGGCATTGGAGACGAGGCCCAGGCGATAACCCGCCTCGGACAGTCTCCGCAGGGTTTCAACGGCATCGGGGTAGGCCTTCCAATGTGCTTCCTCGTAGGAGAAGAAGGACTCGATGGCCCGCCTCACGAGCTCCGCCTCGACCTCGGGGTATCCGAAATCCGTCAAGGTGGTGCGGAGGGCCAGCTCCGCCGTGTATTCCACCCTCTCCGCCCTCGCCCTCTCCTTGAGGAGGCGACGCTGCTCCAAAAAGGCCTCGCTGAAGGAGGAGGCGTCGAGGGCAAATCCCCGATTTACCAAAAAAGCAGCCAGATCAGCTGCTCCTCGCCTGGTGACTTCATCTCCAGGGACGCTCAGGTACATCAAAGTGCGCCCTAAATCGAAAATCACCCCTCTTATCAGTCCCATGCCTCTCCCCTGCCGGCCTCCCAGTTCACCCTTCCCTCGGCGATGATACCCGCCCTCCGCAGGGCGCGGTACAGCCGCTCCTCCCAGATGTCGCCGTGGAGGAGCTCCCTCACCTCCTGGGCCCGCATCAGGCGCTCCCAGGTGGTGATGATGAAGGTGATGCGCCTCCACCTCCTGCTGACGATGGGATGGGGCAGCCGCTTGAGCTCTCCCAGGTGGATTTTGTAGTAATCGTCGTGGGCACGGGGATGGGATGCCTCCTGGGGCAGGAGCTCGATGCGCTTGACGACCTCCCATCTCCGAGCCTCGGCCCAATAGTTGATGGCCCACCCCTCCGGCCCGAAGGCCTTCGTCTGGTAGAAGGCCAGGACAGGGGCCTCAATGGCCCTGGCGGGGGCGCGTTTGACGGGAATGCGATACCAGTGCTCATCCCTGGCGATGGCGAAATCCCGCGGATTGTTCATAATGGCCACCAAAACGGTGGTGTAGGGGTGGAACTCTACCATACTTTCCCATCATCACAGCATCTGTCAGCGGATATCCAGCGGATT
>CAYYKQ010000089.1:0-7098 GCA_964440965.1 uncultured Anaerolineae bacterium | reverse complement strand
ATCACCCCCCTTCTTGGCCTTTGAACAAATTCGAATCCAATTATAATTGAAACCTCAAGGGTTGTCAAGTTGCCGATTCCTCCCCTATCCGCTGCTTCCAGCTGCCGATCCGAACGGCTCGCTCATACCCTATGGCAGGCCACCCAATGTCCGCTGCCCACCTCCCTGAACTCCGGCTCCACCTCCCTGCAGATGTCTATGGCTATCGGACAGCGAGTGTGGAAGTTACAACCCTTGGGTGGGTTAGCGGGGCTGGGCACATCGCCTACTAGGATGATCCTCTCCCGTTTCTCCTCCACCGAGGGATCGGGGATGGGCACCGCTGAGAGGAGGGCCTTAGTGTAGGGGTGGAGGGGATGGTGGTAAAGCTCATCGCGGTCGGTGAGCTCCACGATCTTGCCCAGATACATCACTGCCACCCGATCGGAGATGTGGCGCACCATAGCCAGGTCGTGGGCGATGAACAGGTAAGCCATACCGAACTTGGCCTGGAGGTCCTCCAGCAGGTTGACGATCTGGGCCTGAATGGAGACGTCCACGGAGGAGACGGGCTCGTCGCAGACGATAAAGGAGGGGTTCAGAGCTAATGCTCTGGCCACGCCGATGCGCTGCCTCTGCCCGCCGGAGAACTCATGGGGGTAACGGTTGATGAAATAAGGGTTGAGGCCCACTAAGTGCAGAAGCTCCATCACTCGCTCCCTCTTCTCCTTGCCCTTGGCTATCCCATGGACCTCCAACGGCTCGCCGACGATGTTCCCCACAGTCATGCGGGGATTGAGGGAGGCATAGGGGTCCTGGAAGATCATCTGCATCTTGCGCCGCATGCGCCTGAGCTCCTTGCCCTTCATCGTGGTGAGGTCCTTGCCTTCGAAGTAGACCTTTCCTGCCGTGGGGCGGTAGAGTTGCAGGATGGTCCGTCCGGTGGTGGTCTTGCCGCAGCCGCTTTCGCCCACTAGGCCTAAGGTCTCGTTCCTTCGGATGAAGAAGCTGACCCCGTCCACGGCCTTGATATCCCCTATGTGCTTCTGGAAGATGATGCCCCGCGTGATGGGGAAGTATTTCTTCAAGTTCTCGACCCTGACCAAAATCTCATTTTCCCTTGCCATTTGCATTCTCCCTAAATTTCAATTTTCAATGACCAAATCCCAATAAATCATTGGTTCATTGGTCATTGGTCATTTTCTCACGTCCACCCAGCAGGCTACCTCATGGTTTGGGGCTACGAGCCGCAGTTTGGGGTTCTCCTCCCAGCAGCGGTCTATGGCATAGTCGCAGCGTGGAGCGAAGGGGCATTGGTTGGGATTCAGGTCTATAAGGTCAGGGGGAAGCCCCTTCATGGAGAAGAGCCTCCTCTTACGCTTCTCATCCAGCCGTGGCACTGAGCCCAGCAGGCCGATGGTATAGGGGTGTCGTGGGTCGCCGTAGAGGTCTTTGACATTGGCCTTCTCTACCAGGTAGCCGGCATACATCACCATCACCCTGTCCACTAGGCCGGCGACGATCCCTAAGTCGTGGGTGATCCAGATAACGGCCATCCCCAGCTCGTCCCTTAATCGCTTAACGATGTCGATGATCTGGGCCTGGATGGTGACGTCGAGGTTAGTGGTCGGCTCATCGGCGATCAAGATTTCCGGATTGCAGGAGAGGGCCATGGCGATCATCACCCTCTGGCGCATGCCACCCGAAAATTGATGGGGATAATCATCGATTCGGTCCTCGGCCTGGGGTATACCCACCATCTTCAGGAGTTCGATGGTCCGCTGACGGGCCTGGGCCTTGGTCATGCCCATGTGCAATTCCAGAGCCTCGCTTATCTGCCTCCCAATGGTGAGCACCGGGTTGAGGCTGGTCATGGGGTCCTGGAAGACCATAGCGATCCTGTTCCCCCTCACCTGGCGTATCTCCTCCTCGCTCATCCTGAGGAGGTCGTGGCCGTCGAAGATAACCTCTCCATCCACGATCTTGCCCGGCGGCTGGGGGATGAGCCGTAGAATAGATAGCACGCTCACGCTCTTTCCACAGCCCGACTCCCCTACGATGCCCAGCGTCTCCCCTCGATCCAGGGTATAGGAGATGCCATTGACCGCGTGGACCACCCCATCTGGGGTGTAGAAGCGGGTTGTGAGATTTCTCACCTCAAGTAAAGCCATCTCTCTCCTCCGTTGGCCTATGGCATATAGCCTAATGGGCTAATCTGCTATATGCCATTTTCGTAGCGTTTTCCTAAGGCCTTGGCTCCTTTTTATCTGCCAGGGCTGAGGGCCTCGTTCAGACCATCGCCAAGGAAGTTAAAGGCGAAGATGACCACCGCCAGGACCAACCCCGGCGCGATGATCATGTGGGGTCTGGTCCGCCAGTAGTGGTAATTGTTGTAGATAAGCGCCCCCCAACTGGGATTGGGTGGCTGAAGTCCTATCCCTAAGAAGCTCAGGACAGCCTCCGAAAGGATGATTCCTCCCATGCCCATGGAGATGGAGACGATGACCGGCGGCATGGCATTGGGCAGGAGATGCCTGACGATGATGTGCCACGAGGAGGCTCCTATGGCCCTCGCCCCCTCCACGAACTCCTTCTCCTTGAGGGAGAGTATCTGGCCCCTCACCAGCCTGGCTAAGCCGGGCCATCCCACTATGGAGAGGGCGAAGATCACCACCAGGTAGTTTACATAGCCCGATTTGGCCAGCCCTTCCAGGCCGATGGCCTTCGCCCAAGCCACGATGGAGGGTTCGATGGTGACGGCGATGAAGAAGACGAAGAGGAGCCCGGGGAAAGCGAAGAGGAAATCGCAGATGCGCATGATGATCAGATCGACCATCCCGCCCAAGTAGCCCGCGAGCGCGCCCATGAGCAGCCCCAAAGGGAGGTTTATAGCAGTGACGGTGATGGAGATGAAGGCGGCGGAGCGAGCCCCCCAGATGATCCGGCTCAGGAGGTCCCTCCCCAGCTCGTCGGTTCCCAAGGGATGTGCCCAGCTGGGCGGCTGCTCCACAGCATCCAAGTTCTGTTGGGTGTAGGGGTAGGGCGCCAGATAGGGGGCGAAGGCGGCTGTGAAATACATAGCCAGGATCACTACTAAGCCTGCCACAGCCAACCTGCGCCTGCTCAGGCGATGCCAAAATTCCAACCAAGGTCGGCGAGGCTCGATTTCCCTTTCGACCGTTCCTCCCATTCCCCTCATGCCGTTTCCCCAGGCTTTGTGAAGTTGCCCGGAAGGCGATCTCAGCCCTTAACCTAAAAACGCTTCAAACGATTTCAGCGAAGTGCAGCCATATACCTGCTGTCAGGCGACATGGCCATAAATATTTTCACCATAGGCATCTCTGGTGATCTTGGGTTTGTGATAAGGATTCGTGTTTTTGGATCAACGACCAAGTACAGAATCTCTTCGCCCCTCGAGGTGGGGTTCGGGATTTCTGCTACTCAAGTGTATCTGATCCTCGGATCCAGGAATCCGTAGCCTATATCCACCGCCAAGTTGGCCAGAGCGTAGGCCACAGCCACCAGAAGGGTCAAGGCCATGATGATGGGATAGTCTCTGGCCCAGAAGGCTTCGAAGCCTAAGCGGCCTATCCCGGGGATGCCGAAGATGGTCTCGGTGATGAAGCTTCCTTCCACCAAACCACCCAGCATCAAGCCCAGGATGGTGAAGATGGGGATGAAGGCATTCTTGAGGGCATGGCCGATGACCACCATCCGCTCTGGGAGCCCCTTAGCTCTGGCCGTGCGGATGTAATCCTTGGGCAGAACCTCCAGCATATTAGCCCTGACCTGGCGGGTGAAGACGGCGATGGGCCCCTTACCCAGCACCAGGGCGGGCATGACGATCTTGAGGCTGAAGATACCTCCCCACCCACCAGGGGGCAGGATGCGCAGCTGGCGGGCGAAGATGAACATCAGGATAGGCGCAATGACGAAACCAGGGATAGAGATGCCTCCTATCACCACGATGCGCGCTAGATGGTCGATCCAGCTCCCCTTCTTGAGGGCCGCGGCCAGCCCTAAGGGGATGCCTACAGCAACGCCTAAGGCTATGGCTACCAGGTTAAGCTGCACCGTGACCAAAAGGCGCTTGCCGATGAGACGGCCCACCGGCTGGCCTCGATACTTGACCAGTGACGCCCCAAAGTCCCCGTGCAGAGCCCTCCAGACATAGCCCGCGAACTGGACGGAGAGTGGTCTGTCCAATCCCCACTCGTGCCTGATGCGCTCGGCCAACTCGGGATCGGCACGCTGCCCAAGCAGCACCTGAACGGGGTCGCCAGGGCCATAAAGCCCTAAGGAGAAGGTGACCAAGGAGACGGAGAGCAGCAATACAGGCAACCACAATAGACGGCGGAGAACGTAAGCGATCATCTTCCCCCACAATCCTTGCGGCTCATCAAGCAGCTACCCCTTAAAAAGCATCTCCCCTTAGCAGCCAAGTCCATAGCTACCTCTTCTGCACCTTATCGCTATTTGCTGACCGAAACGTACTTCAGCCTGGGGATGATTATAGGTGGATAAATCATCCCTTTGACGTAAGGCTTGGTCAGCCAATAGTCCACGCCATGCAGAAGAGGAATCCAAGGGGCATCATCCAAGATCATCTGCTCGATCTTACGATACAACTCCATACGCTTTTCCGGATCCTGCTCTACTCTCGCCTCCTCCAGGAGGCGATCCACCTCTGGGTTGGCGTAATTTGTGTGATTGGTCACGCTCTCGCTGTGGAACAGGATGTCCAAGAAGTCGTATGGGTCAGGATAATCGGCTATCCAGCCTAAGGAGAACATCTGATACTGGCCGGTGGCAAGGTCCATCAGGAAGGTGGCCCAATCGGTCATCTGGATAGACACTTCCACCCCCAGGTTCTGCTTGAGCATCTCTACTACAGCCTCTATCAGGCGGGGAGGGGCTCCCCCTCTCCCCGTGATATAGAGGGTTATGTCAGGGAAGTTGGACACATCCTCGTACTTAGACTCGGCGATCAGCCCCTTCGCTTTCTCAGGATCGTATGGATACCCCTCCAGATCCTCGTTTTTATAGTTAGGGAAGTAAGGGGGAAGGATGGTGTTCGCAGCGGGGACCGTCTTCTTATAGACTACATCTACGATCTTCTGCTTATCAATGGCCATATTGAAAGCCTTGCGCACCTTGACATCGTCGAAAGGCGGCTTATTCACATTGAAGCCGAGGTAATAAGTGCTCAATGTTCGGGCGATGGTCAGCTCCTTGTGGAGGGGATTGGTTGGATCCATAACCCTTTCGATGTCCACCAAGCTCACAGGGACGGCATCCAGCTCACCCGTCTCGTACATGGTCATGGCCGACCCGCCCGCCAGGATGTAATTCACCCTTGCCAGGGCGGGCTTTGGCTCCCCGTAGTAGTGCTCGTTCCGCTCAAGCACGATCTTCTCCCCGAGGCGATACTCGGCCAGCCTAAAGGGGCCTGTGCCATTGGGGTGATCGGTCCAGGTTCTTCCTCCCCTCTCCACATTCCTTTCGTCGAGCACGAAGGCCACCGGATAGGTCAGGTTGTACAGAAAGTAAGCCTTCGGTGCATCTATCTCTATCTCCAGGGTATGCTCATCTATCACCCTGACGCCGGAGACTTCCGTGGCCAGCCCTTTTAGCTTATCCTTGGCCCCTACGATGTCCCCTAAGTAGGCATCGGCCACCGGAGAGGCGGTCCTGGGGTCACAGGCCCGTTCGATGGAATATTTGAAATCATGCGCTGTGACCGGCATCCCATCGTGGAATTTGACATCATCCCTGAGGTGGAAGGTATAGACCTTCCCATCCTCGCTTACCTCCCAGCTCTTGGCTATGTCGGGAACCACCTCCATGTCGGAGTTCAGGGTCACCAGGCCGCTGAATATCTCCACGATGTACTCGGCCGATGTGGCATCCGTGGTCAGGGCTGGGTCTAAAGTTGGAGGGTCGGCTCCAGGGAGGTTCAGCGTAGCGCCCTTTGGCGCGGGCGTAACCCCGGGCTTAGGGGTGGCAGCTGGCGCAGGAGTTGCAGGCCTCACCCTGAGACGCCCGCGGCCTTGGTACCAGAGGTAGCCAAATCCACCAATGCAGGAGAAAAGCAATCCTGCCACCACCACAGCTATGACGATTATCCAAACCCTTCTCTCTCCAGACATCAATCTCTCCTTTCCATACCTATCCTCCAATGGGGATGTCCCCGCTGACGGGAGAACTCGTGGGTTGCTACGTCCGCTTGGCCCAAGCCATCAACAGCCCCACAATGCTCTTGGCATCGGCGATCTCGCCGGATTTGATCATCTCCAACGCCTTGGCGAGCGGAGTTTTGATCACTTCGATAGCCTCGTCCTTCTCGGCCGGAAGGTAAGCGAGTTCAAGGCCGGTGGCCAGATAGAGATGAATTTGCTCCGTACAGAAGCCGGGGCTGGTGTAGAAAGTGCACATCTCCTCGATCTGGGCAGCTCGATACCCCGTCTCCTCCCTGAGCTCTCGCTGCGCACAGACCAGGGGCTCCTCACCTGGTTCCAAGGTGCCTGCGGGGATCTCCAGCAGCTCCCTCTCCGCCGGTTTGCGAAATTGCCGCACCAGGAGGACGTTGCTATCCTCATCCAAGGCTACCATGGCCACCGAGCCACGGTGCTCGACGATCTCCCGCTCTGTAATGTGCCCGTTTTCCAGCCGGACGGTATCCACCCGGAGGTTGACCACCCGTCCCTCATAAATCCGTCGGCTGGATGTAGTGATCTCTCGCATCGAACCGGCCTCCTGACGCATCCGCTCTCCGAATAAGGAATCCGGTGCGAACGGGCATACCATCTGACAAAGCTGCTCGCTGATCTCCCCTTAGCCGACGGATTCCCTGTCCATCGAGAGCGGCTTCGTCACTAGAGTTGTTGCACAATTGACTGATTGGCTCCAAAAGGCGATTTTCTCCTATGGGGGCAAAAGTTCCTAAGGTTTAGGCGATTCTGGGATTGGTTTCAGGCCTGTCTACTGATGAGTTTGCTCGCTTCCGGCCGGGGTGATGAGCTCGCTCGCTGCTGACTGGGGTGAAAGAATTTCGCGAACTTACCGCGAGCGAGCTCATCATCAATTGTGCAACAACTCCACTATGGAATGCGCAACCTC
>CAYYKQ010000088.1:0-7281 GCA_964440965.1 uncultured Anaerolineae bacterium | reverse complement strand
GACCTGAGCCTGCCGATGCTGCGGATCTTTCCTGGCCCACCGCCTTCCAGCCAACCAGCCACCTTTTGGGTGCAGGCTTTGCCCAACTCCGCCAGCTTGAGGTGCTCTTCCCTGGAAGGGTCGAACTGAGGGATGGGGAGTTCGAGGACTTTCTTGCAGATGTCGCGAGGCCCCCACTGGCCTCGGGCCTGCATCGGCTTGAGCTTTTGGTCAATGATGGGTGCATTGAGCACCGCCGTCAGGTAATAGGCTTCATCCTCAACATCGGTTTCGTAGTAATAGGTTTTGTAATCCGCCACAATCCCCCTTGCCTCCAACCTCTGCCCGCCTATCTCGAACTCGACGGGCTTGCTCTCCACCACGCAGGCGCACATGTAGGTGGCCGAGGTGGGGTAGAGCACGCGGTATCTGGCCTGGGGGTTCTGGGAGGTGAGCTTTCGGCGGTAGTCCAGCCACTCCAGGACGTCCATCCGCTCCGCTTTCTCCCCCCGCCGCCTCTCCCACTCAGCCTGGGCGGCCTCCAGCCAGCGGGCCAGGCCGAGATAGCCCCTCCTTCGCGCCTCCTCGGCGGTGAGCAAAGCGTAGCCCGTCCCCATGGGCTCGATGGGCAAAACCACCAGGCGAGGCTTGAGGTGGCCGAAGGGGAGGAGGTCGGTGGAGAGGATAGTGGCGTAGAGGAAGCGGCCCTCCACGTTTCCTTTCATCACCAAGCCCTTGTAGGCAGCTTTGGCCTGCCTCCTGGCCCGCTCCGCCGTCTCCAAAGGCGGCAGGGAGGGATCGAAGCCCAGCGGCGAGGCTTTTACCTCCACGAACCAACAAGAGCGTGGGACGAGGGTCGCTCCCTGGCTGAAACGGTCTCGATAAGGACTTGCCCCTGGTAACACCATCCCTTCCCTGGTCGCCCAGAAGGTGCGCTCTCCCCTTCGGTTGAGGAAAAGCTGCGCATCGGTGACTCTGAGGGCTTCGGCGGCTTCGTCAAAGTCGGCATTTCGGCGGGGGAGCATCCCGCGAAAAACCCGGCACTGAAGTGGGTAGGAGATTCCTGGTCTTTCCTCCTTCGCGGCAAGGACCACGCAAGCGGGGACATTGAAGAGGGGCTCCACTCCCTCTAAATCCCAGATTTCCTCGAATTTCACCTTCGCTTCCGTGAAAGTGAACTTCCCTTGCCGGAAGGCGTCGTGTTGGTCGGCGGTGAAGATGCTGCGGGGGAGGACAAAGGCGATGGCCCCACCCGGCTTGAGGTAGAGGTCGGCCGCCCGCAGGAAGAAGAGCGTCCCCAACTCCATCTGGGTGATGAGCTCGGCCTTGCCAAAGAGTAGGTTGTAGGTCTGGGTGATTTGCTTCTTGAGGAACTTCTGATATTCGCCCCGTTCCACGTAGCGGTAGGAGAGCCAGGGGGGATTGCCGACCACAAAGTCGAACCTGCGCCTGAGAAAGAGAGGCTTGTAAATGTTCTTGAGTACGAAGGCCCAGATGGTGTCCCGCCTGGCCCGGATGAGGCCTTGTAGCGTCCGGGCGATGTGAAAGAGGGCAGAGGCAAGCTGCGCGTCTTCGGCCAGCCTGGGGAAGCGGGCTCGGAGGTAGTTAACGAACTGCTCCTCGGTCGCCTCCCCCATCTGGACGGCGAAATCCTTGGTGGCCTCGATGGCCTCGTCGTAGAGAGGGGGCTCCTCCAGCAGCTTTTCGGGCAGGTGAACGGTCTGGTCGTCCAGTTGCACCCTGTAGCCAGGTAGCGGCCTCTCAAAAGAGGGCTTCAGCTCTCGCTCCGGCAGGCGGATGGCATCGGCCAGGTAGATGGGGATGAGTATTCTCCTCGTTCTCCCTCGGTGTTTCGTCAGGAGGTCGCCCAGGGCCAGGATGTAGTTGGTCTTGGCAACGATGACCGCCAGGGGGTGGATGTCCACTCCGGCCACGGAATCGAGGATGTGGCGGAGGGTCCTAGCAGATTGCCCAAGACGATCCTTCTTCTCCCGGATGGCCTTGTAGAGGAAGGTCCCCGAGCCGCAGGCGGGATCAAGGATCGAACCTTCAGGGTTTCGGTCCAGGAGGGTGTTAACCATCTTGTGGGCCAGCCAGTCAGGGGTGTAGTACTCGCCCAGGTCGTGGCGGGCCTTGGGGTCAACCAACCCCTGGTAGAGGGACTTCAGCACGTCCTCGGAAAGCTCCCTGAGGTTGTAGTTGGCCAGGAGGTTATAGAGCCTGCGGCTGGCCTCGACGCCCGCTTCCCGGACCCTTTCCCGTGCTATCCAGGAGAAGAAATCCTCCTCCAAGAAGTTCTCGATGCCCTGTTCTTTGAAGAATTGCCCCTCCAGCACCCGGATGAGAGTGTTGTCGTCGGGAGAGGAGGTTGGTTCGGCCAGGCGCATCCAGCTCAGGAGTTTGGCGAGCGTGGCCAGGTAGGTGTGGCGGATGAAGAGTTCCTCGTCAGCCACGGGGCCGCCGTAGGTGATACGGAGGTACTTGGCCCAGCTCTGGTAGACGACCTCAAACTCACTTTCGCCCTTCACCCTCTTCCAGACGGAGAGAAGCGTGTGGCCCGTCACCTGGAAGGCGTGGCTCCTAGGGCCGAAGTCCTTGATGATTTGCTTCGTCCTGGGCCTCAGTATCTCACGGCGTCGGAAGTAGCGGTCGAGCCAGAAGTAGATATCCATCGGCGGGATTTCCCGCCAGTCCAGGGATTCGATTTCGTTGAGGGAGACCTCCTCGGGCTCGAGGGGCCTTCGCAGCGGGGCCTGGGGAGAATAGACCTTAAATCTTACGCCATCGGCGGCCAAACAGAGGTAAGGGATGCGCCGCTGGGGGTCTTCTTCCGACCAGAGGCAGGCGATGTATCTGCGGAGCTGGCCCTCCGCCTCAGGGAGCTTTTTGCTCAGATCTCTTTCGAACTCAATGACCAGGTTGCCGAAGAGATTATCAATCTCGCCTCGGAGGATTCTGTCCTTCCTCCGGGTGCGGACGTATTTCTCCATCCCTGCAAGGTAGTCTTCGATGAACGGGAGCTCCAGGTCAAACAGGTCATGGAGTAGGATGGAGAAGCGCTGAGACCTGGCAGGTTCGCTCGATAGTTTCTGTACCTCTTTGAGATAGGTTCGGACGCTTCTCTCGATGTGAGGTTCCCGAAAATCCGGCATCCGCGCCGGTTTCTCAGTGAGTTTACTTTTCTTCACCTCTGCAGATCCCTTTTGCCAATCGCCTGGCCAGTTCGAAGGCGGCGGCGATGCGGATGATCTTCACGTCGGAGAGCCCTTTGATCTCCAGGAACTTCTCCAAAGGTTGATTGGCCATCTCGGGGAGGGGGCCAAATTTCTCCAGCACTTCCTCCGCTATCTCCTCGGCGCTCTTCCCCTTGATTCCCGAGGAGATAAGGATGGCCAAAAGCTCGGCATCGGTCAACGCCTGGGCGCCGAGTTCTCGGAGTTTGCCTCCTGGATGGCGCCATTTCCTTTTTACTTCCATACATCACCTCTGCCTAGACCTTGGAAGCCTTCTTCCCACCGACCATCATCATCCCTATCTCCTCCACGTCCGCTTTTCCGGCTTCCACTATGCCCACTATCTGGCCCTCGAACATCACCCCTATGCGGTCGCTCATCTGCATTATCTCATCCAGGTCTTCGGAAACCAGGAGGATGGCTACGCCTCTCTCCCTCTGCTTGAGCAGCAGGTGGCGGATCTGCTCGGTGGCCCCCACGTCCAGCCCGTAGGTGGGATGGGCAGCCACGATGAGGCGAGGGTGCCCGGAGGTCTCCCTCGCCAGGATGAGGCGCTGGATGTTTCCCCCTGAGAGGAGCTTGGCTGGAGTACGCAGACTGGGGGTCATTATCTCGTAGTCAGCGATGAGCTCTTGAGCGTGCCGAGTGATGAAATCGAAATTGAGGAAAAATCGCCCGCAGAAGGGCGGGCAACGATAATCCTTTAAGATGAGGTTCTCGGCCACGCTCATGTCGGGGACGAGCCCCATCCTTATGCGCTCCTCAGGGATGTGGGCCACTCCTTCTTCCACTATCTCCTTGGGGGAGCGGTTCGTCACATCCTCCCCCAAGATGAGCACCTTTCCCCCTACCGCCCTTCGTAATCCGGTGACGACCTCCACCAGCTCCCGTTGGCCGTTGCCAGCCACCCCTGCTATGCCCAGGATCTCCCCCTCGCGAACGGTGAAGGAGACCCCCTTGAGGGCCAGCAGGCCCCTGTCGTTTAAGGCGCGCAGGTCCTCCACTTCCAGCACGACCCTGCCTTTCTCCACTGGCTTCCTCTCCAAGCGGAAGAGGACCTCCCGGCCCACCATCATCCTGGCCAACTCCCGCTTGCTCGTCTCAGCCGGCTTGACCGTTCCCATGACCTTTCCTTTCCTCAGCACGGTGACGCGGTCGGCCACGGTCATCACCTCATCCAGTTTGTGGGTGATGAAGATGACCGCCCGTCCCTCCTCGGCCATGCGGCGCAGGATGGCGAACAGCTCCTCTGTCTCAGAGGGGGTGAGCATAGTCGTCGGCTCGTCCAAGATGAGGACCTCGGCCCCTCGGTAAAGGGCTTTGATTATCTCCACCCGCTGCTGCTCGCCGGCGGAGAGCTGCCAGATGCGGGTATCGGGGTCCACCCTCAGCCCATATCTCTCCGAGAAGGCCCTGATCTTCTCTCTGACCTCACTTGTGGGGAAGAGGAACTTGGCGGAGGAGAGGCCTAGGACGATGTTCTCGGCGACGGTGTGAGGATAGACCAGCTTGAAGTGCTGGTGAACCATCCCTATCCCCAATGCGATGGCATCCCTGGGCGATCTTATGGTGGCCTTCCTGCCCCGCACATAGATCTCCCCCTCGTCGGGACTGTAGAGGCCATAGAGGATGTTCATCAAGGTCGTCTTTCCCGCACCGTTCTCCCCTAAAAGGGCATGGACCTCGCCAGCTCTGACCTCGAAGTCCACATGGTCGTTGGCCACAACGCCGGGGAACCGCTTCACGATCCCCCTCATGCTTACGATGGCCTCGTCCCGCTCAGCCATGTCCCCTCCATCGTCGTATTTTACTTTGCCTCCATCCCCCTGTCAATTTAGAGGTGCCTTTTCAGGGCCTCTTCCACGACCGCGCGTTCATCCCAAGGGAGTTCCTGGGTGCCTACGGCCAGCGACCTCTCGTGCCCCTTGCCTGCGGCAAGGACCAAATCGCCGGGGCGAGCCATCCTCACCGCGAAATCGATGGCCTCCCTGCGGTCGGGGATGCGCCAGTAATCAACGCCCTCCCTGCGTCCGGCTTTCTCACAGCCGGCGGCGATCTGGGAGATGATCTCGTTCACATCCTCAATGCGGGGGTCGTCGGCGGTGAGGACGATGAGATCGGCCATTCTGCCGGCTATCTCCCCCATCATTGGCCGGTTGGACTTGTCCCTCAGCCCCGGGCAGCCGAAGACCACGATCACCCGGCCGCTGCTCATCTCCCTAGCCGTCGCCAAAGCCTGCCTGAGGGCATTGGGGGTGTGGGCGAAGTCCACGATGGCGATGAAATCCTGCCCCATATCCACCCTCTCCATCCTTCCCTCTATCCCCTTAAACGAATTTATCGCCTTCTGCATCGCTTCAAAGGGGATGCCCTGCGAGATGCCCACGGCGACGGCGGCTAAGATGTTGTACACATTGAAGGTCCCGATGAGGGGGGTGGTCACTGGGAAGTCGCCTTGAGGGGTCTGGATCACGAATTCGGTGGAGGAAATGGAGTGGATGATCTCTTTGGCTATCACATCGGCGGGGCTATTCAGGCCGTAGCTCATATGCACGTCGGCGGGGATGCCCCGCAGATAGGCGAAGGAGGGGTCGTCGGCGTTGAGGATGGAAACCTTGGGGGTATCGGGCTTGCGGTAGGACGAGGAAAGGTAGCGGAACAGGCGGGCTTTGGCCTTGCGGTAGTTCTCCAAGGACTTGTGGTAATCCAGATGGTCGTGGGTGATATTGGTGAGCACGGCTACATCGAACTCGCAGCCCGCCACTCGGTGCTGATCCAGGCCATGGGAGGTAGCCTCCAAGACAGCGTATTCGGCCCCAGCGGCCACCATCTGGGCCAGATATCGCTGAACATCAGGGGCCTCAGGGGTGGTGGTGTGCAGGCCCGTATCGTAGGCTACTCCGCCGATGACTGCCCTCACCGTGCTCACTAAACCAGCTCTCCGCCCCGAGGCCACCAGGATGGCATGGATGAGATTGACCGTCGTGGTTTTGCCTTCGGTGCCTGTGACGCCGATGACTCGCAAACTGCGGGCGGGGAAGCCGTAGAAGGCGGCTGAGAGGAGGGCGATCGCCTGGCGGGAGTCGGAGACGACGATAAAGGGAACCCTTGGCGGAGTCTCCGGCTCCCTCTCCCCCACAATTGCCACCGCTCCCCTCTCGATGGCCTCTGGGATGTAGAGGTGCCCATCCGTAGTCAGGCCCCTGATAGCCACGAAGAGATCGCCCGGCTGAACCAGGCGGGAATTATAGGCTATGCCGCTCACTTCGACGTCTGCCCTGCCCCAGAGCTGCGTCTTCGGCAGGGCGACGATCAAATCCGATAGCCTCATCCTTCCCCTTGACCCGCAAGGTAAATTATAGCCCTCAGAAGGGAAACGTCAAATGAGGGGGCATTGGCAACAAAAAAACCCGGTCGGCGAGATCCAACCGGGCTATCAAAACGGGTGTGAACCTCAATCGACGGTCGGTTCCTTCAGGATTTCCCTCACCTTAGCGACCAGCTGGGAAAGGTTAAAGGGTTTGGCGAAGAAGCCAACGGCGCCTAACTCCTTGCTCCTTTCACGGCTTTCCCTATCCCCCATGGTCGTCAGGACGATAACTGGGATATCGGCCGTCTTCGGATCGCCTTTCAGCAGCTTGAGAATTTTGAAGCCAAGCATCTCAAGCCTGGTCAGGTCGGCGATGATCAGATCGGGCCCCTCTTCCTTGACCCTCTCTAAGGCATGGGTGTCATCTCCAGCCAGCAGGACGGAGAAGCCCTCTTTCTCCAGCCTGAATTTGATGGCTCCATTAAATGCATCATGGTCTATAATCATGATCGTCTTGGTCATCGTTTCCCCTCCATTGCGCAAGTAGAATGGTTGCCTAAAGGCATTATTGCGGCTGCCTTGCATTGGGTGAATTAAACTCGCCGGCTCGACCAGTATCCCGAGAGGGAGCCCGAGGGGCATTGAGGCAGCCATTGCCTGTGCAACAACTCCACTGCGCAGAAGGCGGCTGAAGCGGGGATAGCATTAGAGTTGTTGCACAATTGGCTGACTGGCCTTGATAGTACGATTTTCTCCTAT